>JAQGJH010000104.1 GCA_028290705.1 Hyphomicrobiales bacterium
GAGGGCTTTTGGGTCGCAAAGAGTTCAGCCACGTGCCTGAGCTGCGCACCCGGCACGCCGGTCACGCGCTCGACCTCTTCGGGCGTCCACTTCTCGACCTCCTTGCGGACGGCGTCGAGCCCGTACACCCGCTTGGCGATGAAGTCCTTGTCTTCCCAGCCGTTCTGGAAAATGTGCCAGAGCATGCCCCAAATGACCGGAATGTCGGTGCCGGGGCGCAGCCGGACGTATTCGGTCGCGTGAGCGGCCGTTCGGGTGAAGCGGGGATCGATGACGATCATGTTGGCGCGGTTGAGTTCCTTGCCGGCCAGCACGTGCTGCATCGAAATCGGATGCGCTTCCGCGGGGTTGCCGCCCATGATGATCATGGTCTTGGCGTTGCGGATGTCGTTGTAGGAATTCGTCTGGGCGCCGTAGCCCCAGGTGTTGGCGACGCCCGCGACGGTGGTCGAGTGGCAGATGCGCGCCTGGTGGTCCACCGAGTTCGTTCCCCAGAAGGCTCCGAACTTGCGGAACAGGTAAGCGGCCTCGTTGGTGAACTTCGCGGACCCGAGCCAATAAACAGCGTCCGCACCCGAGGCTTCCCGGACCTTCGTGATCTTGTCTCCGATCTCGGTGATGGCCTGATCCCAGCCGATCCTTTGCCATTGGCCATTGGCGAGTTTCATCGGGTAGCGGAGTCGGCGATCGCCGTGAACGAGTTCGCGGATCGATGCGCCCTTGGCGCAGTGAGTCCCGCGGTTGATGGGGCTGTCCCAGGCAGGCTCCTGCCCTACCCAGACGCCATTGACGACCTCGGCCTTGACGGTACAGCCGACGGAACAATGCGTGCACACGTTCGTGCGGATCGTGACTTCCGGTCCCGAGACCGACGTGCCGGCAGCTTTGGCCCGCTGCACCGAGCCGAGTTGCAACGCTCCCAGAGCGCCAACGCCAGCCGCCGTCAGGCCGGATTTCTGGAGGAAGCTGCGGCGATCCAGAGCGGCGGAGGCCAGCCCGGAGGCAATCGCGCCAGGATGAGAACGGGCGGAGGTACGGGCAGCGCCCGTGCGCTTCGTCAGCATGGCGCGCTCCTCACTTTTTCAGGGTTTCGTAGCCGTTGGTGCGATAGAAGGCTTTCACGTGATCGGTTTCGCGATAACGCGCCCGAGTCTCCTCGCTTCCAGGATCATAAGCCTGCGCAGGCGCGGCCCCGACCGGGACGAGGGCAGCACCCAAGCCCGCGGAAGCCGACGCGGCGCCAAAGACGTGGAGGAACCTGCGGCGTCCGGGTTTCGATGGACCAGTGCTCATGGCGTTCCTCCGATGGACGCGCGGCACGGAGCACGCGCCGGGGACAACCAGCGGTGTTTGGAAAAGATCCAACGTCAGCGTGGATTCTGGTGTCGATCAGCTCGATTTGGGCGATCGTACGGTCCGACCGCCGCCTTCCCGATCCCCTGTCTTGTCGCGCTGCCGCTTGATGAAGGGCCGTTCGACGTGGTGTGCATCGATGAAACTCTGAACGAAGGTCTGCACGAGAGACGGCATCGGAACGGCTTCGACGACCTCACCAATGCCTTCCGCCATGGACTCTCCTTCGTAAGGATCGACACTCGCGAAAGCACTGCGGCGGGAGCCATCGCCCGGGCGAAGCGCCACCCACACCGAGGGGCGCCCGGAGGTCAGGTTGTCGCGATAATGTCCGGTCTGGCCAGCGTGCAGGTCGAGCTCGGCCGAGCCGGCATAATATGCCTCGCCCCATCCGCCTCGCCGATCATCGACCCCTCTTCGATCAATGGAACGGCCGGCAGGACGGCATGAGGGAGCCAGGCCTCGTCCGCCCAAGGGCTGGCGAGGGGTTTGCGCAGGATCACGATTCCGACGGTCATCCGGTCTGAGGCCACGTTTCCTCCAGTGACCACGACAACGCGCAATGCGGGGGAAAGCTCCGCTTCCGATGCTCCAACAAGACCCTCAAATTCTTAATGTTTTCATGATTGCATGGCGTCAGTGGACCCTGCGTGAGTTTCTCCCGATGCGATTTACAGTGCTCGACGCATGGCGTGGTTTGGCTGCCCTGGCCGTCGCCCTGTCACGTTTCGGCACCGAAGGAGCCATCTACGCTTCTCCCCTGGTGACTTACTCCTACCTGTTCGTCGACTTTTTCTTCGTCCTGTCGGGCTTCGTCATTGCCCACGCGTATCTGGAAAAAGTGCAGGACGCTGCCTCGCTGACGACCTTCGCCATCCGGCGCTTCGGACGCCTATGGCCACTCCACGCCGCGATGTTTGTGTTGTTTTTGCTGTACGAAGCGGCCCGCACGCTGATGCCGGGCGCCGCGGACGGCTCGGCGCCCTTCACAGGCCTGCGTGCGGCCTCGACGATCCTTCCTGAACTCGGCTTCCTGAGCGCCCTCGGCTTCGGTCCAACCGGGTGGAATCACCCCAGCTGGTCGATCTCAGCCGAATTCTGGACGTACCTGCTTTTTGCCGCGATCTGCCTGTCGTTCCGTGCGAATTTCGCCAAAGGGGCATTGCTCGTTGCGGCCGTCAGCATGGCGATCGTCGTCTCGGTTTCGCATTCCGGGATGGATGTCACCTTCGCGTACGGGATCTTCCGCTGCATCGCGGGCTTCTTCGTCGGCGGCGTCACCTATCTGGCGTTCATTCGGTGGAGCGCGCGCTGGACGGCTTCCGCCGGGCGCTCGACATGGATCGAAACAGTCTGCGTCTGCCTGGCCATTGCCTTCGTGTGGTTCGCTGGCCGGGGGCCCGTCTCGTTCGCCGCGCCACTGGTCTTCGCCGGACTTGTTTTTATCTTCGCGCATGAACGCGGAGCCGTCTCGCGCCTGCTCAAGGGGCGCGCGCCTCAGTTCCTAGGCGAGCTCTCCTATTCGATCTACATGGTCGCGCTGTTCGTCGCGATGGTGGCGCAGAAGGCGATCACGATCGTGGACGGGCGGGTCGGCGGCGGGCATTCGACCTCAACTTCCGAGGGCGTCTTCATTCTGCAACTGCCCGGACCGTGGCTGAATGACGCCGCCACTCTCGTGTATGCCGCCAGTGTCGTTGTCTTTTCCGTCATCACGTTCCGGTTGATCGAAGCGCCGGGAAGGCGGTTCTTCAATCGGCTCAGCGAGCGACGCGCGCAAGCTATCGCCTCGCCGACGCCACTGACCGGGATCACTGCCGGAGAGTAGCCGGCCACCCCCTCGGCCGACCTTCAGGCTTGTCTCTCAAGGGGCTTGCCTCGCCGGAAGCTTGACGTATTCTCGACTGGCTTCCGCACGTCCTGAATTCGCCGGAATGTCCGGGCAGGATCATGCCAAGCACAGTGGCACGGCGTTCGGCTTTCCCCAAAGCCGGTCGCGCCTCCGCTGGCGTGACACGGGTTGCGCGCGATCAACTCGCCGACCTGCCGCCTCGCCTGCGGGCTTCGTGCATCTCACACCGCGTTCGCTTGCGTCCCTCGCGTCTTACCGCGAGTGCTTTCCGGCGCGCAACACAACAGGATTGTCTTTGTGACGGACACACGAGAATCATCGCCCGAGCAGCAGGTCGACTACGACGACATCATCTACCCGCAGGCCGTGCCGTTCGTTCTTGCGCACCTGGCATGCTTCGCCGCCATCTGGACGGGCGTCACCTGGCAGGCTGCGGCGCTGGGCATCGGCCTGTACTGGCTTCGCATGTTCGCGATCGGCGCCGGCTATCACCGGTATTTCTCGCACCGTTCCTACAAGACCGGGCGCGTCTTTCAATTCGTTCTCGCCTGCCTTGCGCAAAGCACCGCCCAGAAAAGCGTGCTCTGGTGGGCGGCCAAGCACAGACATCACCATCTCTTCTCCGACCTGCCGAACGACGTCCATTCGCCACGGCACGCCGGATTTTTTTATTCGCATGTCGGCTGGATTTTCGCCAAGCGGCATGACGGCACCGATCTGGTGAAGATCGAGGATTTCGCGCGCTATCCGGAACTGATGTGGCTTCACCGCTTCGAGGTCGCGCCCGCAGTCGTGCTGGCCGTCATCTGCTTCCTGGTGGCCGGCTGGCCGGGGCTCGTCGTCGGATTCTTCTGGAGCACGGTCGCGGTCTATCACGGCACTTTTTGCATCAATTCGCTGGCGCACGTGCACGGCGCCAAGCGCTACGTGACGGGTGACGATTCCCGCAACAACTGGCTTCTTGCGCTGATGACCATGGGCGAGGGCTGGCACAACAATCACCATGCCTATCAGTCCAGCGTCAGGCAGGGCTTTCGCTGGTGGGAGGTGGATCCGACCTATTACATCCTGCTCGGCCTTTCCAAGCTCGGCATCGTCTGGGATCTGAAAAGCCCGCCTGAAGCCGTGCTCAAGAACGAGCACAAGCTTGGCTCGCGGGTGGTCAACAAGGCAGCGGCGGACGTCGTGGCGACGTTCAACGTGGAGCAGATCGCGCAACGCATCAACGCGACGCTGGCCAGCCTGCCACATGCAGCTGATCTGCGCGCCCGGCTTGCCGACGCTCAGCACCGTGCGGCCGACGTCCTGGCGTCGCTGCCAAGCGCGCATCTTCCGACGCGCGAAGATGTATCGGCGGCGGCGACCCGCATCCTGGCGCGAACTCCGTCGATCGACGAGGTGATCGATCGGGCTCATCAGTTACTTCTCGAGAAAGTCAGCCGCCGGATCGTGCAAGCGGCTTGAATTCGGCTCAGCCCGGTGGACGCAGCGACGTGACTTCGCGCCACAGCCGCGTCCACTTATGGCCATCGTCGAGCATCGTCGCAGGTTCGACGAAGCGCAGGTCGAGCT
>JAQGJH010000135.1 GCA_028290705.1 Hyphomicrobiales bacterium
CGACTTCGAGCGCCCGCGCCTCGATCAGGCGGAAATCATCCTCCAGACGAAGCGCCGCCTTGCAATGTTGCAAGGCGCGTCGGGAATGCGCGCGCGCGCAGGCGCCCATCGCGGCGTCGTCGCAGAGAGCCAGGGCGCCGTAGGCTTTCTGCAACATCATGCCGACCTCGAGCGTGCCGGCGCCGTCACGCTCGATGGGTGAAAAGAAATCGTCGAACAGATCCTCGATCCGAAGTGCGGGGATGTGCACGGCGGGAAAGCGGATCTCCTCGTTCTCCACGAGCGAGTCGCGATCGCACCATTTGAACAGCACGCGCATCCCGACGCCGATGACGTGAATGGCGGTTCCGGGATCGTTGACCGCTTGTGAGAGGGCGCGCGAGGCGATTTCCGACAGTACGGCCATGCCGAAGCGCGGATCCTGCCGGAACGAACGTTCCCGATCCAGGATGAAGGCGGAGCGGGCCTGCGCCAGACAGGCCTCGTCGTCGACGCCGCGCAACCAGGCGAGCGGCTGCTGCGGATGCACCAGTTTCCCCGGCATGGCGTCCACGAAGGCAGCCCCGCCGGAGGAAGAAACGGCCTCATGCAGGAGGCCGACGTCGATGTGCTGAACATAGGCGACGCGATCGGCCATGAGCGGCACACAGCCTGCGGGAACGTCTGCCGACAATCTTGGCGTCGCGTCGAGATAGGGATGCGCCAGACGGTCGAGCAAGGCTGCCGCGGTGACATCCTCGACGCGTTCGATCGTCTCGTTGACGCGCCCGAGGCGCGACAGATACTCGACCCAACGCAGCAGGGTGACGACGATGGCGAAGATCACCAGAACGGTGACGAAGAACAGCACCAGCCGTCCAGCATCGCCATAAGCTCCCGTGGTCAGCGCCACGATGCTCACGATGCTGAAGATGAATGCGCCGATGAACGTCGACAACGCGTTGTGCGAGATCTTGTCTTCGATGAGCAGTTTGGTCGCGCGCGGCGTCACGTTGTCGGTCGCGGCGCCATAGGCCGAGACCATCGTGCTGACCGAGAAGATCGTCACTGCCAGCATGCTCGACGCGAGAATGTTGAGAATGCCGTCGACTGCATCGGCGCCAATCTTGCGCGGCACGTCTTCGGGGATATAGACACGCACGTAGATCGAGATCAGCGCGGTGATGACCGCCAGGACACCAAAGACACTGGCCCTGATCCACAGGCGCGTGGACAGGATTTCGAGCAGCCATCTCCATCGGGACATCAAGACGGCGGCCTCCTGTCGGAAGCGCGGCGCAGCTTCGGCGTCCGCGCTTCAGCCCTGCGCTGACGCAGGGCCTCGGGAAGATGGAGGCTTCCGCGTCGCACGGAAGCCTCGCGTGTCACCATTTCACTCCGCAGCCCGCCGGCTGCCGTCCAACATCTCGGCCGGAAGCCCTTTCAGAACTGCGCTGGCAGTGGCGCGCTGATTATGGACCGAGCCGGTCCATTGACCCCAAGGCGACGGATCGATCTTGTCGCCGTTGGAGCCGAGGCTCTGGAGGCGCTTCTGATCCTCGTCGGTCAGGACCTGACGGGGCAGGGGCTGGATCTTTTTCACGTCCGCAGTGGAAATGCCGAGATGCTCGCCCACCCGCGTGCCGTAGTCGTCATGAACCAGCAGGAAGTGCCAGACCATGCGTTCCTGTACGTCCCGCTCGCACTGGCCCAGCAGCGTTCCCATGTTGGCGACGAGATCGTCCCGCTCCCAGTCCATCATGGTGCAATATCGCGCCCGCGCCTGCACGTAATCGTTGCGCCGCTCGATGACGCTGCGGGTCAGTCGGCCGTGCAGCTCGGGACCCTGGTGCGGCTCTTCGCGCGACGATTCGACGAGTCCGTCGTGAATCGACGGCTCAAAATTCACGTGCGGATTCTGGCCGGGCGCGAGGTCGCGCTGGAACGACATCTGGCCACCCGATAGGTTTGTGGCGACGCGTGCATTCTTCGCCGCGTTGACCGGCAGCTGCAGGTAGTTCGGCCCGACCCTGTAGCGCTGCGTGTCGGAATAGGAGAACGTCCGGCCGACCAGCATCTTGTCGTCCGAGAAGTCGAGGCCATCGACGAGAACGCCGGTGCCGAAGGAGATCTGCTCGTTCTCGTTGAAGACGTCCTCCACGTTGCGGTTCAGCGTCATGACGCCGACATGACGCAGCGGGAAGTCCCGCTCGGGCCAGACCTTGGTGTCGTCCAGCGGATCCCAGTCGAGTTCCGGATGATCGTGATCTTCCATGATCTGGACGAACATGTCCCACTGCGGATGGTCGCCGCGCTCGATGGCGTCATGGAGGTCTTTCGACGCCGAGCCGAGATCCTGCCCCTGCACCTTCGCGGCTTCCTCGGCCGTCAGGCAGGCGACGCCGCAGCGCGGATGGAAATGATATTTGACGAGATGCGTCTCGCCCTTGTCGTTGACCATCTTGTAGGTGTTGACCCCAAAGCCTTCCATGAAGCGATAGCCCGCCGGAATGCCGCGCGGGCTGAACAGATGCGTCAGCATGTGCATCGACTCGGGCGTCTGGCTCATGAAGTCGAAGATGCGGTTCGGCTCCTGCCGGAACGTCACCGGATCGGGCTTGAGGGAGTGGATGACGTCCGGAAACTTGATGGCGTCACGGATGAAGAACACCGACAGATTGTTGCCGACCAGATCCCAATTGCCGTCCTCGGTGTAGAACTTGACCGCGAAACCGCGCGGGTCGCGCGCCACTTCCGACGAATCACGGCCGCCGATCACGGTCGAAAAGCGCAGGGCGAGAGGCGTCTTCTTGCCGGCGCTCTGGAACAGTTTCGCACGCGTGTACTTCGAGGCGGGCTCGTCGCCGATCTTGCCTGTCGCTTCCAACTCGCCGTAGGCCAGAAAGCCGCGCGCATGAACGACGCGCTCGGGAATGCGCTCGCGATCGAAGTGCGAGATTTTTTCGAGGAACTGGTAATTTTCAAGCGTCGCCGGCCCGCGCGAGCCGACCGTTCGTTGCGACTGATTGTTGGTGATTGGATGACCCTGACGGTTCGTCAATGTCCGGGCGCCGCCCTCCGAAGGATTGGCGCGCATTTCATCCGACGCCTGCCGCTTGTCTGCCATGATTGTCTCCTTGGTGCCCCTGAAGCCCCTGGCGGAAGCGCTGCAAGCCAGACGAGCGCGCGCAATCCCTGCCTCGTCGAGTAACGAGAGAGCCGGTAACTCGTTCCGAGGCAGAGCAGCGCAGTGCGCCTACGAGGGCGCCCGTCAGAGACCTGGGCGATGGCTGGACACGCGGCGCGAAGAACCATGCGCGACCGGGATGTAGGAGCGTTTCAGCCTCGGCTTCGAAGAAGCGGCCGTCCGGGTGGACAGCAGAACGGCGGCAATGAGCACGACGCCGCCGACCAGGACGGGATGTCGTCTCAACAGGTCCATCCCATCCTGCAGGGTGGCGGTCGCGGCCTGGTAGGCGGACGGCTCGCGCCTGCGTCCCCGTGCACGTGCATCAGGCGAGACATGCCCGTCGAGGGAACGCCAGTCATCATGGCTGGCCCCGGACAGCGACTCGCGCGGTCGCGAACTGATCGTCTGGCTCATTGGAAGATCCCTTGCCGCCCCAACACCAGGGACAACGCCGAACCGGCGCGATCGTTCGCAACCGAAGGTCCGGTGTTGGCTAGGGTGATCCGTGAACAAGCTTCACGTGGGACCCGGAAGGAGGGACGCCCTGTCCGGCAGTCTTTTGTCCGATACGCCGTTGTCAGGCGTTGAGGTTCTCGCGCAGGGTCGACCCGGCATATTTCGTCTTGCTGAGGCCACGCTTCTGGAGCTCGGGCACGACGAGTTCGACGAATTCCCGGATGTTGTCCATCGCCGAGAAGCCACGGCCGAGAATGAAGCCGCCGTTGGCCCCGGATCCTTCGTGCAGTTCTTCGAGCCGGTCGACGATTTCGGCTGGCGTACCGGAGGCGACCAGAATGCGGTCCACCATGAACCGGCTGCCGAACTCGCGCACCGTCTGCTTCGGATCGACGGTCTTGAGCAATTCCTCGAACGTGCCGAGATTGCCCTTCTGCGAGGCGACGGCATCGGCAAAGTCGGCGAGCGTCATGTCCTCGCGGGCTTGCGAGAAATCGACGCCAAATTGCTGCGACATTTCGACGAGCCCGGCCTCGGGTGGAACGGCCGCCAGATAGGCGGCTTCCTTGGCGCGAGCCTCCGACGCCGACGTCGCCACTTGCACGCGGATCGACCACAGCACGCCGATGTCGCGCGGCGAGCGCCCGGCTTCGGCGAGTTTCTCATCGAGCGCGCGACGATGCTGCTGCATGCTCGGCAGAGTCCGCCGCGTGCTGAATTGCAGATCGGCGTAATCGGCCGCGAGTTTCATGCCGGGCCCCGACAGGCCAGCCTGGATGATCACCGGACGCTGCTGCGGCGACGGAAGGGCAGGCAGCGGCCCGCGAACGTTGAAATAGTCTCCACGGTGGTCGATCCGGTGGACCTTGGCCGGATCGCAGTAGATGCCTTGGTCGCGATCGCCCACGAAGGCATCGGGCTCGATCGAATCCCAGAGCGCGCACGCCACTTTCAGGAACTCCTGCGCCCGCTCATACCGCTGGTCATGATCCATCATGACGTCGAAGCCATAGTTCGCGGCCTCGGCCTTGTAGGCGGATGTCACAGCATTCCACGCAATGCGGCCCCGCGTGACGTGATCGAGTGCGTTGAAGACCCGGGCGCAATGAAACGGGTGATGATAGGTGGTCGACATGGTCATCGCGAAGCCGACGCCCTTGGTCACACGCGCCATGAGCGGGATCATCGGCGTCATGTCGTGCCGCGGCCATTTTGCGCCGAGCCGCACGACGGCGTCATGCGTGCCGCCGAAATCTTCGGACGTGCCGCCGGTATCGCCAAAGAACAGCATGTCCATGATCCCGCGCTCGGCGAGCCGGGCCACGTCTTCGTAAAACTCCGACGTCCCGTAATAGGGATAGCCGATCCAGGATCCGGGCAGGCGCCACAGATAGTCGGTGTGCAGGAAGGAGAGATCCGCCGCCAGATGGATGTTGCGAGAGTGGGCCATACTTTTTGTTCCGTCCTCGATGTCTTCGTCCTTGCCGGAGGCGTGGCGAAACGCTGCTTTAACCGCTCAGCCGTGGTGCTTCTATTGAACGCGGGCCTCCGCCACGATCCTGCGCAGCTGCGAGACGAGCGCGGTGAAGTCGGGGTCCGCCAGAAGCTCCAGAGACCGCGGCCTGCTGAAGGAAATTTCCTGCTCCTGGATGATCCGGCCGGGGCGGCCGCTCATGACGTAGATCCGGTCCGCCAGAAAGGCGGCCTCCTGCAGATCGTGCGTCACCAGCATGGAGGTGAACTTTTGTTCCATCCAGAGCCGCTGCATCGCGAGCCACAGATCTTCCCGCGTGAAGGTGTCGAGCGCCCCGAAGGGCTCATCGAGCAGAAGGATTTCGGGCGCGTGGATGATCGCCCGGCAGAGATTGGCGCGCTGCTGCATGCCGCCCGACAATTGCCAGGGATACTTGTCTTCAAATCCCGAAAGACCGACCGAGCCGAGCAGGTCGCGTGCGCGGCCGTCCCGCCAGGCGCGATCGCGGCGCAAGCCGTCCTTCGGGTTCGGAATCACCTCGAGGGGCAATGTCACGTTGCGGAGTGTCGTGCGCCAGGGCATCAGCAGAGGGTTCTGAAAGGCCATCCCGACGCCCTCCACGGGCTCGACGACGCGACGCCCGCGAACCTCCACGAGGCCTGTGGTCGAGTTCGTCAGTCCGCTGACCAGCTTCATCAAGGTCGACTTGCCACAGCCCGATGGGCCGACGATCGCGACGAGTTCGCCGCGCGACATCGACAGATCCAGACGATCGACGGCGAGAGTCTGGTCGGCGCCTTCTCCATAAACGAGGCTGACTCCGCGCAGGCAGATGAAATCCGCGGCCTGCTGCGCAGCGCGGCCCTCCGATGAATGCGCGTCTGTCGCCCTCGCCACGTTCCCCCGCCGCTGCCCTGTCGTTTGCCGATGAACCTGGAGAGCAAGCCATGTGCCAACGGCAGGCCGGCAGAAGCGCGGAGTGCGGTCGCGCCCAATGTCGCGATGGCACGCGGCATGCTTTGCGGGATGAGGGTTTGCAAAAGACCGTCTGCAACCGACGCCCGAGGGGTACGATGATGCGTTTCAAGGCTTTCTTCTGGGGGCTCGCGCTGGCTTCATCCTTCAGCCTTCCAGTCTCCGCCCAGACACCCGTCAAATTCGTCCTCGACTGGACGGTGATCGGCATCCATGCGCCGTTTTCGATCGCGCTCGATCGCAAGATCTTCGAGAAAAACGGGCTGAGCGCCAAGATCGACCGTGGCTACGGATCGGTCGACACGATCAACAAGGTGGCAAACGGTGTCTACGACCTCGGCTTTGCCGACCCCAACCTCCTGGTCAAATACAACCACGAGAACCCGAATGCCAAGGTGACGATGGTTCTGCTGGTTTACGATGCCGGACAATCCGCCATCATCGCGCGGGCCGGCTCCCGGATCGCGAACCCGAAGGATCTCGAGGGCAAGAAGATCGGCGCGCCGCCAAGCGACAACACGCGCCAGATGTTTCCGGTTTACGCTCGCGCCGCCGGGATCGACGCCAGCAAGGTCGAGTGGGTGTCGGCCACGCCGGCCCTGAAGGACACGCTGCTGTTCAAGGGCGACGTCGACGCCGTCGCCTCCCTCGAGCCGACGACATTGCTGGCGCTGCGTAGAATGGGAGCCAAGCCGGAAGATTTCGTCAGCTTGAGATACGGTCAGTTCCTGCCGGAACTTCTCGGCACCGGCATCATCGTTTCGCAGAAATTCGCCAAGGAAAAGCCCGAGCTGGTGCGCGCCTTCGTGCGCTCGGTGATCGAGGGTGAAAAACTGGCTCTGGCGGATCCGGCTGCCGCAGCCAAAACACTCACTCTGCTTGATCCCATGGCGGACGTGGCGAGCGAATTGAACCGCTTCAACATGGGTGTCGCCATGTCCATGTCCAATCCTGCGCTTCGCACCGAAGGGATCGGCTCGGTCACGCCCGAGCGTCTCGCAAAAGCCATGTCCTACATGGCGGAAACCTTCGATGTCCCAATCCCCAAAGACCTCTCGGACATCTACGATCAAAGCTTCTTGCCGCCCGCCGCAGAGCGGACCTTTTGACGGGATGAACAAGGCGCCGTCGTGAACCAGCTTCGCCGCAAGCGACTTCAGCGCACCATGCCGTGGATCGTGGGCGGCGGTCTGCTGATCCTGTGGGAGGGAGGCTGCGCTGCGTTCAACGTGCCCGCGGCCGTCTTGCCACGGCCCACCGCGATCGGCGCGGCGCTGCATCAGTATTTTCCGATCATCATGCTTCAGGTCGGCCAGACCTTGCTCTCGACCTTGATCGGCTTCGCCCTCGCGGTCGTCGCAGGCCTGGGCTTGGGCATGCTGATCGGCGCGTCGTCGCTGGCCTATGCGGGACTATATTCGCTGCTGATCGGTTTCAACTCGATCCCGAAGGTCGCGCTCGTGCCGGTCTTCGTCATCTGGTTCGGGATCGGGATGATCCCCGCGATCCTGACGGCCTTTGCGCTCTCGTTCTTTCCGATCGTGGTCAATGTCGCGACCGGCATCGCCACGATCGAACCGGAACTGCGCGACGTGCTGCGCTCACTGCGGGCGAAAGAACATCAGATACTCCTGAAAATCGGGCTGCCGCGCTGCCTGCCGTATTTCTTCGGCTCCCTGAAGATCGCCATATCATCGGCCTTCGTCGGATCCATCACGTCGGAAACCATCGCCTCGAACAACGGCATCGGCTACCTGATGATCTGGGCGTCGTCGCAGTTCAACGTGCCGCTGATCTTCGCGGCCATCAGCGTCGTCGGCGCCTTGGGGATCATCCTCTACCAAATCTTCAATCTCATCGAGCGGCGTACGACAGGCTGGGCGCAGCGGAACTGATGTAGCGCCTTGGCACGGCACTTGCTGAAACTGCCCCGTCTCACGGAGTTTCCGACGATGCCGATGACCAAGCCATCCGCTTTCGCACTTCGGGCCGTCGCAAGCCTCATGGCATGGGCGGCCGCTTTCCAGCCGCATGCCGCGACGGCGCAATCGCCGGAGGCCTTCTACAGGGGCAAGACACTGACGATCCTCGTCGGCTTCACGACGGGGAGCGGCGCCGACTCCTACGCTCGCCTCGTCGGACGCCATATCGGGCGTTTCCTGCCCGGGGCTCCGGCGGTGATCATTCAGAACATGCCGGGCTCAGGCAGTCTGACCATGGCGAATTACCTCTATTCCGTGGCGCCCAAAGATGGCTCCACCATCGGCATCTTCAATCGAAATGTTCCCATGGAGCCGCTCATGGGTAACAAGAATGCGCGTTTCGACGCGAAGCAATTCACCTGGATCGGCAGCACCAATGCAGAGCCGAGCCTGTGTGTGGCGTGGCACGCATCTGCGGTCAAAACATGGGAAGACGCGAAAGAGCGCACGTTTCTCGTGGCCGCCACGGGGCTGAATGCCAACAGCGGCCTGGTGCCGATGCTCCTGAACGAGGTGCTCGGAACCAAGATGAAGACCATCATGGGATACCCGGGATCCGGGGAAATGTCGCTCGCCCTGGAAGGCGGAGAAGTGGAAGGCCGCTGCGGCTGGTCGCGCAGCTCCATCATGGCGACGCGGGCGGATTGGATCGCGCAAGACAAGATTCGCCTTCTGTTGCAGGCGGGCCTTCAGAAAAGCCCATCCATGCAGGATGTCCCTCTGGCGATGGACTACGTGACGAACGACAGCGATCGTCAGCTGCTTAAGCTCGGCGTTGCGTGGGACGAAATGGCCTGGCCGTTCATGGCGCCGCCGAGCGTTCCAGCCGATCGCGCCGAGGTTTTGAGGTCGGCCTTCGAGACGGCCCTGCGCGATCCGCAATTGTTGGAGGAGGCCCGTAAGGAGAGGCTGGACATCAATCTGGTGACAGGAGAAGCTATCGAGACCTTACTGGCCGACATTTATGCCACGCCCCCACACGTCGTCGCCAAAATGAGCAGGCTTATGGGCATCACGCGTTAAGCGCCTTCGGTTGTTCGCCTGAACCAGGCGTTCGTCGAACAGCGACAAATAAGAGCCTATCCTGGAAACGCATCAACACCGCGGAGAAAACCATGGCGAATGCATCCCTCTCGAAACGGCAAGCGATCCTCGACGCCGTGCCTTCCGCGAAACCAGTCATCCGCGAGATGACGCAAGCCGAGTGGGACCTGCGCGTCAATCATGCGGCGGCGCTTCGCATGGGCTATCACCTGAACTGGAACCGCTCGATCAACAATCATATCACCGTGCGGCTGCCGGGCGGCGAGGGGCGCTTCCTGATGAACCCGCGCGGTTCGGGCTGGGATGAAGCCACGGCGTCAAGCCTGGTGACCACCGACTACGACGGTGCGACGCACAGTCATTCGGGCGTCCGATTGGCGCCCGCAGGTTTCAATTTCCACTCGGGAATTCTGAAAGCCCGGCCTGATCTCAATTGCGTCATCCACGTTCATCCGATCGAGGCCGTCGTCCTGTCGGCCACGATGGGCGGGTTGAAGATCGTCGATCAGCCCGGCTGCTACATCTATGACGAATGGGGCGAACATGATTTCGAGGGCTTCGCTCAGGAAGCGGACGAAGTTCCGCGAATCCTGCGCGATCTGGGCGACGACAAGCATCTTCTGATGATGTGGAACCACGGGCTGCTCAGCGTCGGCCGCAGCATCGCCGAGGCCTTTTTCTACATGCTGAAATTCGTCGAAGCCTGTCGCCTGTACGAGCGCGTGCTTGCCACCGGCGACGAGGTGAGGACTCTCCCCAAGGAAGTTCTGGAATTCACGCGGTCGCAGATCGCCGCGAAGCGCGCGTCCCCGGACTTCGGCCTCGAGGAGTGGAATTACTTCCTTCGCACGGCAGAGCGGCTCTACCCCGACCTCGCCACGTGAGCGAAGGGTGCTGGCGGAGGCTTCGGCCTCTGTTCGCCCGGCGGGACGACCCGCTCTCGACGGGCAGCTTCAGCAATGGTGACTGCTTCGGTCATCCGCCACGATCCTAGGCGCCCGGCTGGTCTGAAACATGCGCGGAAGCGATGCGCCAGCCGTCAGGCGTGCGGATCCAGCACTGGCTCTGGCGTGAAATCCCGCTTTCGCCGGGTCGCACCGTCTCGGTGTTGGTTGCGGCGAAATCGCTGCCGAAGGTGGTGATGACGGTGTTCTGCAGGATGCGCTTGATCGTCGTGCGTCCCTTGCGCTCCTTTCGATAGGACGAGATGGCTGCGTGACCGATCAGTGTGCCCACGGGCCCGAAGCGGACCGTGCTGGGGCTGTTCCAGAACAGGGTGTTCATGGTGGCGAAGTCGTTCGCGTCGACCGCCTCCTGATAGGCCAGAAATGCTTTGGTGACGTCCTCGACGACGTCCGGGCGATTGATGTCCATGGCTGCTTCCTCTTGAA
The DNA here is from genome assembly GCA_028290705.1 of Hyphomicrobiales bacterium. Taxonomy (GTDB): domain Bacteria; phylum Pseudomonadota; class Alphaproteobacteria; order Rhizobiales; family Beijerinckiaceae; genus Terripilifer. The sequence continues at coordinate 10,492 of JAQGJH010000135.1, forward strand.
CGGGCTTCATTCGTCGACGTCGATGTCTGCGGCACACGTCGGCGCGTGTGGACAAACGCCGCCCGTCTGGCGCTCGGATCATCCTTCAGCGACGACGCCTGGCGCGCAAGCGTTCAGCAACAAACGTGCCGGGCGAAGAAAATGCTCGACCGGCGCAACAGGCCTCCGGCCGACGTCCCGGTATTGGTACAGGCTTTGCTTGAAAGCTCGTGCCAGCCCGCGTCCACGCGCGGACGCATCAGCCGGGACATTGATCATGATGAATTGGCTTCCAACATCGATCGGCCGCTTTGCGGCGGCCGCGGGCCTCGCTGGACTGATCCATCTGGGAGCCGGTCTGGACGCCCGGCCTGCCGCGGCCGCCGAGAAAATCACCATGGGGGTCATCGGCACCGGTTCGGCGCAGCAATGGGCTTTGTGGATCGCGGAGAAGAAAGGCTTCTTCGCGGAGAACAACGTCCAGGTCGACATCGTCGTGACGCCTGCAGCATCGGCGGTCATGCAACAGGTGATTGCGGGCGCGATCGACATCGGCACTGCCGGCCTGACCAGCCCGATGCGCGCCATCGACCAAGGCATCCAGGTCGCAGTCCTGGGCATTGAAACCCAAGCGCCACCCTATTCCTTGTGGAGCAAGCCGGCCGTGGAGAAGATCAGCGATCTGCGCGGCAAGACGATCGTCGTCGGCGGCGCGAAGGACATCACGCGCACGTTTCTGGAGCGGATGGTCGTCCCGGCTGGCGTCCCGAAGGATCAGTATGACTTGACCTATGCCGGCAGCGCCTCGGCCCGCTTCGCCGCGCTCTCGTCGGGCGCTGTCGATGCTGCCCTGCTCAATCCGCCCTTCAGCTACAAGGCGCAGGTCGCGGGCTTCCGCAATCTCGGAAACCTCAC
>JAQGJH010000003.1 GCA_028290705.1 Hyphomicrobiales bacterium
GGCCATTTCGGCCAGGCGCGGATCGGGCCGCCGTGTTCTGTATAGCGCCTGCACCGCGAAGGCGACGGACGCCGCTGCTGCCGGCAGCGCGATCATGTGCCAGGAGACAGTGAAGCCGAGCCAGCGTCCGAGGAAGAGGTCACCGAGCGCGAGGATTGCCGTGGCGATCCACGCCGGGCGAAGAGAGGCCGGCTGCGCTGGAGCAGGAGCCGCACGGCCCTGCCAGGCATCATGATGCGGGATCGACATCGTCATGGCGGAAGCTTTACGCGCGGGGCGTTAAAAAAAGACGAAAGTCAGAGCGCGAGCCAGCCGATGTCGCGCGCACCGTCCCAGATGAGTTTCAGCCCGAGGACGAAGTCAGCGTGGTGACGACGCGTTAGAAGTGCTTGGGCGACACGCGGCGCACCAGCCAGACGCCCGAAAGCGTGGCCGCGATGGCGAGCGGGAACAGGGCCGCCGACGTCGCGAGATTGTCGAGCGACACTTGGCTCAGCGCGATGAAGATCCCGAGCTTGATCCAGTTCAACAGCGCATAGAGCATGGTGGAGGTGCCCGCGAAGATCATCGGAGGCAGGCGCAGAGGCACTGCATAGGCCTGGAACGGCACGCCGCCCACATTCGCGATGAAGCTCGTAAAATCGCCGGTGACGCCCCAGAGAAGGCCGGGGCCGATGCGCGCGGGCTTGCCGGGTGCGTCAGCCGGAACCGGGCGCAGCCAGTACAGGAGCACGAAAGTCGCGGCGATGAGACTGACGGCGAGTTCCACCAGGGCATTGGAGACGCGCGACGCGAGAAGCGCGCCGAGCCCGAGCCCGATCAGCGCACCGGGCCGGAAGAACAACAAAGGTCGTGCGCTCCAGCTGTTGCGGAAGGCCCAGATCGACACCGCATCCTGGACGATCAGGATCGGGAGCACGATGGCGGCGCCCTGCAGGGGCGGCACCACCAGGGCCATGAGGGGGATGGCGATCATGCCAAGGCCGGAGAAGCCGCCCTTGGCAAGCCCGAGCAGCAAGACCGCAGCAATCGAGGTGAGATAAAAGGTGAGATCGGTGATCACATGCATGTCCCGGAGCGTTCCTCGGCCTGTCTCGCCCCTTTTGGTTAGGTCTAAGAGCTAATGCCTTTGCCGTTGCCATGGGGGCGTCCCGGTCGCAAGAAAGATGCCGTCGACCCAGCCTGGCGATCCTTTGCGATCGTCCTCGGCCGATGCACCAAAATGGATCCGGGAGGGATCGATGGCGAGCACTTACCCGCAAGTCTATGAGGCGTGGCGCACGGATCCCGCGGCCTTCTGGGCGGAAGCCGCCAAGGCGATCGACTGGATCGAGCCGCCCCGAACGATTTTCGATCCGCAGCAGGGGCCGTATGGACGCTGGTTCCCCGATGCCGTCTGCAACACCTGCCACAACGCGCTGGACAGGCATGTCGCCAACGGCCGCGCCGATCAGCCGGCGATCATTTACGACAGCCCCGTGGCGGGCACGAAGCGCGTGCTGACCTATGCGGAGCTCCTCGCCGAAGTCGAGGCGCTGGCGGCGGTGCTACAGGATTTCGGCGTCGAGAAGGGTGACCGGGTCATCGTCTACATGCCGATGATTCCCGAGGCGCTGGTGGCGATGCTGGCCTGCGCGCGCATCGGCGCGGTTCATTCCGTGGTGTTCGGCGGGTTTGCCGCCAAGGAACTGGCGACCCGCATCGACGATGCGAAACCGAAGCTGGTGCTGACGGCGTCGTGCGGGATCGAGCCCGGTCGCGTCGTGGCCTACAAGCCGCTCCTGGATGCCGCCATCGAAATGGCGTCCACCAAGCCCTCGAGCGTGCTCGTGCTGCCGCGCCCGCAGGCGCAGGCGACGATGATCGAGGGCCGCGACCACGACTGGCGGGCGCTGGTCGATGCGGCGCGCGCCGCCGGTCGCGCCGCGCCCTGCGTGCCCGTCAAGGCGACGGACCCGCTCTACATTCTCTACACGTCGGGCACGACGGGCATTCCCAAGGGCGTGGTGCGCGACAATGGCGGGCACATGGTGGCGCTCGCCTGGACGATGCCGAACCTCTATGGCGTGAAACCCGGAGAGGTGTTCTGGTCGGCGTCCGACGTCGGCTGGGTGGTGGGCCATTCCTACATCGTCTATGCGCCGCTGCTGCATGGCGCGACGACCGTCGTTTACGAAGGCAAGCCCATCGGGACACCCGATGCCGGCGCTTTCTGGCGCGTGATCGACGAATATGGCGTGGTGGTGCTGTTCACCGCTCCGACGGCCTTCCGGGCCATCCGCAAGGAAGATCCGGAGGCGAAGTTCCTGAAGGTCCATTCGACGAAGACGCTGCGCCATCTGTTCCTGGCGGGCGAGCGCGCCGATCCCGACACGGTCGCGTGGGCCGAGCAGGTTTTGGGCGTTCCGGTGATCGACCATTGGTGGCAGACCGAAACCGGCTGGGGCATCGTCGGCAATCCGGTGGGCCTCGGCATGCTGCCGATCAAGCATGGCTCGCCGACCGTGCCGCTGCCGGGTTACGACGTGCAGATCGTCGACGAGGCCGCCAAGCCCGTGCCCGATGGCCAGATGGGCTCGATCGTCATCAAGCTGCCGTTACCGCCGGGCTGTCTGCCGACGCTTTGGCAGCAGGACGAGCGCATGCGCGAAAGCTATCTCGTCGATTTCCCGGGCTATTACAAAACCGCCGACGCCGGCTTCAAGGATCAGGACGGCTATCTCTACATCATGGGCCGCACCGACGACATCATCAACGTCGCGGGGCATCGTCTCTCGACAGGCGGGATGGAAGAGGTGCTGGCCTCGCATCCGGCCGTGGCGGAATGCGCCGTGATCGGCATGAAGGACGAGTTGAAGGGCGAGCAGCCCTGCGGCTTCGTGGTGCTGAAGTCGGGCGTGACGACGTCGCCCCTGCAGGTCGAAAAGGAATTGGTGGCGCTGGTGCGCGACAGGATCGGGCCGGTGGCGGCGTTCAAGATCGCCATCACGGTCAACCGCCTGCCCAAGACCCGTTCGGGCAAGATCCTGCGCGGCACGATGAAGAAGATCGCGGATGGCGACGAATGGTCGACGCCCGCCACGATCGACGATCCGGCGATTCTCGACGAGATCGCCGCAGCCCTGCAGCACAAGGGCTTCTGACGAGAGCGGCGGCTTCAGCCGCTCTTCGTCAGTTCGTCTCGCAATTCGCGCCGCAGAATCTTGCCGACGTTCGTCTTCGGCAGGGCGGTGCGGAATTCGATGTGGCGCGGCACCTTGTAGCCGGTGAGATTTTCGCGGCACCAGGCGCGCAACTCGGCCTCGGTCAGGTCGGGATCGCGCGCGACCACGAAGGCGTTGACGGATTCCCCCGACGTCTTGTCGGCCACGCCGACGACGGCGGCCTCGGCCACCTTCGGGTGGCTCGCCAGAACGTCCTCGACCTCGTTCGGATAGACGTTGAAGCCCGACACCAGGATCATGTCCTTGATGCGGTCGACGATCCGCACCTTGCCGTCGGCATCGAGCACGCCGACGTCGCCGGTCTTGAAATAGCCGTCCGCCGTGAAGGCTTTTCGGGTTTCCTCCGGCTGGTTCCAGTAGCCGGCCATGACCTGCGGACCCTTCACGCAGAGCTCGCCTGCGGAGCCGATCGGCAGTTCGGCGCCATCGGGGCCGCGGATCGACACGTCGGTCGAGGGCATCGGATAGCCGATCGCGCCGGTGAATTCGGCGATGTCGAGGCGGTTGACGCAGACGACCGGCGAAGTCTCGGACAGACCGTAACCCTCCACGATGGGACGTCCCGTGACCTCTTTCCACTTGCGCGCGACGGCGGCTTGAGTCGCCATGCCGCCGCTGATGCAGATGGAGAGTTGCGAGAAATCCACGGCCTTGAAATCGCTGCGCGTGGCGAGCGCATTGGCCAGCGTGTTGACGACCACGATCATGGTCATCTTGACGGATTTCAGCGTCTTGACGAAGGCCGGGAGGTCGCGCGGATTGGCGATCAGCACCTGGCAGCCGCCGATTTTCGCGACGAACAGGCAGCAGGCCGTCAGCGCCAGAATGTGATAGAGCGGCAGGGCCGTGATCATCACGTGGTCAGGCCTGTCGCCCGCGAAGGAGCGTAGCCAGGCCTCGCATTGGGCGACGTTGGCGGCGATGTTGCGGTGAAGCAGGACCGCGCCCTTCGCTCGGCCCGTCGTGCCGCCGGTATATTGCAGGAAGGCGGGATCGTCCGGAAAGATTTCGACCGGCTTGAATTTGGCGTGACGCGCGAAGCGCATGAAATTGGCGAAGCGGATCGTCGCCGGCAGGTGGTAACGCGGGACGTTCTTCTTGACGAAGCGCGAGACCAGATTGACCAGCAGGCCCTTGGCGCCGATGAGATCGCCGGGCGAGGCGATGATCGCCATTTCGAGCGTCAGGTCGGGCAGGGCCTCCTGAACCGTATGGGCGAAATTCTCCAGCACGAACAGGACGCGCGCGCCGGAATCATTGAGCTGATGGGTGAGTTCGCGCGCGGTGTAGAGCGGGTTGACGTTGACCACCACATAGCCGCCCATCAGGATCCCGAAGAGCACGGCCGGATAGGCCATGACGTTGGGCATCATGATGGCGACGCGATCGCCCTTTTTCAGGCCGAAGCGCTGCAAGCCGAGCGCAACGTCTTCCGCATGTTTGCGCAAGGTGGCGTAATCGATGCGGACGCCGAAACTCTCGATCGCCGGGCGCGACGCATACGTGCTGGCGCTTCTCTCGAAAATGCTCGCGATCGTTTCCTGCGAGTTTTCGTCGATCCTGTGCGGCACACCTTCGGGATAGTGGGCGAGCCAGGGTCTCCGCGGCTCTTCCATCGTCTCCTGCATCGTTTCCCCCGAGTGAAGTCCGGGGCGCGTGCGCGCCCTCGATCGCAAAGCACGGCCGTCGACCACGCTTCAGCTCGATCGCGAGCATCGCACCGGTGCGCGACGCCCGCAATCGCGTCGCGCCTCTCAATTGGTCTTGTACAGGCTCAGTCTTCGGTCTTGAGGCCCTTGAGCTTGCCGCCGAAGACCGACGCGAGGTCGATGTCCTCTTCCTGCTCGCGCTGCGGCGCGGGCGTGGAGCCGAACACGTCCTGCTGGGTGACGGGCGCGCGGGGCGCCGTGGTGATTTCGGCGGGAACCAGCGTCGCGCCCTGGTCGTCGGCCTGCGCCGGACGATCCTTGGCGGCGCGATTCACCTCGAGATCGAGATCGAGCTGCGAGCAGAGTCCGAGCGTGACGGGGTCCATCGGCGCGAGCGCGGCCGAGTTCCAATGGGTGCGCTCGCGGATCGCCTGCAGGGTCGTCTTGGTCGTGCCGACGAGGCGCATGATCTGCGCGTCCTTCAGCTCGGGATGATTGCGCACCAGCCACAGGATGGCGTTCGGCCTGTCCTGACGGCGCGACAGCGGCGTGTAGCGGGGGCCGCGCTGCTTTTTCGGCTCGGGGAGGCGCACCTTCGAAACCGCGAGATTGAGGCGGTAATCGGTGTTCTTCTCGCCCTTGGCGATTTCTTCGCGGGTGAGCTGCCCGGACGTGATCGGATCGTGCCCCTTGATGCCGGCCGCGACCTCGCCGTCGGCGATTCCCTTGACCTCGAGCGGGTGCAATTTGCAGAAATCGGCAATCTGATCGAAGGTGAGCGAGGTGTTTTCAACCAGCCACACGGCCGTGGCCTTGGGCATCAACGGCGCATTGCTCATCGTTCTCTCCTGGGCCGCAACGTCCGGGCGTCGCGAGCGAATATCGGACGTGCGCCGTCCGGCTCCGGCCCGGCCGAGGCCAAGCCTCACATCGCACATCCATGACGGGAATGGCGAGAATATAAGCTTGCGCCGTGCGGAACGCAACGAATTTGCGGGGACGCCGCCCCCTCCATCAGGCCTTTTCCGCCACCGTCAACACGATCTTGCCGATGTGGGTGGAGGATTCCATGCGGGCATGCGCGGCGGCCGCTTCGGCGAGCGGGAAGGTGGCGTCGATCAGCGGCTTGAACCGGCCAGCAGCGAGCAGGGGCCAGACCCGCTGCTCGAGTTCGCGGGCGATCAGGGCCTTCTGGGCTGGCGTCCTGGGACGAAGGGTCGAGCCCGTGTGGGTCAGGCGCTTGGCGGACAGAGGCCGCAGGTCCAGCGCCGGGATCTTGTAGCCCTCCATGAAGGCGATCTGGACGATCCGCCCCTCGACGGCGGCGGCCTCGTAGTTGCGCTGGACGTAGGAGCCCCCGACCATGTCGAGGATCACGTCGGCCCCGTGGCCGCCGGTCGCGGTCCGGGTCTCGGCGACGAAGTCCTGCGTCTTATAGTTGACCACGTGATCGGCCCCGAGCTTCGCCATGGCGTCGCATTTCTCGGCCGAGCCCGCGGTCGCCACCACGGTCGCGCCGAAGGCCTTGGCCAGCATGATGGCGGTGGTGCCGATGCCCGACGAGCCGCCATGCACCAGCAGGGTCTCGCCCGGCGCCAGATGACCGCGCTGGAAAACGTTGGTCCAGACGGTGAAGAAGGTTTCGGGAAGCGCCGCGGCCTCGATCATCGAAAGCCCGTCCGGCACGGGAAGGGCGTTGCTCTCGTGAACCGTGCAATATTCGGCATAGCCGCCGCCCGCCACCAGGGCGCAGACGCGGTCGCCGATCTTGTACCGACTGGCGCCGTCACCGAGGGCCGCGACCTCGCCGGCGATCTCGAGCCCGGGAATGTCCTGCGGCGCGCCTGCCGGGGGCGGGTACTTGCCCAACCGCTGAGAGACGTCGGGCCGGTTGACGCCCGCGGCCTCCACCCTGACGAGGATTTCGCCTGGGCCGGGCGCGGGCAGGGGACGGGCCTGCGGAACCAGAACCTCGGGGCCGCCCGGGGCCGAGTTGACGATGGCGGTCATGCTGGCGGGAAGTTCGCTCATGGGTTCGTCCTGTTCCGGGATGGCTCGTGCCAATTCCTAACATATGTTCACGTGCGGGGCATGACAGGCCGGAGCCCGGCAGAGTAGCATTCGCCCGAATGTGGGAGGCCGCCATGGCAATGATGGACGAGGATCCGTTCGGAACGCCGGTTCGCAAGGCCGTCACGGCGCATGAGATCGGGCAACCGCTCGAGACGCTCTCTGTCTCCGAGCTCGAGGAGAGGATCGTTCTTCTGCAGGGCGAAATCGCCCGGCTCGAGGCCGTTCGCGACGCCAAGGCAGCATCCAAGAGAGCCGCCGACGCCTTCTTCAAATCCTGAGGCGTGCCAGGCTCGTGGATTTTAACCTTAACGGCAGCTTAAGGAGCGGCGCTGGTCGATTGGCGCTAGGATTGCTCCATCTGCGGTGAGGCTTGGGCGTGTCTCTTTTGAGGACGCGCGGCCGACACGATGTGGAGGGCCGAATGTTGCAGCAGTTTCAGACCACGGACCAGAATACGGTCTCGTTCGGCCACCGCCTGGCGGCGTCCGACGCGTTCAAGGCCCTGTTCCGGGAAGGCATGCTGCTCGTCGAAGAATCCGCCGCCTATCTGGACGGCGCCGGGCGCAAGGACTCGCGGCTGCTGTCGCGCGGAGACGCGCTCGCTTATGCGTCCGAGAGCATGCGGCTCACGACCCGTCTGATGCAGCTCGCCTCCTGGCTGCTGCTGCAGCGCGCCGTGAACGAGGGCGAGATGACGCAGGCGCAGGCCAGCGCCGACAAGCACAAGGTCTCGCTGTCGCGGCAGGAACTGGCCTCGTCGCCCGACACGTTCGCGCGTCTGCCGGCCCGCCTGCAGGAACTCGCTCTCCAGTCGCAGCGCTTGCAGGCCCGGGTGATCCACCTCGACCGGCTGATCTATGGCGGCGAGATCGCCGCGCAGGCACGTCCGCTGCTCGGCCAGATCGAGAGCCTGCGGGCGGCCTTCGAAGTCCGGGCCTGATCTCACCCCAGCGACCAGGTCACGAAAAAACCCCGGCGCGAGCCGGGGTTTTTTGTGTTCGTCTCCGCCGGAGGCAAGGGCCGGGCGCGGGGCCCGCCGCCGCTTACTTCTTGGCGCCGAGGCCGATGGCGCCGAAGCGCGAGTTGAACTTCGACAGACGGCCGCCACGGTCGAGCAGCTGCTGCGAACCGCCGGTCCAGGCCGGATGGGTGTTCGGATCGATGTCGAGGTTCAGCGTGTCGCCTTCCTTGCCCATGGTCGAACGGGTCTGGTATTCCGTGCCATTGGTCAGGACGACCTTGATGAAATGGTAGTGCGGATGGATGTCGGCCTTCATCGTCTCGTTTCCTTCGGCGGTGCAAGCACCGGATGTGCAGCGGAGCGCAGGACGCGGCCGCGAAAACTTCCTTCCCGATGTCGGGGTTGCGCCCCTATAACGCAGGCTGCGCGCCGAGACAAGGTGTAAGGGTCGGGCCAGAATGACCCGCGAAGAGGTGTAGAGCAGATCATGGCTGAGCCGACCAGAACGCCGAAGCCCACGACCTCGCTGCGCGCGCTCCTCCCGCTGGCGCCCTATGCCAGGCGCTACAAGGGCCGGATCCTCGCAGCCCTCGTGGCGCTCAGCGTGGCCGCGGCCGCGACGCTGACGGTGCCGCTCGCCGTGAAGGGCATGATCGACCACGGCTTCTCGTCCGACAGCGTCGGGGTGATCGACTGGTATTTCGGGGCCATGATCGGCGTCGTGGCGGTTCTGGCGCTGGCGTCCGGCTGCCGCTTCTTCCTCGTCATGACGATCGGCGAGCGCGTCGTCGCGGATTTGCGCGCCGATCTGTTCGCGCATCTGACCAGGCTCGACGCGCAATTCTACGACACGGCGCGCACCGGCGAGCTCGTGTCGCGGCTGACGGCCGACACCACCCAGATGAAATCGGCGTTCGGGGCCTCGGCGTCGCTCGCGCTGCGCAACTTCTTCATGTTCATCGGCGCCATCGCCATGATGGTGGTGACGAGCCCGAAGCTCTCCGCGCTCGTGCTGGTGGCAATTCCGATCATCGTGCTGCCGCTGGTGGCGTCCGGCCGGTCCGTGCGGACGCGCTCGCGTCATGCGCAGGACACGCTGGCGGAGGCGACCTCCTTCGCGGCGGAAAATCTCGGTGCGGTCCGCACCATGCAGGCGTTCGGGGCCGAGCGTTCCACCGTGTCGCGTTTCGCCGCCGCGGTCGAAGAGTCCTACAGGGCGGCGCGCAACGCCACGGGCGCACGCGCCATTCTCACCACGGTGGCGATCTTCCTCGCCTTCGCGAGTGTCGTCGGCGTGCTGTGGCTCGGCGCGCAGGACGTGTTGGCGGGGCGCATCACCGGCGGACTGCTGTCGCAGTTCGTGCTTTATGCGGTGTTCGGCGCTGGCGCGCTCGGCGAATTGAGCCAGGTCTGGAGCGAGATCTCGTCGGCGGCCGGCGCGGCCGGTCGCATCGCGGAAATTCTCGCCGTGAAGCCGTCGATCGTCGCGCCCGAGAAGCCGACCGCCCTGCCGCGTCCGGCGCGCGGCGAGATCGTGTTCGACCGCATCGGCTTTGCCTATCCGACGCGGCCCGGCACTTCGGCCGTCCAGGATCTTTCGTTTCGGATCGCGCCGGGCGAGACGGTCGCGATCGTCGGGCCGTCGGGCGCCGGCAAGTCGACGGTGTTTCAACTGCTGATGCGTTTCTACGATCCGACGCAGGGCCGTATCCTGGTCGACGGCGTCGATCTCGTGGCGGCCGATCCGTCCGAGATCCGCGCGCGTATCGCGCTGGTGCCGCAGGATCCCGTGATTTTCGGGGCCAGCATCGCGGACAACATCCGCTACGGGCGGGCCGATGCTCCACTCGCGGACGTGCGCGCCGCGGCCGAGCGTGCGGCGGCGTCGGAATTCGTGATGCGGCTCGACAAGGGCTACGACACGCTGGCGGGCGAGCGCGGCGTGACGCTGTCGGGCGGCCAGCGGCAGCGTCTCGCCATCGCGCGCGCGATCCTGAAGGACGCCCCGATCCTGCTGCTCGACGAGGCGACCTCGGCGCTCGACGCCGAGAACGAAGTGCTGGTTCAGGCGGCGCTCGAAAACATCATGCAGGACCGCACGACGCTGGTGATCGCGCACCGGCTCGCGACCGTGCTCAAGGCCGACCGCATTCTCGTCATGGACGAAGGCCGGATCGTCGAGGAGGGCACGCATTCCGCGCTGGTGGCGCGCAACGGTCTCTATGCCCGGCTGGCGCGGCTGCAGTTCGAGACCGGGTTGACGCCGGAAAGCGAAGCGGCGGAGTGAGCCCCCAGGCTCAGCGTTCCGTCAGCTTCAGCTCGATCCGGCGATTGCGCCGGTAGGCTTCCTCGGTGTCGGCGGTGTCGATCGGCTGGAACTCGCCGAAGCCGGCGGCCACCAGCCGCTGCGGAGAGATGCCGCGCGTGACGAGATATTGCACCACCGAAATCGCGCGCGTCGCCGACAGCTCCCAGTTCGAGCGTCCGACGATGGGCCGCTTGTCGGTATGGCCGTCGACGCGCATCACCCAGCCGATTTCCGGGGGGATCTCGCGTTCGAGATCGGCGACCGCCGCCGCCAGCTTGTCGAGTTCGGCGCGGCCCTGCGGGTTGAGCGCCGACTGGCCGACCTCGAACAGCACTTCGGACTCGAAGACGAAGCGATCGCCGACGACGCGAATGCCCGGACGATTGCCGAGGATTTCACGCAGACGGCCGAAGAAGTCGGAGCGGTAGCGGGCGAGTTCCTGGACTTTCTGCGCCAGCGCCACGTTCAGGCGCGAGCCGAGATCGGCGATGCGGGCCTGGCTCTCGCGGTCGCGCACCTGGGAGGCCGCCAGGGCATCCTCGATGGCGGCGAGTTGCCGGCGCAGGGCCGAGATCTGCTGGTTGAGAATGTCGACCTGCGCCATGGCGCGGGCGGAAATCAGCCGCTCGGCATCGAGTTGCTTGCGCGCGGCAGAGGCTTCCGCGCCGGCCGAATCCGCGCCGCTGCGGCCTGCGTCGACGAGCCCCTGTAGACGGGCGTTGTCGCGCTGGCTGGCGTCCAGCGTCGCCTGCAGGGCCGCCAGCGCGGATTGCGAGTCGCCGCGATTGGCGCGCTCCAGCGCCAGCAGGGAGGTGAGTTCCTCGATCTGCCGGTTGAGGCGCGACAGCGCCGTATCCTTGCCGCTGACTTCGCGCGACAGGAAGAATTGCGCGAGCATGAAGACCGAAAGCAGGAAGATGATGACGAGCAGCATGGTCGACAGAGCGTCGACGAAGCCCGGCCAGTAATCGAACCCGCGCCCCGACCGACGGCTGCGCCCCAGCGCCATCAGCGTCGCTCCGTCTCGGCCGACAGACGTTCGAGCAGCTTGCGGATCTCACCCTGCTGGTCGGCCTGGGCCTCGACCCAGCTGCGCACCAGTTGCTGTTCGCTGCGCATGTGCTGCACGAGGCCCTGGATGCCTTCCGCCAGATTGGCCATGGCGGCGGAGGCCGCGCGCGAGTTTGCCGGATCCGAGGTTGCGGCGAGACGTTCGATCGCCTGGCGGATGTCGGCCGGCAGTCCCGCGGTGTCGGACGAGACCGCGAGGCCGTCGGTCGCATTGGCCGACAGCGCGTCCTCGAGCTGGTTGTAGAAACGGTTCTGCGCCTGGCCGGCCTGCAGGTCGAGGAAGCCGAGGATGAGCGAGCCCGCGAGGCCGAAGAGCGATGACGTGAACGCGATGGCCATGCCCTGGATGGGACGCGACAGGCCGTTCTTCAGATCGTCGAACATGACCGTGGCGTCGCCGCCGCCCTGCATGGAATTGATCACGCCGCTGATCGACCCGACGGTTTCGAGCAGGCCCCAGAAGGTGCCGAGCAGACCGAGGAAGACGAGCAGGCCCGTGAGGTAGCGGGCGATCTCGCGCGACTCGTCGAGGCGCGTGCCGATGGAGTCGAGAATGGCGCGCAGCGTGACGGTCGAGATCGAGCGGAGACCGCCGTCGCCCAGCAGCGTCGCCATCGGGGCGAGCAGAACCGGGGGCGTCGCGTTGTCGGCCTGTCCGCGCCGCATGGCGTTGACCCAGCGCACTTCGGGAAAGAGCCGCGAGACCTGCCGGATCGCCAGCAGGATGCCGATGAGCAGGACGCAGAGGATGAGCGTGTTCAAGCCCGGGTTCGCCTGAAAGGCGACGAAGATCTGCCGATAAAGAATCAGCGCGACAAAGCCGGCGAGGATGAGAAAGACCACCATGCGCACGAGAAAGATGCGGGGCGAGGTCAGGAGATAAGGATCGCGGTCAGCCGCCATTTCAGGTTCCATCCCGGACGCCGGTGGTGAGTCGGCCATCCCGAGCGCCTAAGAGACTGCAATTCCCGCAAGCATTCAAGCACGGCCATGATTCCGCTGGGACAGCGGCTTGGCTTCAGGCCTTGCGCAAAGCCGCCAGCAGGCTCCGATGCATGTTCTCGTTGCCGACGCAGACGGACGCTGTTTCCATCATCCGGTCGCCGCCATCGGCATCCGTCACATAGCCGCCCGCTTCGCGCACGAGCACGATGCCGGCCGCCATGTCCCATGGGCCGAGGCCACGCTCCCAGTAGCAATCGAGACGTCCGGCCGCCACCATGGCGAGATCGAGCGAAGCGGCGCCCATGCGGCGTGTGCCGCCGGCGCGCGCCATCACGGCGGCGAGTTCCGCCTTGAAGCGCGGGTGCTGATCGGCGCGGCCGAGATGCGGGATGCCGCAGCCCACCAGCGCGTCGGCGAAGTCATGCCGGGCGGCGACGCGCAGGCGGCGATTGTTCAGCCATGCGCCCTGGCCCTTTTCGGCGACATACATGTCGTCGGTCGCGGGATTGTAGACCACGGCGGCGATCATCTGGCCTTCGCGCTCGAGCCCGATCGACACGGCGAACAGGGGCAGGCCGTGCAGGAAGTTCGTGGTGCCGTCGAGGGGATCGATGTACCAGCGATGCGTCTGGTCCGAGCCCTCGACCGCGCCGCCTTCCTCCATCAGGAAGCCGTAGCCGGGCCGGGCCTTCGACAATTCCTCGAACAGCACCTTTTCGGCGCGCTTGTCGGCCGCGGTGACGAAATCTCCCGGTCCCTTGACGGAGACCTGCAGGTTTTCGACTTCGCCGAGATCGCGCTTCAATCCGCGTCCCGCCTTCACGGCGGCGGCAGTCATGACGTTCATCAGTGCGGAGCGGATCATCGGGCTGAACTTTCGGGGCGTCTCGAGCGGTCGGTATGGGCGAAGTCAAAGCGGGTCTTACCGCGTCGCATGCAGGAAGATCAAATCTGTGCGCCCTGGCGCGCGATCAATTGCCGATGAAGCGCCGGACCGCGTCCTCGACCGCCGCCTTGTCGGGCGCAGGCAGATCATTGAGCAGCGTGTCGAGCCATTCGTCCTGAAGGCCCACGGTGCGGGCGAGAACATGCCATTTCATGGCCTCGACCATGTTGCGCTCGACGCCGCGACCGGATGCGTAAAGGCGAGCCAGTCGATTCATCGCCACGGGATTGTTGGAGCCGGCGGCGCGCATGAAGTATTTCGCCGCCGCCTTTTCATCCTTCGCCACGCCCTCGCCGTTGAACAGCATGATGGCGTATTCGACCTCGGCGGCCGAGTTCCGTTCGTCGGCGGCGCGGCGCATCCACGCGGCCGATTGCGCGAGATCGCGCGGCACGCCCTTGCCTTCGCGGTAGAGAACCGCGAGCGAATAGGCGCCTTCGTTGCTGCCGAGATCGGCGGCGCGGCGGAACAGGTCGGCGGCGCGCTTGAAATCCTGGATCTCGGCGTCGATCGTCATGATGCCGAGGTTGTAGAGCGCGCCCGCGTGACCGGCCGCCGCCGCGGTCTTGAACAAGGCCTCGGCGCGCGCCTTGTCCTTCGGGATGCCGCGGCCTTCCAGCGCCGCGAGGCCGAGCGCGAAGGTCGCCTGCCGGTCGCCGCGATCGGCCGCGAGCTTGTACCAGCGCGCGGCTTCCTCAGGATCGCGCTTGACGCCGAGGCCTTCCTTGAAGACTTCGGCCACGATGGTCATCGCGGCCGCATCCCGGCTGTTGGTGTCGATCCGCTTCATCGCTTCGCGCATGGCGGTGGCGTAATAGCCGCGCTGGAACGCCCCGTAGGCGATGTCGCCCTCGGGCGATTCCTGGACGGGCGGCAGGCTGTGGGGCTGGAACTGCGGCGAAAAACCCGGCGCGAGGGACGGCGGCGCGGACGGCGTGAGACTCGGTCCGCCGGGCACGAGCGTCTGGGCTCCGGCGGGAGACGCCAGGATCAGCAGGGCCAGGGTGAGGACCGGCGTGCAACGCATCAGTCGACCGGCGCTCCCGAGGTGGCGATCATCGTCATGGCTTCGGCGACCGCCGCGGCGGGGCCGCGCGGATCGTTCCAGACGGCTTCGCGCAGCGAGATGAAATCCGCGCCGGCGCGCGTCAGCGTGGCGACGTCCTCAAGGCTCGCCGCATAGGCGACGCAGGGTACGTTGAAGATTTCGGCCCACCAGGAGACCCGATCGACGATCTGATCCATCGGCGGCACGAAGCCGTCGGGCGCAGGGTCGCCAAAGCTGACGTAATCGACGTCGTGCTCGCCCGCGATCATGGCGTCGTGCCGCGCGCGCAGGCCACCCGCGCCCAGAATGCGATCCGGTTTAAGCCGTTCGACCGCTTCTTCCAGCGATTTTTCGAGCGTGTCCGGGCTGAGGCGCACATGCGCGCCATCCGCGCCGGCGCGCGCAACGAGGCCGGTGGAATCGATCAGCAGCGCGACGCCGTGCGGTTCGGTCACGGGCAGGAGGGCGCGCACGATCTTCTTGGCCGAGCCTTCGTCACGCGCCGCGAGCATGACCAGCACGCAGGCCACGTCGCCCGCGGCGAGCGCAGCTTCGAGCGTCGCGGCGAAGTCGCCGGGCTCGGTGAGCGGCGGCGTCATGAGATAAAGTCGCGTCGATGGTGCAGCCATGAAATCCGTCCGTGGGCGCAGCCCTGAGCGGCCGCTTGTGTCGCAAGTCAATGGGGCGAAAGCGCGACCCGGGTGGCGGAGACGAATGCCGTCTCAGCCGCCCATTTTCGCGACGAGCGCGTCTGAAATCTCAAAATTCGCGTAGACGTTCTGAACGTCGTCGTTGTCTTCGAGCGAACCGACGAGCTTGAGGATCTTCTCGCCTGCCTCGTCGTCGACCGCAATGCTGTTCTGCGGACGCCAGATGAGCGCGGTCCTGCGCGCCTCACCAAACTTTTCTTCGAGGATTTTCTGGACGTCGCGAAGCGATTCCAGCGTCGTGACGATTTCGTAGCCGTCCTCGATGGAGGAGACGTCGTCGGCGCCGGCCTCGATGGCGGCCTCCATGACGGCATCTTCCGAGCCGATCGACGCCGGATATTCGATGATGCCGATGCGATCGAACATGAACGCGACGGCGCCGGTTTCGGCGAGCGCGCCGCCCGCCTTGGTGAAGTAGGAGCGGACTTCGCCGGCCGTGCGGTTGCGATTGTCGGTGAGCGCCTCGATGATGACCGCGACGCCGCCGGGCGCGTAGCCCTCGTAGCGCACTTCGTCATAGGTCTCGGCATCGCCGCCCGAGGCCTTTTTGATGGCGCGCTCGATATTGTCCTTCGGCATGTTTTCGGCGCGCGCGGCCAGCACGGCGGCCCGCAGGCGCGGGTTCATGGCCGGATCGGGCATGCCGGTCTTGGCCGCCACGGTGATTTCGCGAGCCAGTTTGGAGAAGAGCTTGGAGCGCACCGCGTCCTGCTTGCCCTTCCGGTGCATGATGTTCTTGAACTGACTATGGCCTGCCATGAAATCCTCGATCGACCGATGGGCGCGCCCGCTGGGCCGCGCGCCCGTTCTTCCATATGGGCGGCCTTATACGCCCCGCTCGGGCGGAAATGAAGCGCCGGGGCGCTCAGGCGCTCCAGAAATCGGGCAAAGCCTGCGAGAGCCGGCCGCCGAGACGCACCGGCGCGACGGCGCGCGCGAGGCCCGTAGCGTCGTCGAGATCGACCGCGAGGCCGCAGAGCGTCGCCTCCCCCATGGCGGGTTCGAAGCGGCCGGCGGGTATTTTCCGGGTGAAGCGGCGCAGCGGTTCTTCCTTGTCCATGCCGATGACCGAGTCGAAGTCTCCGGTCATGCCGGCGTCGCTCTGGAACGCGGTCCCGCCGGGCAGGATCTGGTGATCGGCGGTGGGCACGTGCGTGTGGGTGCCCACCACCAGGCTGGCGCGGCCGTCGCAGAAATGCCCCATGGCCATTTTCTCGCTGGTGGTTTCGGCGTGGAAATCCAGCAGGAAAGCGTCGCAGCCGAGGCCGAGCGGGCAGGCGGAAATCTCCCGCTCGACGGACGCGAAGGGGTCGTCCATCGCATCCATGAAGATCCGCCCCATGGCGTTCATGACGAGAACGCGCTGTCCGGCGCGGGTTTCGAAGAGATTGGCCCCGCGCCCCGGCGTGCCGGCCGGATAATTGGCCGGGCGCAGCAGGCGCGGCTGGCGCTCGATGAACACGAGGGCTTCGCGCTGGTCGAAGGAGTGATTGCCGAGCGTGACGCAATCCGCGCCCGCGCCCAGAAATTCGTCGCAGATGGCCTCGGTGATGCCGAAGCCCCCGGCGGCGTTTTCGCCGTTCACCACGACGAAATCGAGCGCGTACCGGGTCCGGAGGTCCGGGAGATGGTCCAGGAGCGCGGCGCGCCCGGCGCGGCCGACGACATCGCCGATGAAAAGCAGACGCATGATTATCCCCGGGCTGCCGATCGCCGGTTCTGGCGGCAATCCACGATCTCGCGTTCCGTTACCACGAAATCGAGCGGATGATCGTGGGGTTCGTCGGGAATTGCGGGGATTTCCTGTACCGAATAGGCGATTCCGACGGTCGTGACCGGCGGCAGGACTGCGAGCGTCCGGTCGTAATGGCCCTTTCCGTAGCCGATCCGATGCCCGCGCCGGTCGAAAGCCGCGAGTGGGACCAGCAGGGTGGCGGGCTCGACGAGGGGGGCGGAGCCAAGCGGCTCCATGAGGCCGAACGGGGCCGGCGCCAGTGTGTCGGCCTCGGCCCAGAGCCGGAACAGGAGGCGGTCGGGAGTCACCACCGGGAGCGCCGAGGCATGTCCGAGGGTGCGCAGTCGCGCGAGAGAGGGGCGGGGATCGGCCTCTCGGCGGATCGGCCAATAGGCGGCGACGACGCCGCCGGGCAGGCGGGAGGCGAGGCTTTCGACCGCGCGGGCGATGGCTTCGGCGGCGGCTTCGCGCGTCTCGGCGTCCAAACGGTCCCGGCGCTCGAGGGCTTCTGCCCGGAGGGCGGTCTTCATCGCCGAAAGCTCATGCTGGACGCCGGAAAATCAAGGTGCGGGCCACGATGGCCGTGGGACATCGATCCCGGGAACCTACAACGTAGGTGGGCGCCATGTGACCAAGTCCACGGACAAGGTCAGGGACAGCTCCCTGAGAGATCGATAAGGCCCCGGGAATACAGATCCAACACGCACCCCGCAGCGCCGCCCGACCAATGTAGGGCGGACCGGCGCGCGGCGCTAGGGGGCGGCCCAGATCATTGTGACACTGGCGGCCAGCAGGGCGGCCAGGCTCGCGGCGACGACCCGCAGCCCGATGGCGATGCCGCCGCTCCAACCGGCCATGACGGCTTTCGCGACGGTGTTGACAGCGACGGCGAGCAGGATGGCCCGGACGGCGGTCTGCTCCCAATCCGGAGCGGCGGCGTCGCCTCCCATCCGGGCCATCGCGATGGTGATGGCGTCGACGTCCGCGACGCCAGAGAGGGCCGCCACGACATAGACGCCGACCTCCCCATAAGCGCCGCGCAGCAGTTCAGCGGCGAGGGACACGGCGGCAATGAGCGCCGCAAGCTTCAGCGCCGTGCCGATGGCAAGCGGGCTGGCCATCTGCAAGTGGGGCGTTTCACGCCCGCTTTGTCCGGCCAGCATCAAAGCCGCGCCGGCCGCCAGGGCTGCGGCGGCGGCGGCAAGTGGCGGTCCGAGGCTGGCCAGCAGGGCGGGATTCAGCACCGACGCGACGGCTACGACGCGGATCGTCATCACCATGCCGGACACGAGAATGCCGGCGCTGAGGAGTCCGGCCGAGTCGCGATGCTCGCGGCCGAGGCGCGCAAACGCGAGCGTGGTGGCCGTCGACGAGGCGAGGCCGCCCGCGAGCCCGGTCAGCAGGATGCCCAGCCGCGACCCGAAAACCCGGACGGCGACGTAGCCGCCGAACGAGATCGCGGCGATCAGAATGGCGAGAAGCCAGATCTCGTGCGGGTTGATCGTGTCCCAGGGATCGATGCGATGGTTCGGCAGGATGGGCAGCAGCAGGAACGACATGGCGAGAAGCGTCAGTCCCGCGCGGATTTCCTCCCATGTGAGCGAGGCGACCCAGCGATGCAGATAGTCGCGGAAGGCCAGCAGGACCGTCATGGCGACGGCGGCCGAGATGGCGACCACCAGATCGCCCGTCACCGCCATGGCGCCGAGCAGGAAGGTCAGCATGCCGGCGATCACCGAGGTGACGCTGAAATTGCGTTCGGCTTGCGCTTCGAGCCAGTGAAAGGCCACGAAAGCTGCCGAGAAAGCCAGAAAGGAAAGGCCGATGACGAGCCCGCCCGCCGTCCGGGACAAAAGGCCTGCGACGCCGCCCAGCAGTCCCGTCAGGGCGAAGGTGCGGAAGCCCGCGGCGCGCTGATGGTCCGCTTCCTCACGCGTGCGCCAGCCGCGCTCGAGCCCGACCAGGAGGCCGATGGCGAGCGCGACGCCGAGGCGCGTCAGGGTTTCGGTCTGGTCCATCGAGGCATTTTACGCGGAATGGGCTCGCGAAGGGTGAAACTCTGCCATACAGAGTTGAAAAGGGCCTCACAATGGCCCGGCAACTCTTCCGGGACGCCATGCTGCAGACCATCACCTCCGTTCTCGACGGATTTGGGCTTCTCGTCTTTGCGACCTCGGGCGCTCTGGTGGCGTCGCGCAAGCAGATGGACATCGTGGGTTTTGCGCTGCTCGGCACCGTCACGGGCATTGGCGGCGGCACGCTGCGGGACGTCCTGCTCGGCCTGACGCCGGTGTTCTGGATCCAGACGCCCGCCACCCTCGTGATATGCGTGGCCGTGTCGTGCCTGGTGTTCTTCACGGCCCACATCCCGCAGTCGCGCCTGCGGCTGCTGCTCTGGTTCGATGCGATCGGCCTCGCGCTGTTCGCCGTCACGGGGGCTGAGCGGGCGCTGCTGGCGGGGGCCGGGCCGGTGGCGGCCGTCACCATGGGGGTGATCACCGCGACCTTCGGGGGCATCATCCGGGACGTGCTGGGCGGCGAGAGTCCGATGATCCTGGCGCATGAGATCTACGTCACGGCGGCGCTGCTGGGCGCGGCCGTGTTCATCGGTTGCGTCACCGCCGGTGTGCCGCACGAAGTGGCTCTGATCAGCGGCTTTCTCGCGGGATTCGCACTGCGCGGCGCGGCGCTGCATTTCGGCTGGAGCCTGCCGCGCTACCGGCCTCGGGCCGAGCGGGAGTAGACGCGCGCCTGTTCTTACGACTTCGCCGGACCGTTCATGCCCTGGGCCACGCGCTCGATGCGGGCCGCGGCTTCGTCGAGGCTTTCGGCAACTGCGGTGATCCAGCCGGAGGAGGCATCCCTGGCGTTCAGGCCGGCTTCGCGCAACTCCTGGACGTTCGCCTCCAGGGCGACGATCCGGCGCTGGCTCTCGGCAAGGTCGTCGGCGATCATGATGGCGGCCATGACGGTCAGGCGCTGGTCGCCGATCTCGCCGAAACTCTTGCGCAGTTCCGCGATCTTCTGGTCGACCTGGGCGGCAAGCCCCTCGAGATGAGCTTCCTCTCCCTCTCCACAGGCCATGCGGAAGGTGCGGCCCGCAATGGTGACGTTGACCTGCGACATGGCTAGGCCTCCGCGCCGTCAGGATCGGGCACCGGTCCGGGAGCCTCGATCGGGTCCTCGTCGCCCAGAACCGCCCGGATGGCGGCGCTCGTCTGACCGAGGCGGCGGGCGACTTCGAGGCTGGCATCGTCGAGCCTGCGGGCGCGTGCCGCGGCGGCGTCGAGCTCGACGGCGAGGCGCGACCTGTCGTCCTGCATCACGGCGAGCTCTTCCTCGAGGTCGGCGCGGCGGGCATCGGCGATGGAACGGCGCTCGGCGGCGGCCTCGAGTTGGTCGAGAGCGATGGAAAGCCGTTTCAGGGGAGCATCGAGACGATCGGGCAGCTTCATGACTTCTTGGTTTGCGGTGGGCCCATTAGCGAGATTCGGCGGGGAGGCGTCAACGCGCGCCGACGCGCCGCCCACAAGACAATAGCACGTCAAAGGTGCAATCGCGGGCCGGATTGCACGCTGTTGATCCAAAGAATGGCGTGTGCAGGCCGCGCCTCGGGTCGGCGTCGCGTTGACAGGTAGGGTCAGGCTGCTATCAAACCCGGCCTGCGAATTCTTTTGCGATCATGTCTCCGGAGCGTTGCGCTTTCATGCCGGGCCCTGCGTGATCCGCACCGACCAGTCATTGGAAAAAGCCCATGAGCGTACCCCACGAGTCGATGGCCAATGCGATCCGCGCGCTTTCGATGGACGCCGTCGAAAAGGCGAAATCCGGCCACCCCGGACTGCCGATGGGCACGGCCGACATCGCCACGGTGCTGTTCACGCAAGTCCTGAAATACGATGCCGCCGATCCGAAATGGCCGGATCGCGACCGTTTCGTGCTGTCGGCCGGCCACGGGTCGATGCTGCTCTATTCGCTCCTCTATCTCACCGGCAATCCGGAGATGACGATCGAGGAGATCAAGAACTTCCGCCAGCTCAAGTCGAAGACGCCGGGCCACCCTGAGAATTTCGTCACCTCGGGTGTCGAGACCACGACGGGGCCGCTGGGCCAGGGCATCGCCACGGCAGTCGGCATGGCGCTGGCCGAGCGCATGCTCAACGCCGAATTCGGCGACGTCGTGGATCATCACACCTACGTGCTCGCCTCCGACGGCGACCTGATGGAGGGGCTTTCGCAGGAAGCCATTGCGATCGCCGGGCACCTGCGGCTCAACCGCATGATCGTGCTGTTCGACGACAATGGCATTTCCATCGATGGCCCGATCTCGGTGTCGGACTCGGTCGATCAGGTGAAGCGTTTCCAGGCCTGCAACTGGAACGCCATGCGGGTCGACGGGCATGATCCCAAAGCGCTTCTGAAGGCCATTCGCAAGGCGCAGAAATCCGACAAGCCGACCATGATCGCGTGCAAGACCACGATCGGCTACGGCTCGCCGAAGCGCGCCGGCACGTCGAAGGCGCATGGCGAGCCGCTCGGCGCGGAGGAAATCGCGGGAGCGCGCGCCGCCCTCAACTGGCCGCACGAGCCTTTCGCCGTGCCGCAGGACATTCTGGACGCGTGGCGCAAGGCCGGCCGCAAGGGCAAGCGCCTCGCCAAAGCCTGGCGCGACGAGAAACTCGGCAAGCTCGACGCCGACAAGCGGGCCGAGTTCGAGCGCCGGCTGGCGGGCGACCTGTCGCCTGCCCTGGCCGACGTGGTGCGGGCCGCCAAGCAGCGCCTCGCCGACGACCGGACGGAACTGGCGACCCGCAAGGCTTCCGAAGCCGCCATCGGGGCCATCGCCCCGGCGGTGCCGGAACTCGTCACCGGATCGGCAGATCTGACCGGCTCGAACAACACCAAGGTGGCGGCCACGCCGGCCATCGGCCCGGGCCAATATGCCGGGCGCTTCGTTCACTGGGGCATTCGCGAGCACGGCATGGCGGCGGCGATCAACGGCATGGCGCTGCATGGCGGCTACATCCCGTCGGGCGCGACCTTCCTGGTCTTCGCCGATTATTGCCGGCCGTCGCTGCGTCTCGCGGCGCTGATGAAAACGCGCGCCATCCAGGTCATGACCCACGATTCCATCGGCCTCGGCGAAGACGGGCCGACCCACCAGCCGGTCGAGCATCTCGCCTCGCTGCGGGCGATCCCGAACCTCCTGGTGTTCCGCCCGGCGGACCAGACCGAGACCTACGAGTGCTGGCAGGCGGCCATCGAGGCGCGGAACTCGCCCTCGATCCTCGCGCTGACCCGCCAGAACCTGCCGGCGGTGCGGACCAGCTTCGTGGAGGAAAACCTCTGCGCGCGGGGAGCTTATGAACTGGCCCCGGCGGAGGGCGACGCCCAGGTGACGATCTTCGCCAGCGGTTCGGAGGTCAGCGTGGCCCTGGCTGGCCGGGCCCTGCTGGCTGAGAAGGGCGTGGCGGCGCGGGTCGTTTCGGTGCCGTGCATGGACCTGTTCTTCGAGCAGGACGAGGCCTACCGGGCGCGGATCATCGGCACGGCTCCGGTGCGGATCGGCGTCGAGGCGGCGATCCGCCAGGGGTGGGATGCGCTGATCGGCGAGGCCGGGGGGTTCGTCGGCATGACCAACTTCGGAGAAAGCGCGCCTGCCGCCAAACTTTACCAACACTTTAAAATTACAGCTCAATCAGTCGCGGATGCAGCCCTGCAGCGTTTGCCGCGATGATGTCATGAGGCTATGAAAACACACCAATGATGGGGCTTCGGCCCGGAAAGACTTACGAGGAGTGACGAAGATGACGGTCAAGGTCGCGATCAACGGGTTCGGACGAATTGGTCGCAACGTTCTGCGGGCGATCGTCGAGTCGGGCCGCACGGACATCCAGGTGGTCGCCATCAACGATCTCGGCCCGGTCGAGACCAATGCCCATCTGCTGCGCTTCGACTCGGTGCATGGCCGCGCGCCCTTCGAGGTGAAGGTGGACGGCGACACGATCGACGTCGGCTTCGGTCCCATCAAGGTGACGGCGATCCGCAACCCGGCCGAACTGCCGCACAAGCAGCTCGGCGTCGACATTGCGATGGAATGCACGGGCATCTTCACGACGCGCGACAAGGCCAAGGCGCATCTCGACGCCGGCGCGAAGCGCGTCATCGTCTCGGCGCCCTGCGACGACGCCGACCTGACGGTCGTGTTCGGCGTGAACCATGACAAGCTGACGAAGGATCACCTCGTCATCTCCAACGCGTCCTGCACGACGAACTGTCTGTCGCCGGTCGCCAAGGTGCTGAACGACACGATCGGCATCGAGCGCGGCTTCATGACGACGATCCACTCCTACACGGGCGACCAGCCGACGCTCGACACGATGCACAAGGATCTGTATCGGGGCCGCGCCGCCGCCCTTTCGATGATCCCGACGTCGACGGGCGCCGCCAAGGCCGTCGGCCTCGTGCTGCCGGAGCTCAACGGCAAGCTCGACGGCTCGGCCATTCGCGTGCCGACCCCGAACGTGTCGGTCGTCGACCTGAAGTTCGTGGCGTCGCGCAAGACCACCAAGGACGAGATCAACGCCGCCATCAAGGCCGCGGCCGATGGCCCGATGAAGGGCATTCTCGGCTACACCAACGCGGCGAACGTCTCGATCGACTTCAACCACGACTCGCATTCGTCGGTCTTCCACATGGATCAGACGAAGGTGCTGGAAGGCACGTTCGTGCGCATCCTCTCCTGGTACGACAACGAGTGGGGCTTCTCGAACCGCATGAGCGACACCGCCGTCGCGATGGCGAAGCTGATCTGATTCCGAGGGGCGCGACGCGACAGCGGACGCGCCCTTCTTCCGTCAGACGCGCCGTGCGTCCACCCCTTCAGGAGTATCGTCCTTCATGAGTTCCTTCCGCACCCTCGACCAGGCCGATGTCGCCGGAAAACGCGTGCTTCTGCGCGTCGATCTCAACCTGCCGATGGAGAACGGACGGATCTCGGACGCGACGCGCATCGAGCGCATCGTGCCGACCATTCGTGAACTGGTCGGGAGGGGCGCGCGCATCGTTCTGCTGGCGCATTTCGGCCGTCCCAAGAATGGACCCGACGAGGCCAATTCGCTGAAGCCGATCGCGGCTGCGCTGGGCGAGCATGTCGGCCAGCCGGTGGCGTTTGCCGCCGATTGCGTCGGCCCGCAGGCCGAGGCGGCGGTTTCTGCGCTGAAGGAGGGGCAGATCCTGCTGCTCGAGAACACGCGCTTTCACAAGGGCGAAGAGACAAACGATCCGGTCTTCGTGGCGGAACTCGCGAAGCTCGGAGACGTCTACGTCAACGACGCCTTCTCGGCGGCGCATCGCGCCCATGCCTCGACCGAGGGGCTGGCCCACAAGCTGCCGGCCTTTGCGGGACGCGGCATGCAGGCCGAACTCGACGCGCTGACGGCGGCGCTCGAGACGCCGAAGCGTCCGGTCGCGGCGGTCGTGGGCGGCGCGAAGGTTTCGACCAAGCTCGAACTGCTGGGCAACCTGTCGAGGAAGGTCGACTACATCATCATCGGCGGCGGCATGGCCAACACGTTTCTGGCCGCGCAGGGAAAGAAGGTCGGGAAGTCGCTGTGCGAGAAGGACCTCGTGGACACGGCTTTGTCCGTCATCGCGCAGGCGAAGGCCGGTGGATGCGAGATCGTGCTGCCGGTCGACGCCGTCGTGGCGCAGGAATTCAAGGCGCATGCAGCACATCGCGTCGTCGACGTCGATCACGTGCTCGACGATGAGATGATCCTCGACCTCGGGCCGAAATCGGCAAGCCGCGTCGACGCCATTTTGCGCACATGCAAGACGCTGGTGTGGAACGGACCGTTCGGCGCATTCGAGTTGCAGCCGTTCGACGCGGGCACCAACGAGGTGGCGCGCGTCGCCGCCGATCTCACGCAGGCCGGATCGCTCGTCACGGTGGCGGGCGGCGGCGACACGGTGTCGGCGCTCAATCAATCGGGAGCGGGCGACCGTTTCACCTACATCTCAACGGCGGGCGGCGCGTTCCTCGAATGGCTCGAGGGCAAGGTCCTGCCGGGCGTCGAGGCTTTGCGCAAAAGCTGAATAGTTTCACGACAGGGCGCGGATGCGATGGGGCAGGCCGCGCGGATCGATTTTTCGGAGGACACGATGGACAAGGATCAACTCGTCAAAGTCGCGCAGGCCATGGTGGCGCGCGGCAAGGGCATTCTCGCGGCCGACGAAAGCTCGGGCACGATCAAGCGCCGCTTCGATGCGATCGGCGTCGAATCCACCGCAGACAGCCGCCGCGACTATCGCGAGTTCATGTTCCGCACCCAGGAAGCCATGACGCAGCACATCAGCGGCGTCATCCTGTATGACGAGACGATCCGCCAGAACGCCAAGGACGGCACGCCGCTGGTCAAGCTGATCGAGCAGGCCGGTTCGCTGCCGGGCATCAAGGTCGACGCCGGCGCGAAGCCGATGCCAAATTTCCCGGGCGAGACGATCACCGAAGGCCTCGACGGCCTCGGCGAGCGCATGGCCGACTATTACAAGATGGGCGCGCGGTTCGCGAAGTGGCGCGCCGTGATCGACATTGCGGACGGCATTCCGACCTGGGGCGCCGTCAAGGCCAACGCGCATGCGCTGGCTCGCTATGCGGCGATCTGCCAGGAAAACAACATCGTGCCGATCGTCGAGCCGGAAGTGCTGATGGACGGCGGCCACACGATCGAGCGCTGCTACGAGGTGACTGAATTCGTCCTCAAGACGGTGTTCCAGGAGCTCTATGAAGCCCGCGTGTTGCTCGAAGGCATCGTGCTGAAGCCCAACATGGTGGTGCCGGGCAAGAAATGCGCGACCCAGGCGAGCGCCGAGCAGATTGCCGAGCAGACCATCCGGCTGTTCAAGCAGGCCGTGCCGGTCGCGGTGCCGGGCATCGCCTTCCTGTCGGGCGGCCAGGCCGACGTCGAGGCGACCGCCAATCTGGATGCGATCAACCGCATGGGTCCGCTGCCCTGGGCCGTGACCTTCTCGTATGGCCGCGCCCTGCAGGCCGCGCCGCAGAAGGCGTGGTCGGGCAAGACCGACAATGTCGTAGCTGGCCAGAAGGCCTTCTCGCATCGCGCCAAGATGAACGGCCTGGCGGCCAAGGGCGAGTGGAGCAAGTCGCTCGAAAACGCCTGATCGCCAGACGACCTCCGAATGCAAAGCCCGGCAGAGATGCCGGGCTTTCTTTTTGCTTTCACGCGGCGCCGAAGACCCGGGAGGCGAGATAGGCGATGGCCAGCACGGCGATCGTCAGCGCAGCGAGGGCGAGCGCGAGACGGAAAGCGCGTCGAACGCCCTCGTCGAATGTCGCCATGTGCTGCGGGTCGATGAACAATCCCGCGACGATGCGCGCACCCATCAACAGGGCGGCGATGAGAAAAAGCCTGAGAAGAAACAGGAGCATTTCGAAATCCGGGCGTCAGGAGCCAAACGCTCCCCCGATCTGTCAAGCTCAAGCCTACACGAACGAAAGAAGAACGCGCAAGAGCTTCCTTCTGGGGCGGTGGCACGAAAAAGCCCGGCATCTCTGCCGGGCTTGGTCGTCTCGGTTGGTCCGGAACCTCAGTGATCCTGCACTCAGGCCTGGGGCTGCGGCTCCAGCCCGGCGTCGGGGCGGGGGCGGCCCTTGCCGGCGCTGGGCACCGGCGAGGAGCGTGGCGTCGCCGGCTCATCGTCGTTTTCGCGGATCGGGGGCTTGCCATCGAGCAGGCCCATGATCTCGTCACCCGACAGGGTCTCGTATTCCAGCAGCCCCTTGGCGAGCGCTTCGAGGTCGTCTCGCTTTTCCGTCAGGATGCGGCGGGCTTCGCCCAACCCCATCTCGACCAGCCGGCGCACTTCGCCATCGATCGTCTGGGCGGTCGATTCGGAGATGTTCTGCTGCCGGCCCATGGAATAGCCGAGGAACACTTCCTCCTGGTTCTCGCCGTACATGACCGTGCCGAGCTGGTCGGAGAAGCCCCAGCGGGTGACCATCGCACGGGCGAGTTTCGTCGCCTGCTCGATGTCCGACTGGGCGCCGGACGTCACCTTGTCCTTGCCGAAGATCAGCTCTTCGGCGATGCGGCCACCCATCAGCACCGCGAGCCGGGACGTCATCTGCTCGTAGCTCATCGAGAGCTTGTCGCGCTCGGGAAGCTGCATGACCATGCCGAGGGCGCGGCCGCGCGGAATGATCGTCGCCTTATGGACGGGATCGGTCGCGGGCACGTTCAGGGCCACGATGGCGTGTCCGCCTTCGTGATAGGCGGTCAGCATCTTTTCCTGCTCGCTCATCACCAGGGTGCGGCGCTCCGCTCCCATCATGATCTTGTCCTTGGCGTCCTCGAACTCAGCCATGGTGACGATGCGCTTGCCGCGCCGCGCCGCCATCAGGGCCGCCTCGTTGACGAGGTTCATGAGATCCGCGCCGGAAAAGCCCGGTGTGCCACGCGCCACGGTCTTGAGTTCGACGTCGGGCGCCAGCGGCACCTTGCGGACGTGCACCTTGAGGATGCGCTCGCGGCCGGTGACGTCGGGGTTCGGGACGACGATCTGGCGATCGAAGCGGCCCGGACGCAGCAGCGCGGGATCGAGCACGTCGGGACGATTGGTCGCGGCGATCAGGATGATGCCTTCATTCGCCTCGAAGCCATCCATCTCGACGAGCAGCTGGTTGAGGGTCTGCTCGCGCTCGTCGTTGCCGCCGCCGAGACCGGCGCCACGATGACGGCCGACCGCGTCGATTTCGTCGATGAAGATGATGCAGGGCGCGTTTTTCTTCGCCTGCTCGAACATGTCGCGGACGCGGCTTGCGCCGACGCCGACGAACATTTCGACGAAGTCTGACCCCGAGATGGTGAAGAAGGGAACGTTGGCTTCACCCGCGATGGCGCGCGCCAGCAGCGTCTTGCCGGTGCCGGGAGGTCCGACCAGCAGCACGCCGCGTGGAATGCGTCCGCCGAGCCGCTGGAATTTCTGCGGGTCCCGCAGGAATTCGACGATCTCCTGCAGATCTTCCTTCGCCTCGTCGACGCCCGCGACGTCCTCAAAGGTGACGCGGCCATGGGCCTCGGTGAGAAGTTTGGCCTTCGACTTGCCAAACCCCATGGCTTTCCCGCCGGCCCCCTGCATCTGGCGGGATAGGAAGATCCAGACGCCCAGGAAGGCGATCAGCGGCAGGCCATTGACCAGCAGGGTCACCAGCCAGTTGTTGCCGTCGGACGGCGGCTGGGCGGTGATCAGGACGTTCTTCTTGTAGAGATTCTGGACCAGCGTCGGGTCGTTGGGCGCGTAGGTCGAGAAGGCGCGGCCATCGTTGAAATGGCCGGAAATCTCATGCCCGGCGATCGTGACTGCGCGAACGCGGCCCTGATCGACTTCGGTCAGCAGCTGGCTGAAGGGGATGTTCTCGGTCTGCTGGCGCTGGCCGGGGTTCTGGAACAGCATGACCAGAGCGACGACCAGGAGGAAGATGATCACCCAGAGGGCAAAATTCCTGAAGTTCGGATTCATTTCGATCCTGTACGCGGCGAAAACCGCCGTCTCCAGCGCTGTTACGAGCGCATAAACCGTGAACCAATGTAGGCTTCGACCTAAGGCTTGCCAAGGGAACCGGGGGGCGATCTTCGCCCGATGGCCAGTCTTTACTCATCATCGTGAACGTCGCAGTGCGGTTCGGCGGTTTTGTCGCGGCCGGACGCGCGTTTTACCCGAGTCTGCCTCGGCCTTTCGCGGCCGATGCGCAGATGACCATCGGGGCGAAGGTCGATCAGCGTGCCTCCGAGGGTGGCGCGGAACGCCGAGCCCGTGGCGATCCGCTGCTGCAGAAGATCGGCCAGGGGTTCGGCTCTTTCAAGGCGGGGCGCCTGTCCGAGGCGCGCGATCTCGCCGACGAGGAGTCGCAGCACCAGTTCCCCCGGCGCGCCGGCCAGCGGCCGCGCATCGCAGTCTGTGCGGTCCGTCGTTCGCCGCACGTGCAGCGTCTCGGCGAGTTGCAGCGTCGCGGCTGCGAGCGCGTCGTCGGCGCGGCGCGCGCGGACGGCCAGGCGAGCCCAGTCGGTCGTCTCCATGCCGCCATCCGAGAGCGTCTTCGTCAGCTCGCGCATGCGGGTTCGGGCGAAGCGGGGGTCGCGGTTCGACGGATCGTCCACGAAGGAGAGTCCGCGCGTGCGGCACGCCTCGATCAACATCGTTTTTGGCACATGCAGCAAGGGCCGGGCGTGGATCAGTCTGCCGCGCGGGCGCGACGCCTGCATGCCCGCGAGGCCGGCGATGCCGCTGCCGCGCATCAGGCGGAACAGGATGGTCTCGGCCTGGTCGTCGGCATGGTGGGCGGTGAGCAGGTGGCTCACGCCGATCGCCGCGGCATGGTCGAGCAGGGCCTGATAGCGCCGGGCGCGGGCGCTTTCCTGGATCCGTGTCGCGGGCTTCGGGCCTCGCCAGGGCAATGTGGCATGTGGGATGCCGAAGTTCTGGCAGATCTCGGCCACGAGCCGCGCCTCGGCGGCCGACTCGGGACGGAAGCCATGGTCGAACGTGGCGGCATGGATCGAGGGCCGGCCTTCGGCCCGTGCCCATTCGGCCGCGAGCGCCAGCAGGGCCAGGGAATCCGGGCCGCCCGAAACGGCGATGAGGAGGCCACTGGCCTTCTGGAATGGATCGAGAATGTCGCCGGCATCGAGGCGGGCGGTGTCGGGGGCAGGCGCGGACATGGTCACGCGCGACGGCCCGTCATCAGCACTGAATGCGTTTGGCCTCGCGCTGGGCGCTTGCCTTGACGGTGGTGGCGGCGGGGTATTTGCGGCCGACTTCGCTGAAGAACGCACAGGCCTGCTCCTTCGCGCCGAGCTTGTCGAGCGACACGCCGAGGCGCACCAGGGCGTCGGCCGCATGCGTGGTCTTGGGATAGTCGGTCGAAATTTTGAGGTATTGCTCAGCGGCGTCGCGATGGCGGCCGCGCCGGAAGTAGATCTCGCCGAGGTAAAACACCGCTTCGCCGCTCATCCTGTCCTTCGGATTGCGCTGCAGGAAGCTCTTCAGGCCCGTTTCGGCGGTGTCGTACTGGCCCTGATTGTAGGCCGCCAGCGCGAGGTCGTAATCGTCACGGGGCGAGGCCGGGGGCAGGGCCGCCGTCGTCGGCGGCTGCGCGCCGGGGCGCGTCGCCGGGACAGGCGAGGCTGCGGGCGGCACGATGGCGGCCGCGCGCCGATTGCGCGCGCCGGGCGCGAGGTCCAGCGGCGCGTTCGGGTCGTCGTCGGCATCGAGCGGGCCGGCCGGGAACGCTCCGGGGGTTCGGCTCGACACCGGCGGCAAGGGCGTGCTGGCCGACGCCATGCTGCCGAGAGGCCGCGGTGCCCCGGGGGCATCCGGATTGGCGGTCGGATCGAAGGCGTCGCCACGGGAGCCGCCGCGCGGCGTCAAGCCGCCCGGGGAGGCGAGCGGCGGCGCGGCGGCCGGAGCCTGGATGACGTCCGGCGCCTCGGCGACGCGCGTGTCGGGCGACGGCAGGTCCGACGCGCCGAGGTCGCGCGCCGCGAGATTGCCGATCGGATCGGGGCCGGCGTCCGAGCGCTTGCCCGGCTGGGCCGGAGCCGCCTGAGGCCGCGCTCCGCCGCGACCGCCCGAAAGTTCCTGGAAGCGGAATTCGACGTCCTGCTGGAACTTGCGAAGCTGCTCTTCGGAACGCCGCACCTGGAACTGCATCTGTTCCAACTGGCCGTTCAGATTGCGGATCTGGTTCTCCAGACGGTCGACGCGCAGCAGCAGTTCGGCGGTTTCCGCGCCGGCATTGTCCTGCGGGCGATTGAAGAACTGGGCCTGCTCGATCGCCACGGTCGGGCGGGCGACGTTCGTCATGGCCGGACCGGCGGAGGCGGGGGCCGGCAGCGCCGCCGCGGCGGCCAGCAGCACGCCCAGCAGCCCTGCCTTCAGGCCGCTGGCGGTCGAGTCGGATCGTCTGGTGTCACTTGTCTGCATGGGCAGGGCCTCGAAGCACGGAAGGAGCGGCTGTTGTTAACATAGCGGCGTCACTTCGGCCAAAGTTTGGTCCGCGAACCCCTGAACGAAGAAAAGCCGGCGCGTGAGCGCCGGCTTCGAGACGTGTCGTCGCAGGTCCGCGAAGCGGCTGCGATCAGGAGGTCGGGCCACCGCCCAGAACCGTGACGGCCCGGCGGTTTTGCGACCAGCAGGAGATGTCGTTGCAAACCGCAACGGGGCGTTCCTTGCCGTAGCTGATCGTGCGGATGCGCGAGGCGGGAACGCCACGGGCCGCGAGATAGCTCTTGGCGGCTTCGGCGCGGCGGGCGCCGAGCGCGAAGTTGTATTCGCGCGTGCCGCGCTCGTCGGCATGGCCTTCGAGCGTGATCGTGTAGCGCGGATATTGCGAGAGCCAACGGGCCTGCTTCTCGAGCGTGCCCTGCGCGGTCGAGGTCAGTTCGGTCGAGTCGCTTTCGAAGAAGACGCGATCGCCGACGTTGACGACGAAATCCTGCTGCGAACCGGGCGAGGCGCTGCCCGCGCCAGCGCCGCCGAGACCGCCACTACCACCGGCGCCGCCCGCCAGCTCGTTCGGGTTCTTGGAACATGCGGCCATGGCGAGGGCCGCGGAGAGCACGGCCGCAAGCTTCAGGCTCCGCGCGTTCATCGAAAAATTCATCCCGGTACTCCTTTACTGACAGCCGGACATGGCGTCAGTCGTAGCCAGTGTTGGTTAAGCGAAGGTTCCATCAACCTTGATCGACTCTTCACGCGATGCGTTGCTTTCGAGCAAACCTGCATCGTGGTTAATCGATGGTTGATGGCGGGATTGGGGCGCGGCGCGCGCGCCGGCACAGACACGGCGCTGCTGTGTCATTTGTGTCGTGCTGACGCTGCGTATCAGTGTGTTTCAGCGTGTCTCGGCGCGAAAAACCGCGATTACGGCTGTTCCCGGCCACTCTTTGCAACACGGCGCGACGTGTCGGCGCCCGCAGAGTCGACGCGCCGGCGAATCAGCTCAGCAGCGGACCCCAGGACGGATCGGAGCCGAAGGCCGGCGTCGGCACCGCAAATTCGCCGCGGCCGAAAATATCCGCCATGTGGATCTTTGCGCCGGCGGAGCCGCCCGGATCGCGGAAGAACATGACGTAGAGGCCGTTGGGCGCGAAGGTCGGGCCTTCGTTGTGATAGCCCTCGGTCAGGATGCGCTCGCCCGTGCCGTCGGGCTTCATCACGCCGATGCCGAACGAACCGCCCTTCTGGCGCGTGAAGGCAATGAAATCGCCCTTCGGCGACCAGACCGGAGTGGAGTAGCGCGCGCCTTCTCCGAAGGAAATGCGCTTGCCGCCGCCGCCTCCGCCAGCCGGCATGACGTAGACCTGCTGCGTTCCGCCGCGATCCGACTCGAAGACGATCTGGCTGCCGTCGGGCGAGTAGGAGGGCGAGGTGTCGATGCCGGCCGTGTCGGTGAGGCGCGTCGTCGTGCGCGAGCGCAGATCCATGGTGAAGAGGTTCGAGGACGAGCCCTGCGACAGCGACATGATGATCTTCTGCCCGTCGGGCGAGAAGCGCGGCGAAAAGGTCATGCCGGGAAAATTGCCGACGACTTCGCGCTGGCCGGTTTCGATGTTCATCAGGAAGACGCGCGGATCGCCCTGTCCGAACGACATATAGGCGACATCCTGCGATGACGGCGAGAAACGCGGCGTCACCACGAGATCGTCGCCGCGGCTGAGGAAGCGGACGTTGCCGCCGTCCTGGTCCATGATGGCGAGACGCTTGCGGCGCTTCTCCTTCGGGCCGGATTCATCGACGAAGACGACGCGGCTGTCGAAGAAGCCCTTCTCGCCCGTGACGCGCGTGAAAATGGCGTCCGACACGATGTGGGCGACGCGGCGCGCGTTGTTGGGATCCGTCACATATTGCTGGCCCGCGACCTGCTGGCCGCTGGTGACGTCCCACAGCCGGAATTCGGTGCGCAGCCGGCCATCCGGCGCGCGGGCGACGCGGCCCGTGACGACGAATTGCGCATTCAGCATGCGCCAGGAATCCATCTGGGGCGGCTGATCGGGATTGGTGACGTTCTCGACGAAGCTCTTGGGCTCCAGCGGCTGCAGGAAAACCGAACGCTTGAAGTTGTTCGTCACAATGCCGCTGAGCGCCGGGCCCTGCTCGCCGGCGAAATTCGTCACGGCGATCTGGACCGGCTGGAAGTTCGAGCCGCGGCGGATGTCGAGATAGGGGGCCTGGGCCAGCGCGGATCCGGCGAAGGGCGCGAGCGCCGCGCCCGACAGGAGAAGGGAGGCGGCCTGGCGGCGGGTGAAGGCATGGGACATGGACTGATCTCGACGGTGGTTGGCCGGAGCGGGTGATATGGGCAGAAGGGGCGGTGAAATCATCCCTGCATTTCTTCAGGATCGAAACGCAGGATACGAGCACGCCATTGTTCGAAATAGGGCGCGTATTGCGCCGGAATCTTCAGAGGATCGCAGCGCCGCACGGCGCGCAGCGCGCTTTCGGCGAGGCTGCGGAGCGCCGGATCGGACGGCGGATTGAGCAGCGCCGGCGTGCCCACGAGCGCGCCGGTCCTGTTGTATTCCACCTTGATCTGCGGAATGTAGCGCTGGCCCGAGCTGAGGCCGAGGTATGACCAGCACTGCTTGTATTGGTCCTGCAGCAGGCCATCCAGCTGGCCCCACAAGGACGGCGACATTTTGGGCGCGTTCGCCGTGGCGGTGCCGATGGACGCCGTCTGGTTGATGGCTCGGCCGGTCGAGGGTTTCTGCTGCGACGCTTCGCGCGAGAGCAGCTTTGCGATGGCGGCCGGATCGGGACGCGGGCGATCGCTCGACTCGTCGCCGGATTTCGGCTTCGAGGCGGGCTTTGGCGCGTCTTCGGCCTTTTTCTGCTCGAGCAGCTTGGCGATCTGGCTGGGGTCCGGCCGCGGCGGCTCCCTGGGCTTGGGCGGCGCCTTCGGTGGCGTCGGCGCCTCGACCTTTTTGGGCTCCTCGCGGGGACGCACGGGTGGCTTCGGCGGTTCGATGGCCTCGGCTTCCTTGGGCGGCTCGGGCTTCTCCGGCTCGGCCTTCAGGGGCGGGCGCGGCGTCGGCAAGGGCGGCAGCGGCGGCTCCGGCTTGACGGGTTCGGGCTTGACCGGTTCGGGCTGCGGGAGAGCTGCGACGCGCTGCGGCGGCAGCGGCACGGGCTTTTCATCTTCGCCGGGATCGGGCTGGCGCGGCGCTTTCGGCGGCGGCGCGACGGTGTCGACCTTGGCCTCGTTGACGACCTTCTCGGGCTTGCTTTCCTCGACGTCCGCGACCTTGTCGGCGCGCGGCGGCTGCGGCTTCATCTCCTTGGCGGTCTTCTCGCCGCGCATGATCTCGTTGAACTGCGCATCGGTCACGACTTCGACCGGGACCGATTCCTGCGCTTCCTGGAATTTCGGCGCGTCCGAGAAGGCGACGAGCGTCGCCAGCAGCATCGCCGTATGGGCGACGCCGGAGACGATCATGCCGGGTTCGGTTGCGGAGAATTTCACGGGCGGAGGCTCACTTCTTCTCCTGCTCGGTGACCAGCGCGACCTTCTTGTAGCCGGCGGCGGTCACGATCGACATCACTTCGGCGACCCGTCCATAGGTCACGCCGCGTGCGCCCCGCACATAGATGCGCTCGTCGAATCCCTGCGTGGCCAGAGCCTTCAGGCGCTCCGGCAGGTCTTCGATGCGGATCGGCTGATCGGCCAGGAAAATCGCGCCTTTTTCGTCGATGGCGACGCTCAGCGGCTTCTGCTCGATGTTCAGCGCCGCCGCCTTGGTCTGCGGCAGATCGATCGGCACGCCGGTGGCGAGCAGCGGCGCGGCGACCATGAAGATGATGAGCAGCACCAGCATGACGTCGATGAACGGCGTCATGTTGATTTCAGCCATGGCGCCGTAACGCGGCACGCCGCGCCTGCGACGTCCGCCCTTCGAGCCTGCTCCGACCGACATTCCCATTGCGTTGGCTCCTTGACCCGATCAGGCCGCGCGGTCGCGCTCGTTGGCGACGTGGTGGTCGATCTGGCGCGACAGGATCGAGGAGAACTCGTCGGCGAAACTTTCCATGCGGGCCTGCGAGCGAGCCACTTTTCCCGACAGGATGTTGTAGAAGATCAGCGCCGGGATGGCTGCGAACAGGCCGATGGCGGTGGCGAACAAAGCCTCGGCAATGCCCGGCGCCACGACCGCCAGCGACGTGTTCTTGGAAGCCGCGATCGAGCGGAACGAGCTCATGATGCCCCAGACCGTGCCGAACAGGCCGACGAAGGGGCCGGCGGACGCGACGGACGCGAGAACGAGAAGCTGCGATTCCAGGCGCTCGACCTCGCGCGCGATGGAGACGTCCAGCACCTTCTCGATGCGGGCCTGCAGGCCCATGAAGGACGAGGCTGCACCGGTGAACGAGCGCTTCCATTCGCGCATGGCGGCGACGAACAGCGACGCCATGGCGGTGGTCGGACGGTTGGACAGGCTCTGGTAGAGGTCCTCGAGCGAATTGCCCGACCAGAAGCTCTCCTCAAACCGATCCATCGACTTCTTGGCGTTGGACAGCAGGATGAACTTGTTGACGATGATGGCCCAGCTCCAGACGGAGGCGGCGAGCAGGCCGATCATCACGGCCTTGACGACGAAATGCGCCTGCCAGAACATGTGCCAGAAGGAAACTTCCGTCGAGGCCTGCAAGGCTCCCGAAGCGACATCGGCAGGGTTCATCTCAAGGTCCTTCGCTCGTCCGGCGCGGGCACGGATCTCGCACGCGACGCACGCCGTTACCTCTGCGCAGAATCCGTCATTTCTGGGGCTTTGCGGGGTTCGGCACCCTCGGCAAGCCCTTTGCCAGCCTCGAGTTAAGCACGCATCAGGGTTAATTTGGCGTTACCGGGCGCTGCGCTGCACGCTGGTGCAGGGTGGCTGAAGCTCAGCCGCTGAGACGCTGGCGAATACCCGCCGGGATGCGGGCCGGGCGGCCGTCCGCCACGCAGGCGATGCGCACCCTGGCCGTGACGAGCAGGTCGTCGCCGCGCAGGATGCGCTGGTCGAGCTCGAGCGACGCGCCCTTGATGGCGACCGGGCTGGCCTCGATGGCGAGGAGATCATCCATCCGGGCGGGCTTCAGGAACTCGATCGTCATCGCCCGGACCGCGAAGCCGAACCGCGCCGCCGGATCGCCCGCGTGGATCTCGCCCTGGTGGACGTCGAGCCCACGCAGCATTTCGGTGCGTCCGCGCTCCATGAAGCGAAGATAGGACGCGTGATAGACCACGCCGGAGAAGTCGGTGTCTTCATAGTAGACGCGGACGGGGAAGGAATGCGGCATCGTCACTGGCCCTCAAAGGTCGTCGTCGAGGCCGAGGCCGAGTTGCAGGGACGGGTCGCGGCTCGGCGGTTCGAGGCCGAGATGCCGGAAGGCCGCCGGGGTGAGAATGCGCCCGCGCGGCGTGCGCTGGATGAAGCCCTGCTGGAGCAGATAGGGCTCGATGATTTCCTCGATGGCGTCGCGCGGCTCGGACAGCGAGGCCGCGATGGTCTCGATGCCGACGGGGCCGCCGCCGAATTTCAGCGCGACCGTGTCGAGATAGCGCCGGTCCATGATGTCGAGCCCGATCTCGTCGACGTCGAGCGCCCGCAACGCGCCGTCCGCCACCTTGCGGGTGATGGACGCGTCGCCGTCCACGATGGCGAAGTCGCGGACGCGGCGCAAAAGGCGGCCGGCGATGCGGGGCGTTCCGCGCGCCCTGCGGGCGATCTCGTTGGCGCCGTCCTCCGTCATCGGGATGTTCATGACGCGCGCGCCGCGCCGCACGATCGATTCGAGCTCGGGCACGGTGTAGAAATTCAGCCGGATCGGAATGCCGAAGCGGTCGCGCAGCGGCGTCGTCAGCAGGCCCGCGCGGGTCGTCGCGCCGACCAGCGTGAACTTGCTCAGGTCGATCTTGACCGACCGGGCCGCCGGTCCTTCGCCGATGATGAGGTCGAGCTGAAAATCCTCCATGGCGGGATAGAGAATTTCTTCCACGGCCGGATTGAGCCGGTGGATTTCGTCGATGAAGAGCACGTCGCGATCTTCGAGATTGGTCAGCTGCGCGGCGAGATCGCCCGCCTTGGCGATGACGGGTCCGGAGGTCGAGCGAAAATTGACGCCCAGTTCACGCGCGACGATCTGGGCGAGCGTCGTCTTGCCGAGGCCGGGCGGCCCGACGAAGAGCACATGGTCCAGCGCCTCGCCGCGCGCCTTGGCGGCTTCGATGAAGACCTTGAGGTTCTTGCGCGCGGCTTCCTGCCCGGTGAATTCGAGCAGTGACATCGGCCGGATGGTGGCGTCGACGTCGTCGTCGCGCTTGTCGGCCGAAACCAGACGTGCGGGCGGTGTGGTCATGAGCGGTGTTTCATGCTGGAGAATGCCATCTCTTGGTGAGCCGCCAATAGAGCGCCGCGCTGGCGGTGGACAGAAGCAGGAAAGCCGCCATGCCGCCGGAAAAGAGCGTGTCGCCGAACGATCTATGCGATGAAGCCCACAGGCCGCAAACGAGAGTCGAGACGAACGTTGCGGTGAGCACGAGCGGCAGCGAAAGCGAGGGCCTGCGCCAGAACGGCAGCATCAGCACGAGCGCGCCGAGCGCGATGGGTCCGCCGACGATCAACGCGCCCAGCAGCGACACGAGCCAGAATCCCAGAAGCTCATCCGGTGGAGCGGGTGCATCAAAGATGCCCGGCATTGCGATAAACGCCAACATGGCGAGGGTCGCGCCAATCCATGGCCCGACAAAAAGAGCGCCGAACAGGCACAGGCTGCGCGCCAGCAGACCGCGCGATGGTGGGCGTGTCTGCGTGGCGGAGGTCATTTCGACAGTTCCTTCAGGCCCCGCCGGATCAGCGCCGCGGTCGGCGCTTCGTCGCCGAGTTCGCGCAGGCTCGCCGCGATGGCGGCGGCCGATTGCGGGCGCGCGTAGCCCAGATTGACGAGCGCCGAAATGGCGTCGCGCACCGGCGCCGGGGCGGTCATTGACTCGTCGCCGCCCGACAATTGCGCGAGATTGGGATCGACGTGACCGAAGGCCGGCGCCTTGTCCTTCAGCTCCAGCACGATGCGCTGTGCGAGTTTCGGCCCGACGCCGGGCGCGCGCGCCACCATGGCCTTGTCCTGCGAGGCGATCGCGGTGGCGAGTTCCCCGGGGGGCAGGATGCCCAGGATCGCGAGCGCGACCTTCGAGCCGACGCCCTGCACGCTCTGCAGCAGGCGGAACCAGTCACGCTCCGCATCAGAGGCAAAGCCGAAAAGCCGGATCGCGTCTTCCCGCACCTGCGTCTCGATGGCGAGCGTGGCGGCTTCGCCGGCGGGCGGCAATTTCTGCAGCGTGCGCGACGAGCATTGCACGACATAGCCGACGCCGTGCACGTCGAGGATCACGTGGTCTTCGGCGTAGGAATCGATCACGCCCTTGAGTTTGCCGATCATGTGGTCCGCCGGTTCGAAACGTCAGTCATGCTTGTGGTTTGTTCATCGCGAGCCGCCTGTTTCCATATCAGGAAAGCGCAGACCGCGAGATTGACGAGGTTCCACGCAAGGCCGTTGAGGAACGCCATCTGGTAGCTGCCGGTCAGATCGTAGACCCAACCCGACATCCAGCCGCCCAGAGCCATGCCGACGAGCGTCGCCATGATGATGATGCCGAGCGTGCCGCCGGCTTTCGACGCGGGAAAGAATTCGCGCACGATCACGGCATACATCGGCACGATGCCACCCTGGAACAGGCCGAACAGAGCCGAGATGAGGTAGAGCGACGCGAGTCCGTCGAAGATGGCATAGAGGCAGAGCGCCGCGCCTTGCAGGAACGAGCCGATCATCAGCGTGCGCAGTCCACCGATCCGGTCGGCCACGAGCCCGGAGACGAGGCGGCTGACGATGCCGAAACCCAGCATCAGCGACAGCATTTCTGCGCCGCGCGCGGGTCCGTAGCCGAGATCGGCGCAATAGGCGACGAGATGCACCTGCGGCATCGCCATGGCGACGCAGCAGGCGACGCCGGCGACCACCAGCAGAGCGAGCAAAGCGTTCTGCGACAGCGGCATCGAGCCGTGCCGGGACGTCGGCGCAAGCGTCGAGCGCGCTTCGGCGGGTGCGCGGCGATGCAGCAGAAAAGCCAGCGGGACGAGTGTCGCGATGCAGAAAATCCCGGTCGCGAGATGCGTCGTGCGCCAGCCCTCGGAGGCGATGAGCGCCTGCAGGATGGGCGGCCAGATCGTGCCGCCCAGGTAATTGCCCGAGGATGCGATCGTCACGGCGATGCCGCGCCGCTTGACGAACCAGTGGGACATGTCGGCCATGATGGGGGCAAAGCTCGCCGAGGCGCCGAAGCCGACGACGAGTTGTGCGAGGCCATAGATCGTCAGCGTCGAGGCCTGCGAGGCCGCCACATAGCCGAGGCCCAGCGAGCTCGCGCCGAGCAGCAGCGGCGTGACGATGCCGAAGCGATCGGCGAGACGGCCCATCAGCACGCCGCCGAACCCGAAGCCCAGCATGGTCAAGGTGTAGGGCAGGGAGGCTTCCGCGCGCGTGACACCAAAGCCGGCCTGGACCGCCGGCAGCGCGACCACGAAGGACCACATGCCGATCGAGCCTATGGAGCCGATGACGACCGCGATCGCCAGCCGGCGCCAGGCCGCCGCGGTGTCGCGCATGTCGATGCCGGTGGAGGCTGCCTGCGTCATGGCCGGACGATGTCACCGCCCTGCGCCGGCGTCCAGCCGGCCGCGGGGCTCATGCGCGGGCCTGCGCGGCGACGCTGGCGGCGAGCTTTCGCGCGCCTCGGTGCTGGGCATGACAGATGGCGACCGCCAGGGCGTCGGCCGCGTCGGCGCTGGCGGCGGAACTTCGCGGCAGCAAAACCTTGACCATCATGGCGATCTGGGTTTTTTCGGCGTGGCCCGCGCCAGTCACGGTTTTCTTGACGAGATTGGCGGCATATTCGGCGACCGGCAGGCCCGCGATGGCGGGCACGAGCAGCGCCACCCCGCGCGCCTGCCCGAGCTTCAGGGCCGACTGCGGGTCGCGGTTGACGTAGGTCTCCTCGACGGCGGCTTCCTCGGGCATGTGGGCGTGAATGACGCTCGCGAGCCCATCGTGCAATTGGCGCAGCCGGTCCGCGAGCGTGCAGCGCGCGTCCGAATGAATGGTCCCGCAGGCGACGAAGGACAGGCGCGAGCCTTCGGCGTCGACCACGCCCCAGCCTGTGTTGCGAAGCCCGGGATCAATTCCAAGAATACGAATCGTTTGCAAAGCCATGTAATCTGATATCCCTGCCGCCGCGGGGCCGCCAGTCTGCGCTGAAGCCCCCGCTCCACGTCTCTCAGGAGTGCCGATGATCGACGGCGCGAGTCTGGCCGCCATCGGCGACATCCTCTCCCAGCCACGCACCTGGTTCCTGACCGTGGTGGTGGCGATCGCCGGGGTGGTGCGGGGCTTTTCGGGCTTCGGCGGCGCGCTGATCTTCATCCCGCTGGCCTCGGCGGTGCTCGGCCCTCGCTTTGCGGTGCCGGTCTTCTATCTCGTCGATCTGTTCACGGCGCTTCCTTACGGATTGAAATCGATCCGTCGGGCCAACATGCCCGAGATCATGCCGATGCTGGTCGGCAGCTGGCTCGGCACGCCCGTGGGCGCCTGGGTGCTGTCAACGACCGATCCGCTCGTCCTGCGCTGGGGCACGAACATCCTCGTGCTGGCGATGCTGGGCCTTCTCGTGTCGGGCTGGCGCTACACGAGCGAACCCAAGAGCTCGGTTTCGTTCAGCGTCGGCGCGGTGGCGGGCGTTCTCGGCGCGGCCGCGGGCGTGTCGGGGCCGGTCATCATCGCCTATTGGCTCGGCAGCCGCAGCTCGGCTGCAACGATCCGGGCGAACATCATGGTGTATTACGCCATGGCGGCGCTGGGCACGGACGTGGTGTTCTACCTGCGCGGCATGTTCGGGCTGGAGACGCTGATCTATGCCGCGCTCGCGGTGCCGCTCTATGGACTTGGGCTGGCGCTCGGCGCGCGGGTGTTCAAGGGATCGTCCGACCGGCAG
The DNA here is from genome assembly GCA_028290705.1 of Hyphomicrobiales bacterium. Lineage (GTDB taxonomy): Bacteria > Pseudomonadota > Alphaproteobacteria > Rhizobiales > Beijerinckiaceae > Terripilifer. Next base: position 40,774 of record JAQGJH010000003.1, read on the forward strand.
TATCGCATGGCCGCGCTGGTGCTGATCGGCATATCGGCCATCATCAGCCTGCCGATCTTCGGGTCCTTCGGGCGCTGAAAATCAGACGAGCAAGGCCTCGACGCGATCGGCCGGCCGGCAGATGCGCGCCATACCGTCCCCGACCACGATCGGCCGTTCGAGCAGGATGGGGTGCCGGGCTATGGCCTCCAGAATGGCGTCGCCGGACATGCTCGCCTCCACGAAGCCCAACGTTTCCAGCGTCGTGCCCTTCCGCCGGAGGAGGTCGCGCGGCTCGAGCCCCAGCTGATTCAACAGGCTGCGCAGGTCGGCGACATCCGGCGGAGTTTTCAGATATTCGAGGATCTCGGGCTCGATGCCGCTCTCCCTGAGACGGGCGAGGACGGTTCGGGATGTTCCGCAGGCGGGATTGTGGTAGATGCGCATGATTGAATTCTAGCGTCGCCCTGCTGACGAATCCAGCGGGCGGCATTAACCTCGGGCTCGCCGCGCCGTTCGCCACTGAGGCGATTCGGGGGAAGCTCGACCGACGTGCAGCTTCGAGACCGCCGGAATGCGCGTTCGAAGGCCATCGGGAACACACATCGGGAACACACGATGGCACGCAAATATTTCGGCACGGACGGCATCCGCGGCAAGGCCAACGGGCTGATCACGCCTGAACTCGCCATGAAAGTGGGGCAGGCGACCGGTCTTGCGTTCCAGCGCGGCGATCATCGCCACCGCGCCGTCATCGGCAAGGACACGCGGCTGTCGGGCTACATGATCGAATACGCCATGGTGGCGGGGTTCACGTCGGTGGGCATGGACGTGCTGTTGCTCGGTCCCGTGCCGACGCCCGCGGTCGCGATGTTGACGCGCTCGATGCGCGCCGATGTCGGGGTGATGATCTCGGCCTCGCACAACCCGTTCGCCGACAACGGCATCAAGCTGTTCGGGCCGGACGGCTTCAAGCTGTCGGACGACGTCGAGCGCGACATCGAATCCATGCTCGACGGCGATCTCAGCCCGCAATTGTCGGGTTCGCGCGCGCTCGGCCGGGCGCGCCGCGTCGATGACGTTCGCGCCCGCTACATCGAATTCGCCAAGCGCACGCTGCCGCGACAATTGTCGCTCGATGGTTTGCGCATCGTCGTCGATTGCGCCAATGGCGCAGGCTACAAGGTGGCGCCCGAGGCGCTCTGGGAGCTCGGCGCGGAAGTCTTCACCATCGGGGTGGAGCCCGACGGGTTCAACATCAATCACGAAGTCGGCTCGACCGCGCCTCAAGCGCTGATCGAAAAGGTGCGTGAAGTTCGGGCGGATATCGGCATTGCGCTCGACGGCGACGCGGATCGCGTGCTGATCGTGGACGAGCGCGGGCATCTGGTCGATGGCGACCAGCTCATGGCGGTGATCGCCGAGAGCTGGAGCCACGACGGGCTACTGTCGCGTCCCGGCATCGTCGCGACCGTGATGTCCAACCTCGGTCTTGAGCGGCACCTCGAGGGGCTCGGTCTCTCGCTCGCCCGCACGGCGGTGGGCGACCGCTACGTGCTCGAGCGGATGCGCGAGGATGGCTACAATCTCGGCGGCGAGCAATCGGGACACATCATCCTGTCGGATTACACGACGACCGGCGACGGCCTCGTGGCTGCGCTGCAGATCCTGGCCGTGGTGAAGCGGCAGAACCGTCCGGTCAGCGAAGTCTGTCATCGGTTCGAGCCGTTTCCGCAATTGCTCAAGAACGTGCGCTACGACGGCGGGACGCCGCTCGCGCAGGAGCACGTCAAGGATGCCATTCGGGCCGCCGAGGCGGAGCTGGGAGTGGGCGGTCGGCTGGTCATCCGGCCATCCGGCACGGAGCCCTTGATCCGCGTCATGGGCGAGGGTGAGGACAAGGCTCGCGTCGAGGCGGCGGTGAACGGCGTCTGCGAAGCGCTGCGGCAGAGCCCCGGGGCAGTGGCGGCCGAGTGAGCAATACTTACCCGTTACTTAACAACGGAGCATAGGGCCTGCTCTATGCTGAAGCGCGCGTTGCGAAGTAAGGTTAACCGTTAATTCAGCTTTCTTCTTCACTATTCTCCTCGTGCAAGATTTTAGGCCCTGAGCGGCCTGTCTAACGAGGAATAACCTGATGGGCCGCTTTCACGTCCTTTTCCTGGCCGCTACGGCCGTCGTCGCCGGACTCCCGGTCGCGCATGCGGCCGACATGCTGCCTCCGCGCCCGCAATTCGAAGAAGCTCCGCGCCCCATGGCTCTCGAGACTTCCGGCTGGTATCTGCGCGGCGACATCGGCATGAGCGCCGACCAGAGCGCCAAGTGGGACATGGTCCCGGGCCGCCTGGTGGGCAGCGCCGGTTACAATCCGACGGCGTATTCGGCCTCGAAGGCCCACGTCTCCAACAACGTCTTCGTCGGCCTCGGCTTCGGCTATCAGGTCAACAACTGGTTCCGCGCCGACGTGACCGGCGAGTATCGCGGCGCCTCGCGGTTCTCTTCCAACTCCGAGCTGACCTTCGACGATACGGCCGGCACCACGACGGTGCTGCGCACCTTCAACCGCGGTGACCTGTCCTCGATGGTCGGCCTCGTCAACGGCTACATCGATCTGGGCACCTGGGCGGGCGTCACGCCGTTCGTCGGCGCGGGCGTCGGCGTTGCGCGCAACAAGATCGACGGCATGATCGACCAGGGCTTCTACGCCTCCACGGGCGTCGCGCCCGCATCCGGCACGACCGGCGGTTATTATGCCTCCGGCTCGAAGGTGAACTTCGCCTGGGCGCTGATGGCGGGTCTCGGCTATGACGTGTCGTCGCGGCTGAAGCTCGAACTCGGATACCGCTACCTCAACACCGGCAAGGCCACGACTGGCGGACTGACCTGCTACGGCGTCGCGGGTTGCGGCACCACGCGCCTCGTCACCAAGAGCAACGAGAGTCACGACATCAAGATCGGTATGCGGTGGATGCTGTCCGACAGCGCGCCGGTGATGCACGACATGCCGCTCGTCCGCAAATACTGAGCATTTCCCACCTCTCCCGAGAAGGGCGCGAACGGCGACGTTCGCGCCCTTCTGCGTTTGCGGTGCGCCAAGTACCTCTGAAAACACGATTTATTTTCGCCGAAAAATTAACCTTAAGGCGCGCTTAAACTTTCGCTGCCATCCTTTTCTCATTGGTCGAGCGCGTATGCGTCGTTGCGGGAAGGATCATCGATGATGACGAGGATTGGCACACTCCTTCTGGGCGTGATCGGCATCATGGGCGCGGCCTCCGCGCAGGCGGCCGATCTCGATGGGTTCTTCCAGGACGACGCGCCGCGCATGCGCGAAGAAATGGTGGAACTGGGCACCGGCTGGTACCTTCGCGGCGACATTTCCGCGACCAGCGAGAAGACCCCGAAGCTCGATCCCGCTTTGGCGTTTCCCTCGCTGCCGTCATCCCAGAAGAGCTGGGCGACAACGGTCGGCTTCGGCTACAAATACAACAATTGGTTCCGCACCGATCTGAGCTGGGAATATCGCAACGTCCGCAAGGCGAGCGGCGATGCCGCCAATGTGGTCTGCCCCTACAGCGCCGGGATTCTCAGCAGTGGCGGCACCAATGTCGGCGTGCTCTACAACACGGCCGATACGTGTACGCCCCGGCAGGACGCTTCCATGGCGACAAACGCGTTGATGCTGGGCGGCTATATTGATCTTGGTACGTTCTCCCGCATCACGCCCTATATCGGCGCCGGAGTCGGCGTGTCGTCGATCCTCACCAAGGGGTCGGTGAATTACACGAAGACGAGCGATGGGACGCCGTATGCGGCCGATCTTACGCCGTCGGCTCCGACGCCTGCGATCTGGATGGATGCGTTCGGCAACCCGATCACGCCGCAACCCAACATTTCCTTCGCGCCGCAGAACTGGGATCGTTCGGTTCGCAGCCGCAACTATAATTTCGCCTGGTCGCTGATGGCCGGCGTCGCCATCGACGTCAGCCAGAACGCCAAGCTCGACATCGGCTATCGCTATCTCGACCTCGGCAAATACTCGACCGTCTCGGTCTCGGGCACGCCGCGCGAAGGCAGCATCACGGCGCATGAGGTGCGTGCAGGCATCCGCTACATGATCGATTGATTGATCCACCGATCCTCGCCTCGACGGCCGGCCCTGTGCCGGCCGTTTCGCGTTGCGGCTTGCTTGACCCGGAGGCGGGAGGCGCGTAGGCCCTCGGGCGGGACACCTCTCCCCAACGAGGGGCGCCCATCTGTAAGGATGGATCACATGACAGCAATCGACACGCCTGCAGTCCGACCGGCCAATCCGAATTTCTCCTCCGGCCCCTGCGCCAAGCGCCCCGGCTGGACTCCTTCCGCCCTCTCCGACGCACCGCTCGGCCGCTCGCACCGCGCCAAGGTCGGCAAGGCCAAACTCAAGGCCGCGATCGACCAGACCCGCGACATTCTCGGCGTTCCGGCGGATTACCGCATCGGCATCGTGCCCGCGTCCGACACCGGCGCGGTCGAAATGGCCATGTGGTCGCTGCTCGGCGAACGCGGCGTCGACCTCCTCGCCTGGGAAAGTTTTGGCGAAGGCTGGGTCACGGACGCGGTCAAGCAGCTCAAGCTCAAGGACGCGCGCGTCATCAAGGCCGGATACGGCGACCTGCCGGACCTGTCGACCGTCGATTTCGATCGCGACGTCGTCTTCACCTGGAACGGCACGACTTCGGGCGTGCGCGTTCCGAATGGCGATTTCATTCCGGCTGACCGCAAGGGCCTGACGATTTGCGACGCCACTTCGGCGGCCTTCGCGCAGCGGCTCGACTGGCCGAAGCTCGATGTCGTGACCTTCTCGTGGCAGAAGGTGCTGGGTGGCGAAGCCGCTCACGGCATGCTGATCCTGTCGCCGCGCGCCGCGGAGCGCCTGCAGACCTACACGCCGCCGTGGCCGATGCCCAAGATCTTCCGCATGACCAACGGCGGCAAGATCATCGAAGGCATTTTCGTCGGCGACACGATCAACACGCCCTCGATGCTCTGCGTCGAGGATTATCTCGATGCGCTGAACTGGTCGAAGTCGATCGGCGGTTTGGATGGATTGATCGGGCGCGCGGACGGCAACCTGAAGGTCATCGCCGACTGGGTCGCCAAGACCCCGTGGGTGGACTTCCTGGCAAGCAAGCCCGAGATCCGCTCGAACACCAGCGTCTGCCTGAAGGTCGTCGATCCGGCGATCACCGGGCTGGCGGACGATGCGCAGGCGGCCTTCGCCAAGCAACTCGCGAGCCTGCTCGAAAAGGAAAAAGTCGCGTACGACATCGACGCCTACCGGGATGCGCCGTCGGGCCTTCGCATCTGGTGTGGAGCCACGGTGGAGAAGAGCGACGTCGAGGCCCTGACCAAGTGGCTCGACTGGGCCTTCGCCAAGGCGAAGAGCGAGATCAAGGCCTAAGGCGCAGGCCGAGCGCATCCGTCGACGTCCCCCGTGCGCGCGTGCGTGCCGGGGGCGCGACATGCCAAACGCATCCCCTTCAGTTTCCATCCGGATTTCACGCAGTCAGGAGAATTCCATGGCTCCCCGCGTTCTCATCTCAGATGCTCTCTCGCCCGCCGCCGTCCAGATCTTCAAGGATCGCGGCGTCGAGGTCGACTTCCAGCCCAATCTCGGCAAGGACAAGGAGAAACTCGCGGCCATCATCGGTGATTACGATGGTCTCGCGATCCGCTCCGCCACCAAGGTGACGGACAAGATCCTCGAAAAGGCCACGCGGCTGAAGGTCATCGGCCGCGCCGGCATCGGCGTCGACAACGTCGACATTCCGGCCGCGACGGCGCGTGGCGTGATCGTCATGAACACGCCGTTCGGCAATTCGATCACGACCGCCGAACATGCGATCGCGATGATGTTCGCCATCGCGCGCGAAATTCCCGCGGCCGATGCCTCGACGCAGGCCGGCAAGTGGGAGAAGAACCGCTTCATGGGCGCCGAGATCACCGCCAAGGTGCTGGGCGTCATCGGCTGCGGCAACATCGGGTCGATCGTGGCCGATCGCGCCATCGGCCTCAAGATGCGGGTCATCGCCTTCGATCCGTTCCTGACGCCCGAGCGCGCCGTCGCACTCGGGGTCGAGAAGGTGGAACTGCCGGAACTGCTGGCGCGCGCGGATTTCATTACGCTGCACACGCCGATGACGCCGCAGACCAACAACATTCTCTCTGAGGAAAATCTCGGGAAGACGAAGAAAGGCGTGCGCATCATCAATTGCGCGCGCGGCGGTCTCGTGGACGAGGCGGCGCTGCGCCGTGCGCTCGACAGCGGACATGTGGCGGGGGCGGCCTTCGACGTTTTCGTCGAGGAGCCGGCCGTCGAGAACCCGCTGTTCGGGCATCCCAACGTCGTCTGCACGCCGCATCTGGGCGCGGCCACCAATGAAGCGCAGGAGAACGTCGCGCTGCAGGTCGCCGAACAGATGTCGGACTATCTCGTGCGCGGCGCGATCTCCAATGCGGTGAACTTTCCCTCGATCACCGCCGACGAAGCCCCGAAGCTGCGGCCCTACATCGCGCTCGCCGAACGTCTCGGCTCCTTCGCCGGTCAGTTGACGGATGCGGCGATCGACAAGGTGACGATCACCTACGAGGGCGCGGTCGCGGAGTTGAAGACCAAGGCGCTGACGGCCTCGGCCATCGCGGGCGTGCTGCGGCCGCTGCTGAGCGACGTCAACGTGGTCTCGGCCCCGATCGTCGCCAAGGAGCGCGGCATCGTCATCGACGAGGTGACGCGCGCGGCAGAGGGCGACTACGAGTCGCTGATCACGCTCACGGTCACGACGCAGAAGAACGAGCGTTCGATCTGCGGCACGGTCTTCCACGATGGAAAGCCGCGCATCGTCGCCATCAAGGGACACAAGGTCGACGCCGAGTTCGCCCCCTCGATGATCTACGTGACCAACGAGGACAAGCCCGGTTTCGTGGGTCGTTTTGCGAGCCTGCTGGGCGACGCCGGCGTCAATATCGCGACCTTCGCGCTTGGCCGCGACAAGCAGGGCGGTTCGGCCATCGCGCTGGTCGAGGTGGACGGCGACGTGCCGCAGCCGGTGCTGGAGAAGATCCAGGCGATCCCCGGCGTCCGCGCCGCCAAGGCGGTGAAGTTCTGACGACGTCGGGCCGGCGTCCTGCGTCGGCCCGCGGCTTCAGCTCACTTTCCTGCCCCACCGCTCGGCGATCATGATGCCGCCGAGCGCCAGCACCAGCCCGAGCGCATGATAGGACGCGAAGGGCTCGCCGAGCAGCGTGACGGCCATGATGGCGCCTCCCACCGGCACGAGATTGTAGAACAGGCTGGCGCGTCCCGGGCCGATCAGTTCGACGCCCCGGATGAAGAACACCTGGGCGAGCAGCGACGGGAAAATCACCACATACATCAGCACGGCCCAGCCCTTTGGAGTCGGCCATTGCACGGCGTCGCGGGCGATTTCGATCAGCAGGAGCGGCGCCGAGGTGACGGTGGCGACGAGCGACATGGCGGTGAAGAACGCCATGGCGGAGACGGCCGGGCGATTGCGCAGCGCGACCGTATAGGCCGCATACAGCGAGGTCGCGAGCAGCATGGCGGCGTCGCCGATGTTGAGCTTGATGCCGCCGAGCGTCAGCACGTCGCCGTTCGTCGCCACGACGGCGATGCCCAGCATGGTCAGGCCGAGGCCGAAGGCGCGCACAAAGCCGATCGGCGTCTTGTAGAAGATGCGCGCGCCCGCGAAGACGAACACCGGCGCGACGCCCTGCAGGATGGCGAGATGAACGCCGGTCGTCGCATGGGCGGCGGCGAAATAGAGCGCCTGGTACATGGTGAAGCCGCAGAAGCCCATCAGCGTCACGGCGATCCAGTTGCGCTTGATCTCGGGCAGATCGCGCAGGAACTCGCGCCAGCACACGGCCAGCATGACCAGGCTGACGATGCCCCAGCGGATGGTGACGAGCGCCATGGGCGACAATTCGCCGACCGCCAGGCGCGACGCCACGACGTTGCCGGACCAGAACAGGCAGGTCAGCAGCAAAAGCGGATAGGCGCGGCGATTGGCGCTGGTGTAGGCGAGGGTGGGTTCGGGCACGCAAATCATCCATGGGCGGTCGCCCGCGTCCGAGGTGCAGCAATGCACGTGCGATTGCAAGCCGGGCAGCGTCCTGAATGCTCCCGAGTACGGTCTCGCGGCAAGCTTGGCCTTGTTGTGGTACGGCTCGTGCCGTGAATTCGCCCCCGTTGCTGTTCAGCAAGGAGCGGTCTGTTGAAATGGAGGACATCATGTCGCGTCTTCGCCTGTCCGTGATCGCCGTAGGGGCCTCGGCCACTGGTTTCGTGGCCGCGCCCGCGTGGGCCGCGACGGTCGAGGTTGCTTCGCGCATCGCGAGCGTGACTGTCTATCCGGATGCCGCCAGCGTGACGCGCATGACGGAGATCGACCTGCCGGCCGGTGCGACCTCGCTGGTTTTCCGCGGATTGCCGATCGGGCTCGATCCGGCGTCGCTGCGGGTCGAGGGATCGGCGCAGGCGGGGTTGGCGATCGGGTCCGTCGAGGCGCGCAATGCGCCGACGAGCGGCAAGCCGGCCGACACCGGCATCGAGATCAAGCTGAAGCAATTGCGTTTCGAGCGCGAGGGCTGGCAGTCGACGCTCGACGCGCTGGAAGCCAAGAAGGCGATGATCCTGCGGTTCGGCCAGTCGGGCCCCGAAAAACTGTCGCCTGAATCGGCGCCGCTCGACATCGGGCGCTGGTCGTCGGCCTGGGATGCGGTGGGGCAGGGACTCGCAAAGGTGGGCGATGATCTGCGCGCCGCCCGGGGCAGCCTGCGCGATCTCGACGATCAGATCGCCGCCCTGGAGCAGGCGCGCCAGCGTCCCAATCCGCGTGGCGGCGCGGCGCGCGACGTGGTCGTCGAACTCGACGCGGCGGAGGCCACCAAGGGCCGGCTGACGCTGACCTATCGCGTGCAGGGCGCGTCCTGGCGGCCGCTCTACGACGTGCGGCTGGACACCGGCAAGGCCGGAAGCAAGCCGACGCTCGAACTGGTTCGCCGGGCCAGCGTCACGCAGCGGACGGGCGAGGACTGGAGCGGAGTCGATCTCGAACTGTCGACCGTCCGCACCATCCGGGGCACGCGCGCGCCGGACCTGCAGCCGTTGCAGATGATGTTCCCGGAACCGCCCGTGATCTATTCGCGCCCGCGCACCATGGCGGCCCCCGCGCCTGGGGCCGCGGACCTGCAGCGCAGCGAGGCCATGAAGGCGGAAGCGCAGCCGGCGCCGGCGGCGCCGTTCGTGCCCGCTCAGGAAAACGAGGCCGTGGCCGTGTCGGGGGCCTATCAGGCGTCGTTCCGCGTGCCGGGCAAGATCGAGGTGCCGGCCGACGGCGCGGCCAAGACGTTCCGGATCGGTTCGAGGACGCTTTCGCCGGAGCTTTCGGTGCACGCGACGCCGGTGCTCGACGCGACGGCTTTCCTGTCGGCCCGCTTCACCCAGGAGGACGACGCGCCCTTGCTTCCCGGTCAGGTCTCGATCCAGCGTGACGGCATCTTCGTCGGCCAGGGGCGCATCGGTTTCGTCGCTCCCGGAGACAGCGCGGAACTCGGCTTCGGCGCGGACGACAAGGTCAAGGTGACGCGCGTTCCGGTGCGCCGGAAGGAAAACGAGCCGACCTGGCTCGGATCGACGAAGGTCGAGACCCGCGAGTTCCGCACGACCGTGCGCAACCTGCACGACTTTCCCGTCAAGGTCGCGATCTTCGACCGCGTGCCGATTTCGGAAAACAGCGCCATCGTGATCGAGACGCTGCCGGCCACCACCCCGCCGACCGGGAAGACGGTGGACGACAAGCGTGGCGTGATGTCCTGGCGGCTCGATCTCGCGCCCGGCGAGGCCAGGGACATCCGGCTCGCCTACCGGATGAAATGGCCGGCGGATCGGGACGTCGATTTCGTCGAGAACCCGGTCCGGCAGCGGTGATCCGGCTTCGGCTCGGCGCTTTCAGACCGGAATGGCTGTGGTTTGCCTTGCCTCCGGCTGCACGATTCGTTAATCCATAGCCGCAATGAGCCCCGGCCTTGTGCCGGGGTTTTTCATGTGGCTGCCGCGCGGATGCGGCCCTGTCGGCGCCGTGAGCGCAATCGAAGAGCGAAAATCATCATGGCGAATGTCGTTGTCGTCGGTGCCCAGTGGGGCGATGAGGGGAAGGGCAAGATCGTCGACTGGCTGTCGATCGAAGCCGATGTGGTGGTGCGATTCCAGGGCGGTCACAACGCCGGTCATACGCTCGTCATCGATGGCAAGGTCTACAAGCTTTCGCTGCTGCCTTCGGGAATCGTGCGCGAAGGCAAGGTCTCGGTCATCGGCAATGGCGTGGTGGTCGATCCGCATCATCTCGTGAAGGAGATCGCCCAGTTGCAGGCGCAGGGCGTCGCGGTCAGCCCCGAGAATTTGAAGCTCGCGGAAAACGCGCCGCTGATTCTCTCGCTGCATCGCGAACTCGACGCACATCGCGAATCCGCCTCGACGTCGGGCACGAAAATCGGCACGACGATGCGGGGCATCGGGCCGGCCTATGAAGACAAGGTCGGGCGTCGGTCGGTGCGCGTGATGGATCTGGCCGAGCCCGACACGCTCGACGACAAGATCGGCCGTCTGCTGGCGCATCACAATCCGCTGCGCCGCGGCCTCGGCCTTCCGGAGATCGATCCCAAAGCCATTCGCCAGGAACTTCTTTCGATCGCTCCGCAGGTTCTCCCCTATATGGCGGCCACCTGGGAATTGCTCGACACAATGCGTCGGCAAGGTCGGCGGATCTTGTTCGAGGGTGCGCAAGGTGCGCTTCTCGACGTGGACCACGGCACCTATCCGTTCGTCACCTCGTCCAACACGACGGCGGCCAATGCCGCGACGGGGTCTGGCGTCGGGCCGCGCGCGATCGGCTACGTGCTCGGCATCGCCAAGGCTTACACGACGCGCGTCGGCGGCGGGCCATTCCCGACGGAACTCACCGACGAGATCGGCCAGACCATCGGCGAGCGCGGTCATGAATTCGGCACCGTCACGGGGCGGGCGCGGCGCTGCGGCTGGTTCGACGCCGTGCTGGTGCGACAGACCGTCAAGACGTCGGGCATCGACGGCATCGCGCTGACGAAGCTCGATATTCTGGACGGTTTCAAGGAGATCAAGGTCTGCACGCGCTATCTTCTCGACGGCGAGGAGATCGATCGCCTGCCTGCGAGCCAGGCCGCCCAAGCGCGCGTCGTCCCCGTTTACGAGACGATCGAAGGCTGGGACGGCACGACGCAGGGCGCGCGTTCATGGGCGGATCTTCCCGCGCAGGCCATCAAATACGTGCGTCGCATCGAGGAATTGATCGGTGCGCCCGTGGCCTTGCTTTCCACCAGTCCCGAGCGTGATGATACGATCCTCGTGCACAATCCCTTCCAGGATTGAGTCGCGATTTCGTTGCCTGTCGCGACGTGCGGCGCCGCCGAATTGACGTGAGGAACGAGGAGTGATCAGAACGCGCAATGGCTGAATATTATCCGCTGCTCGTCCGGGCCGTTTCCGGCCTCGCTGATTCGACGCCCGACTCACGCCGCGCGATCTACGAACGCGCGCGCTCGGCGCTGCTTGGCCAATTGCGCGCCGTTCAGCCTCCCGTTCCCGAAAACGACATCGAGCGCGAAAGCCGCGCGCTGGACGACGCCATCTCGCGCATCGAAGACGAGATCGCGGCGCGCAAGCCGGCCGAGAGCAAGCCCGCGCCGCCGCGGCCCGGCGAAGGCAAGGCGTCCGAAGCGCGCGCCCCCGACAGCAGGCCCGAGGCCAGGCCGCCGGAGTCGCGCCCCCCCGCCCGCACCGTCGAACCGCTGGCCCGCCGGTCCGAGCCGACGCGGACACCCGCCGCGCCTGTCCGGCCCGCCATGCCGCCGCGTCCGGCCTTTCCGCAGCGGCCCGGCATGCCTTCCACCGAGCGCCCGGGCGTCAATGGTCTGGAGGCGGCGCGTTCGCGCACGCAACTCTCGCCACGGCCATGGCCTGCCGGCGAGGAAAAGCCTGGCGCCTTCGGAGCTCCGCCGCAGCCCGACGCCCCTCGCGCCGTCGACGTCACGCCCCCCAAGCCGCCATCTCCCGAACCTCTGGCGGATCCCGTCGACACGACCGAGTTCGTCCAGGCGCCGCCGCGCGAGCGCGCCCCCGAGCCCGGCTACGAACCCGCACGTCTCGATTCGCCGCTCGGCTCCTTCGACGTCGATCGGGAAGATGCCAAAGGGCTCGACAAGGGGCTCGACAAGGGGCTTGGAGCCGATCTCCGCGCCGAGCGCCGTTCGGGCGAAGCTCGGCCCGTGAACGTGACGCTTCGCAAATTCGGCCCGCGCGCCGAGGCATCGGCGGCTGCCGATGCGGCCTCCCCGGATGGACCGGACGAACCGACGTTGCCGCGCGGCGCCGTGCGCCCGGCCGCGCCGCAACGACGCGAAGAAAAGCAGCGCAATTTCCGGCCAGTGTTGATCGGTCTGCCGATCGCCCTGGTGGTCGGCGCCATCGCGGTGTTCGGCTATGTGCGCCGCGACAACCCGGACGAACTGGCGCGGATGAAGCCCGCTGCCTCGGAAGCGCCGGCAGAAACCAATTCGAACAAGATCGTCGAGCGGATCGGCGGCGGTCAATCGCCGCGCCCTGCGGCCCCCGCGCAGCCAGCGCAGCCGCAAGCGCAGTCGGCGCAGACGCCAGCCCAGAATGCGCCCACGCCGAGTTCGCCGCCGATCTCCGTGGCGCAGCGCGCCGCTCTGCTGGTGGACGCGCCGGACGAACCGCAAAAAGTCCGCACCTACGTGGGCAATGTCGTCTGGCGTCTCGACAACGTCAGCCGTGGCCCCGGCCAACCCCTGACCATCGGGGTGCGGGCCGAGGTCGATCTGCCTGAGGCGCGGATGCGCGCCATCATGCTGATCCAGAAGAACACCGACGACACGCTGCCGGCGTCGCATACGATCGAGGTGCGGTTCGTGCCGGCCGAGGGCGGTCCCGTCCCGGGCGTGGCGCAGATTTCCACGCCGCAGATGCGCAAGGAAGATACGCCGGCGGGCGATCCGCTGACCGGCGTTCCGGCCCCGATCATGCAGAACTTCTTCCTGGTGGGACTGACGCGCGGCGACAGTTCGGTCGCGCGCAACATCGACCTGATGCGCACCCGCGCCTGGTTCGACATTCCCATGCTCCTGTCGGATCAGCGCATAGCCAAGATCACCTTCGAGAAGGGCAATTCGGGCGAACGCGTCCTCAACGAGGCCATGGAAGCCTGGCAGCGATAGGTCTCAGACCGGAGCTCGCTGCGGGCTCGAGTCCTGATAAAAAAAGAGCGGCCCGGAGGCCGCTCTTCGTATTCCATGACGATCGCTCAGGCCGCCGGCTGTGCGCCGATCCGCGGCTGCGGGGGCGGCAGGGATTCGAGGTTGGCGACGCCCGCCTTGACGGCGGCCTGCACCTTTTCGAAAGCCCGAACCTCGATCTGGCGCACGCGCTCGCGGGAGATGTTGAACTCCTCCGACAATTGCTCGAGCGTGATCGGGTCTTCCGCCAGACGGCGCGCCTCGAAGATGCGCCGTTCGCGGTCGTTCAGCACGCCGAGAGCCGAGCGCAAGGCGCCCAGCCGGTTGTCGGCTTCTTCGCGCTCGGCCAGCAGGGCCTCCTGAGTGGAGCTTTCATCCACCAGCCAATCCTGCCACTCGCCTTCGCCCTCCTGCCGGAGGGGCGCGTTCAGCGAGGCGTCGCCGCTCATGCGGCGGTTCATGTCGACCACGTCCTGCTCGGTGACGCCGAGCCGGGTGGCGATGGTCTTGACCTGCTCGGGACGCAGATCGCCTTCCTCCAGCGCCGAGATCTGACTCTTGGCCTTGCGAAGGTTGAAGAACAGCTTCTTCTGGTTGGCGGTCGTGCCCATCTTCACCAGCGACCAGGAACGCAGGATATATTCCTGGATCGAGGCGCGGATCCACCACATGGCATAAGTGGCGAGACGGAAGCCTTTTTCGGGCTCAAACCGCTTCACCGCCTGCATGAGGCCGACGTTTCCCTCGGAGATGACCTCGCCGATCGGCAGACCATAGCCGCGATAACCCATGGCGATCTTGGCGACGAGTCGCAGATGCGACGTCACCAGCCGGTGGGCCGCGTCGCGGTCCCCTTGCTCGCGCCAGTTTTTAGCAAGCATGTACTCCTCTTGCGGCTCCAACATGGGAAACCGCCGGATTTCGGCGAGGTAGCGGGTGAGACCGCTCTCGGCAGAAATCATCGGAAGCGCAGCAGCCATCAGTTCCTCCTGTTCGGGCCCCCGGTATGGCGGGCCCGCGTCCGAAGCCGACACAAGGTCGCACTCGGCTCGGTGCATATATAGGCTCGCCCCATCACGGCAGAAAGAGGGCGCGGGCCAAAGCACGAGGGCTGTAGAGATAGGCGAGCGCAACTGTGTTTCAAGGGGCGGTCACGCGGCGGGTGTATTCATTTGGCTGGGGCGTGCTGATTCAAGTATTTAGGATGCCATGTAGACCGTAGTCCGTCGATCCGCAGTATTCGCGTGTTTTGCTGGACGTCCTCCCTCCCCCTTGTGGGGGTTGCTCGGGTGGGGGGCGCGCCCATCTCGCCGACTGTCTGGTGGCGCTGGACTTACGATGTTTTGTGCGACCCCCACCCCTGGCCCCTCCCCACAAGGGGGAGGGGGACGCGCACGAAATATTCTTCTTCTTGAGAGGGAATACTCGCCAGAATCGAACGTCCTCGCTCCAATACTTGATTGTTCTTGTTCTCGTCGGCCGGATTAAATTTTCGTCATCTTGGGAGCGCGCAGGATTTCGGCCAGACTAGCGAGATCCGCCGGCAGGTTGCTCTCGAACATCAGTTCCTCGCCGGTCACCGGATGGGTGAAGCCGAGCTTTCCGGCGTGGAGCGCCTGGCGGTGGAGGCTCTCGAGCGCCGCGCGCGCGGCCTCGGTCAGATGATTCGCCTTGGTCTTGAAGCCGGTGCCGTAGACCGGATCGCCCAGCAGCGGATGGCCGATATGGGCCATGTGGACGCGGATCTGATGCGTGCGGCCGGTCTCGAGACGGCAGGCGATCAGGCTGACGGGGGCCGTGCCCGAAACGAAGCCCTCCTGAATGCGCCAATGCGTGATGGCTTCGCGCCCCTGATCGTGGCGCACCACGGCCATTTTTTCCCGCTGGTGCTGGTGCCGGCCGATCGGTGCGTCGATCGTGCCGCCCGCCCGGTCCGGGCGGCCCCACACGAAAGCCAGATATTCGCGGGTGAGCGAGAGGGTGCGGCCATGGTCGGCAAAGAGCATGGACAGGCCCTGATGCGCCGCGTCGGTCTTGGCGACCACGAGAAGGCCCGATGTGTCCTTGTCGAGACGATGCACGATGCCCGGGCGGCGCACGCCGCCGATGCCCGAGAGGCTGTCGCCGCAATGGGCGATGAGCGCGTTGACCAGCGTGCCGGTCTCGTGCCCGCTGGCCGGATGGACGACGAGGCCCGCCGGCTTGTCGATCACCAGCAGGTGCTCGTCCTCGAACACGATGGAGAGCGGGATGGCTTCGCCGAGCGGTTCTGGGTCGCTGGCGGCGGGAACGTCCAGCGAGACGCTCTGGCCCTCGCGCAGCTTGGCGCCGGGATCGGATGCCTGGCGGCCGTCGATGGACACGAGGCCGTCCTCGATCAGCGCACGGATGCGGGTGCGCGACAGGGCCAGTCCCTCGGCCTCGGCGCGCTGCGCCAGGGCGCGGTCGAGCCGCTGCCCGGTTTCCTCCGCGGTGATCTCGTAGACGATCCGCCCCTCCTCGGGAGTGGCGAGCGGAGGCCCGGCGTGTTTCACCCGTTCGGGCTTCTCGCGCTCGGCCTCGCGGGCGAGACCAGCCTGGTGGCGACGTTTGGCATGTTGGTTCATGGAAGGGGCATAGCACGGCACGCCGATCCGATCTAAAGGTCCAGCACTCTTTTTTTGGCCTGCCGACCCGGATCCGCCGTGACTTCAGCGCTGCCCAGACCTTCCGCCATCGTCATCGGGGCCGGACCTGCCGGGCTGATGGCGGCCGAGCAGATCGCGGCGGCGGGCTTTGCCGTGACGGTCTACGACGGGATGCCGTCGCCGGCGCGCAAATTCCTGATGGCGGGGCGGGGCGGCCTTAACCTGACGCACAGCGAGGATTTTTCGCGGTTCGTGCAGCGCTACGGCGAGGCGTCGACGCGGCTCTCCGTGATCCTGGATGCTTTCCCGCCCGAGACTTTGCGGCGCTGGAGCGCCGAACTCGGGGAAGAGACGTTCGTCGGGTCGAGCGGGCGCGTGTTTCCGCGCAGCTTCAAGGCTTCGCCGCTGTTGCGCGCATGGCTGCGGCGGCTCGAGGCGTCGGGCGTCACGATCCGGCCGCGACACCGTTTCGAGGGTTTCACCGAAAAGGGCGCGCCGATCGTGCGCGATCAGGCAGGAGAGATCGTCGCGCATGATGCGCAGGTCTGCGTGCTGGCGCTCGGCGGCGCGTCCTGGCCGCGGCTCGGCTCCGACGGAGCCTGGGTGGACATGTTGCGCGCGCGCGGTCTCGACGTGGCTTCGCTCGCACCCAGCAATTGCGGTTTCGACGTTGCATGGACGAAGGTGTTTTCGTCGCGCTTCGCCGGCGCGCCGCTGAAGCCCGTGGCGTTGTCCTTCGAGGGCGAGACGGTGCGGGGCGAGGCTACGATCACAGCAGACGGCCTGGAGGGCGGGGCGGTCTACGCGCTCTCGGCCCGCTTGCGGGAAGCCATTGCGGCGCAGGGGCCTTGTGTCATTCATGCCGATCTGCGGCCCGACGTCGGCGCCGACGTTCTGGCGGCGCGCCTGTCGCGTCCGCGCGCCGGACAATCGGCTTCCACCTTCCTGCGCAAGGCCGCAGGTTTGCAGCCCGTCGCCGTCGCGCTGCTGCGCGACGTGTCGCGCGTGCTTCCAGACAATGCGGACGCGCTCGCGCAATTGATCAAGGCGGCGCCGGTGCGGCTTCTGTCTCCCCGTCCGATCGCGCGCGCGATCTCGTCGGCGGGCGGCGTGCGCTGGAGCGAGCTGGACGATGGGCTGATGCTCAAGCGCATGCCGGGCGTCTTCGTCTGCGGCGAGATGATCGACTGGGAGGCGCCGACCGGTGGCTATCTGCTGCAGGGCTGTTTCGCCACGGGCGTCGTCGCGGGCCAGGCGGCCGCGACGAGGCTTGCGGCTTTGGCGGGCTGATTCCATCCCCTCGGCGGGCCATGCTATCCTGCCTTGGGAACAGGCGCGGCCATCGAGCCGCAAATCATCCCTGAAAGGACACGCGGGTCGTGAACAGTCTCGAGCGCATGATCGTCATCCTGGACCTGTTCGAGGGCCAAAGGCTCGAATGGACCATGGAAGAGATGCAGGCGCGGCTCGGCTACACGCGCTCGACGCTGTATCGCTACCTCAAGGTGCTGACCGACGCAGGTCTGCTGACGTCGCTGCCGGACGTCGGCTACACGCTCGGGCCCCGCATCGCGGAACTCGATTTCCAGATGCGCGAACGCGATCCGCTGATCGTGGCGAGCCGCCCGGTCATGGCCGAACTCGTGGAGGAAATCGCCGGCATCGCGCTTCTCTGCCGGCGCTATCGCGACCGGGTGCTCTGCGTGCATCAGGAACAGGGCACGGCGTCGTTCCACTCGAATTACGAGCGGGGGCTGGCAAGACCGCTGCTGCAGGGCGCGGCGTCGCGCATCATTCTGGCGAACATGCCGTCCCCGGCCGTGCGCAAGCTCTACGAGTCCGATCCGCGCGCCGTGCAGGAGGCGGGACTTGGCGCAAGCCTGAACGAGTTGCGCGCTCATCTGCGCAACATGCGCCAGACCGGCTGGGACGCCACCGTCAGCCAGGTGACGCGCGGCGTGACCGGCGTGGCGGCCCCGATCTTCGACTTGCGGGACAACGTGCTGGGCTCTCTCAGCGTCACGATCGGGGAGGATCATGTCAGCACGGAGCGGCTCGAATTCGTCGCAGACCGCGTCGTGCTCTGCGCCAAAATCGTCACCAAGACCATTGCGCGAGCCGGAACCGTCGCGGCGACGCCGGATGTCCGGCACGCCGGCATCGGGGCGGCCCTTGCCGGCACGGCCAAGTCGGAGATTAACACATAAGTGAAATCCCGCATTGTGGGATTTATTGACTGCTTGCCGAGCGCGGTCTATTCAGGGTCAACTCTGGAGGGAGACGGGCCATGGATACTCAGGTTCTCATCGTCGGTGCGGGTCCGGTCGGGCTGACGCTCGCCATCGATCTCGGCAAGCGCGGCGTGAAATGCACGCTGATCGAACAGAAAGACGCGCCGCAATTCCTGCCCAAGATGGAACGCGCCAATGCGCGCACGATGGAAATGTACCGGCGCATCGGGCTGGCGGACAAAATCCGCGAAGCCGGATTGCGCGGCGATTGCCCGATGGACGTTTACGTCGTGCTCAGTCTCGCCGAGCCGCCGCTCTTGCGGCTGCGCTATCCCTCGGTGGACGAGGCCAAGGCTGATTGCCGGGTCACCAACGACGGCAGCGGGCCGCTCGAGCCTTATCAGCTCGTCTCGCAATATACGGTCGAGCCGCTTCTGAAGTCGGTGGCCGAGAGCCTGCCCAACGTCAACGTGCGCTTCGGAACGGAATTCGTTTCGCTCGAGCAGAACGAGCAGGGCGTCACCGCGACGGTGAAGAGCGGCGGCAAGACCGAGACGATCCGCTGCGCCTATCTGGTCGGCTGCGATGGCGGCAACAGCCCGGTGCGCAAGCAGCTCGGCATCAAGCTGCGGGGCGAAGGCGGCCTGATGGAATTGCGCCAGGCGCTGTATCGCTGCGATGAATTGTACGACCGCCTGCCGCGAGGCAATGGTCCGGGACGCGGCCGCCACTATCACGTGGCCGACGACAAGGCGACCTTCCTGATCATGCAGGACTCGACGGTCCACTGGACGCTGCACGCGACGGTGGGATCCGACGAGGAGATGAAGGGCCAGTTCGAAAAGGCCGTGGGTTTTCCGGTGAAATACGAGATGCTGTCCTGCTCGCCCTGGCGGCAGAACCTGCTGCTCGCCGACCGCTATCGCGACGGCCGCGTGTTCCTGGCGGGCGACGCCGTGCATCTCGTCATCCCCACTGGGGGCCTTGGCATGAACACGGGCGTGGGCGATGCGTTCGACCTGTCGTGGAAGCTCGCCGCGACGCTGCAGGGCTGGGGCGGGCCGAACATTCTGGGCTCTTACGAGCACGAGCGCCGGCAGATCGGCGAGCGCAACATCGGAGCCTCGCGCTATGCATCGATCGGGCGTCGCAAGTGGCGGTCCATGTATCGCTCGAACATGCGCGAGAGCACGCCGGAGGGACGCCAGAACCGCGAGATGCTGGCCGCCGTGGCCGATGTCGAGCAGCGCAAGACGAATGAAATGATCGGCGCCGAGATGGGCTATCGCTACGTCGACTCGCCGATCATCATGGACATACCCGGCGGGCCGGAACATCTGTTCCGCGAATATGTGCCGACCACGTGGCCCGGCGCGCGGCTGCCGCATGTCTGGCTCGACGATGGAACGGCCATGCAGGACCGCATTCCGGCGGAAGGCTACACGCTGCTCCGGCTCGGCAAGACGCGGGCCGAGGCGGGCGGCATCGAGAAGGCGCTGAAGTCCTTCGGCGCGCCCGTGACGGTAATGGACGTGCCCGACCAGATCGCACGCGAGATCTATGGCTTCGACCTCGTGCTGCTGCGGCCCGACATGCATGTCGTGTGGCGCGGCAATGCGGCGCCTGACGATGCCGGGATCGTGGGAGCCGTGGCAACCGGGCACTAAACGCGCTATTCATGGGGGCGGCCGAGACACAGCGGCCGCCCGACAACCGCGATAAACCAATAAACGGAGGATGCGTATGACTGAACTGGCCCAGTTGAAGGAAGAGCTCGTCACGGCGAACAGGATCCTGGCGCATCACCACGTCGTCGATTCCTTCGGCCATATTTCGGTCCGTCATCCGACCAATCCGAACCACTTCCTGATGTCGCGCGCGCGCGCGCCCGGCGTCGTCGTCGAAGACGACATCATGGAGTTCACGCTGGACGGCAAGATCATCGGCCACGAGCCGGGCAAGCCCTATTCGGAGCGCTTCATTCATGGCGCGATCCTCGAGGCGCGGCCCGACCAGATGGCGGTCGTGCACAACCACAGCCCGAACGTCGTGCCGTTCACCGTGACGGGCCGCAAGATGCGGCCGATCATGCACATGTGCGCGCCGATCGGCGGCGATATTCCCAACTGGGACATCAGCACGAAATTCGGCAACGACACGAACCTTCTCGTCACCAACATGGACATGGGCCGCGACCTGGCGAAGACGCTCGGGCCGCGCACCGTGTCGCTGATGCGCGGCCACGGCAGCGTCGTGGTCGGGCGCTCGATCCGCGAAGTCGTCTTCACGTCGATCTACATGGAGGCGAACGCCGAAATGCTGATCAAGGCGCTGCAACTCGGCGGCGGCGAGGTGCAATATCTGCATGACGGCGAAATCGCCGCCAACACCAAGGGCCGCGCCGGCTTCACGTGGGAGCGCGGCTGGGAAAACTGGTGTCGCGAGGTCGACCGCAACTATGTGGCGCAGACCTGGGACATGGGACCGGGTTTTTCGAAGACCGATCCGGCCGGCTGATTACCAGCCGTTTCTTGCAAGACGGCGGCGCAACGACGCCGCCGTCCTCGTTTCATGAGAGGAAACATCATGCGTAAATCGAACGCGCTCGGCGCAGTTCTCGCATCGGTTCTCGCGGTCGCCACGTCAGGCGCGCTGGCGGCCGACAAGGTTTCGATCGCGGTCGTCAACGCCAGCAGCGACGCGGGTCTCTTCGTCGCCGACGCCAAGGGCTATTTCAAGCAGGAAGGCATCGAGGCGAATTTCGTCTCGTTCGACACGGGCGCAAAAATGGTCGCGCCGCTCGGCGCCGGCCAGCTCGATGCGGGCGGGGGCGCGGCCTCGGCTGGTCTCTACAATGCGGTCGGGCGCGGCATCCGCATCAAGATCGTGGCCGACAAGGCCCATAACGTGAAGGGCGCTGGATTCCAGGCGATCATGGTGCGCAAGGATCTGGTCGACAGCGGCAAGGTCAAGACTCTCG
>JAQGJH010000019.1 GCA_028290705.1 Hyphomicrobiales bacterium
GAGCTTCGCACAGGAGCGCGCCGGATGGGAGCGCTGCCGTGCGCGTCAGCGCCCGCCCGGTCCCTGCATCATGAAGGACGGCATCTCGGGCATCCAGCCGGCCAGATAGGACGCTGCCGCCGTGTCGATGAAATCGACCCACTCGACCACCAGCCCGTCGGCGAAGCGGATATGCGAGACGCCATGGATGAGCGCCGAGTCGCGCGTGCCGCGATTGATCCAGCGGGCCGACCAGCGCACGGCGGCGCTGCCCGCCTCGGCGATCGGCGAGCTCATCGTGAAGTCGCGGAATTCGAACTCCGTGTCGAGCGCCTGAAAGGCGACGCAGACGTCCGTCCGCCCGAAGAACGATCCCGCATAGGGCATCAGCCGGCGGTCGCCCGCAAGCTGGTAGGAGGCGCGCAGGCTCAGCTTGTCGTGCAGCAGGTCGAAGGCGCGTTCGGCGCGGAGGTTGAGCACATGCTCGACCAGGGCCATGGACATCGCGCGTCCGGAGATCTCGCAATCCATCATGTGAAAAGACTTTCCATCCAACGGACCGGCCCGGGCCCAAACCGGGCCGCTGCGGGCAGATGCAATCTAACTCTATCTGAAGCTTAACCTTTGATTCAAGAATTGGTCAAGGCAAAGCTGCCCGAACGCGAAAAAGGCCGGCGCTTGCGCACCGGCCTTTGACTGACGTTGCGTCACTGCGGTCCGAAGGGACCTCAGTTGCGGGTCGTGTCGACCATCTTGTTCTTGCCGATCCAGGGCATCATCGAGCGCAGGCGGGCGCCGACTTCCTCGATCTGATGCGCGTCGTTGCGGCGCCGCGTCGCCTTGAACGAGGTCTGCGCGACCTTGTTCTCCAGCATCCAGTCACGCGTGAACTTGCCGGACTGGATGTCCTCCAGAACGCTCTTCATCTCGGCCTTGGTCTCCGGGGTGATGATGCGCGGACCCGTGACATACTCGCCGTATTCGGCGGTGTTCGAGATCGAGTAGTTCATGTTGGCGATGCCGCCCTCGTAGATGAGGTCGACGATCAGCTTCACTTCGTGCAGGCACTCGAAATAGGCCATTTCCGGCGCGTAGCCGGCTTCCACCAGCGTCTCGAAGCCGGCGCGGATCAGTTCCACCAGGCCGCCGCAGAGCACGACCTGCTCGCCGAACAGATCCGTCTCGCACTCTTCCTTGAAGGTGGTCTCGATGATGCCGGCGCGGCCGCCGCCGATGGCGGAGGCGTAGGACAGGCCGAGATCATGCGCATTGCCCGAAGCGTCCTGGTGGATCGCGATCAGGCACGGCACGCCGCCACCCTTCAGATATTCGCCGCGCACCGTATGTCCGGGGCCCTTCGGCGCGACCATCAGGACGTCGATGTCCTTGCGCGGCTCGATCAGGTTGAAATGCACGTTGAGGCCGTGGGCGAACAGGAGGGCGGCGCCCTCTTTCATGTTCGGCGCGAGTTCGGCCGCGTAGATGTCGGCCTGCAATTCGTCCGGGGTCAGCATCATGATGACGTCGGCCCATTTGGCGGCTGCCGCCACCTCCATGACCTTCAGGCCTTCGCCTTCCGCCTTCTTGATCGTGGCCGAGCCCTTGCGCAGCGCCACCACGACGTCCTTCACGCCGGATTCGCGCATGTTCAGGACGTGGGCGTGGCCCTGCGAGCCGTAGCCCACAACCGCGACCTTCTTGCCCTTGATGAGGTTGATGTCTGCATCCCGATCGTAATAGACGCGCATACCCGTGGTTTCCCCTAGCGGAGGACGAGTGCGGAGCCGTCCTCTAGAAATCGTGATGGGGCCTTCTAAGCGCGCTTTCCCGCCGCGTCAAAGAAAACCGTGTGCTTGACCCCGCAGGATGCGCCCGCGGGGTTCGGGGCGTCAGATCGGCTCCGGCCCGCGCGAAATCGCCGCCACGCCGGTCCGCGACACCTCGACGAGCCCGATCGGACGCATCAGTTCGACGAACTGGTCGATCTTGTCGGCATTGCCGGTCAGTTCGAAGACGAAGCTCTCGGTCGTGGCGTCGATGACCCGGGCCCGGAAGGCGTCGGCGAGCCGCAGCGCCTCGACCCGGTCGTCGCCCTTGCCCCGCACCTTGACCATTGCGAGCTCGCGCTCGATAGCGCGGGCATGCGTGGTGAGGTCGGTCACCTTGTGGACAGGCACGAGCCGTTCCAGCTGATGGCCGATCTGCTCGATCGCCTCGGGCGGCCCCGAGGTCACGATGGTGATGCGGGACAGATGCTCGCCATGCGCCACTTCGGCGACCGTGAGGCTCTCGATATTGTAGCCCCGGCCCGAGAACAGGCCGACGACCCGGGCGAGAACGCCCGGCTCGTTGTCGACCAGCACGGAGAGCGTGTGCTGCTCGATGTTGGACTTGCCGAGCGCCGACGAATAGGGCGAGGGCGGCGGCGGCGGTGGGTTCAGCGTGGGTGCGTTCATGGCGTGGCGTCTTCTCTCAATCAGCGAAAAATCCGAAAGGCTCAGACGAGGAGCTTGCCGCGCTCGTCGATGATGCTGCCGATCTCGACGCCGGCATCGTCCGAAAGCTCCGCCAGGATCATCTCGTTGTGGGCCTTGCCCGACGGGATCATCGGGAAGCAGTTTTCCGCCTTCTCGACGACGCAGTCGAAGATCACCGCCTTGGGCGAGTCGATCATTTCCAGGATCGCGTCATCGAGCTTGTCGGGATCCGAGCAGCGGATGCCGACCGCCCCATAGGCTTCCGCCAGCTTGACGAAATCGGGCAGCGCTTCCGAATAGCTCTCGGAATAACGGCCGCCATGCAGCAATTCCTGCCACTGGCGCACCATGCCCATGTATTCGTTGTTCAGGATGAAAATCTTGACCGGCAGGCGATATTGCAGCGCCGTCGACATCTCCTGCATGTTCATCAGCACCGAGGCCTCGCCCGCGATGTCGATGACCAGCGCCTGCGGATGCGCCATCTGCACGCCCACCGCGGCCGGCAGCCCATAGCCCATCGTGCCAAGCCCGCCCGAGGTCATCCACCGGTTCGGCTTCTCGAAATGATAGTGCTGCGCCGCCCACATCTGATGCTGACCGACCTCGGTCGTGATGTAGGTGTCGCGATCCTTGGTCAGTTCGTACAGACGCTGGATCGCATGCTGCGGCTTGATGGTCTCCTTCGACGGGCGATAGGCCAGCGACTTGCGCTCGCGCCACGTGTCGATCTGCTTCCACCATTGCTTCAGCGCGCCGGCGTCGACCTGCGGGGCGGAGGTACGCCACAGCCGGACCATGTCCTCGAGCACGTGCGCGACGTCGCCGATGATGCCCAGATCGACCTTGACGTTCTTGTTGATCGAAGACGGATCGATGTCGATGTGGATCTTCTTCGACCCCGGCGAGAAGGCGTCGAGCCGCCCCGTGATGCGGTCGTCGAACCGCGCCCCGACGGCGATCATCAGATCGCAATCGTGCATCGCGTGATTGGCCTCGTAGGTGCCGTGCATGCCCAGCATGCCGAGCCACTTGTCGCCCGACGCCGGATAGGCGCCGAGGCCCATCAGCGTCGAGGTGATCGGGAAGCCCGTCAGCTTGACCAGTTCGCGCAGCAATTCGGACGCCTCCGGCCCCGAATTGATGACGCCGCCGCCCGTGTAGAACACGGGCTTCTTCGCCGCCGCCATCATCTCGACCGCGTGGCGGATCTTCGCCAGATCGCCCTTGACCTGCGGCTGGTAGGTCTTGTGCTGGATGTTCTTCGGACCGTGATAGGTGCCGGTCGCGAACTGCACGTCCTTCGGAATGTCGATGACGACCGGGCCCGGCCGTCCGCTCGACGCGACGTAGAACGCCTCGTGCAGGATGCGCGGCAGGTCCTCGATCGAACGAACCAGATAATTATGCTTCGTGCAGTGACGCGTGATGCCGACCGTGTCGCATTCCTGGAACGCGTCGGAGCCGATCAGATGCGTCGGAACCTGCCCGGTGATGCAGACGAGCGGAATGGAATCCATCAGCGCGTCGGTCAGGCCGGTGACCGTGTTGGTGGCGCCAGGGCCGGACGTGACGAGCAGCACCCCGACCTTGCCGGACGAGCGCGCATAGCCCTCCGCCGCATGGGCTGCACCCTGCTCGTGGCGAACCAGCACGTGCTTGACGAAATTCTGCTGGAAGATGGCGTCATAGATCGGCAGAACCGCCCCGCCCGGATAACCGAACAGCGTGTCGGCTCCCTGGTCCTTGAGCGCTTCGACGACCATCTCGGCTCCGGTCATCTGCTTGGACATTGCATCGTCTCCGTTCGGAAGGCTCTACCGGCTGTCAGGTCTTCTGGGGCATCCGGGTCTTCTGGGGCATCGTGGAAATTCGGGCAATAAAAAAGGCCCTCGAGGGGGCCTGGGTATGCGCCATTGTCAGGAGATCAGGCCCTAGGCCCGTCCTGTCTCTGGCGCATCGGTTACTACGATAAGGTTGGCGCGCACGCGCTTTACTCCGGTTGATCGGTGCGGACCATACGGCGGCGGAGAGACTGCGTCAAGCGCTCGCCAGCATCGCTCCCGCGTCCTCCGGCGCCACCAGCTCGAACTCCGGCAGTTGATGCCGCACGAAGGTGACTTGCCGCTTCGAATAGGCCCGCGTGTCGCGCTGGCCGCGTGCGATCGCGTCTTCGAGCGTCGATGAGCCGCGCAGATAATCGATCAGACCCGGCACGCCATGGGCCCGCATCACCGGCAAGGCTGGATCGAGACCGCGAGCCGCCAGCCGCTCGACCTCTTCCAGCGCGCCCACATCCATCATGTCGCGAAAACGCGCGTCGATCCTCGCCTTCAAGACCTCCCGATCCGGGGTCAGGAACACCGCCCGGCAACGCTGGGCTTCGAGCAAGGGAGCGCTGCGGGAGTGCTGGAAGGACGCCAGCGGCCGGCCGGTCGCGGCATAAACCTCCAGCGCCCGCAGGATCCGTTGAGGATCGCTCGGCCGCACCCGCGCCGCCGTTTGCGGGTCGCAGGCGGCGAGCCGCGCATGAAGCTCGGCCGGCGACATGCCTTCGGCCTTGGCCCGCACATCGGCCCGCACCGCGTCCGGAACCGCCGGAATGTCCGACAGGCCGCGCAGCAAGGCCTTGAAATACATGCCCGTCCCCCCGGCGAAGACGGGCAGCCGCCCCTGCTCCCGCAGTTCCGCCAGAACGGCGCGCGCAGCCTCGACGTAGCGGCCGACGGAGTAATTCACCGCCCCGTCGACATGGCCGAACAGCCGGTGCGGCACGCTGGCTTCCTCCTCGGGCGTCGGTCTGGCCGTGATGATGCGGAGATCGCCGTAGACCTGCATCGAATCGGCATTGACCACGACGCCGCCGAACTGCCGCGCCAGCCGGATGGCCAGCGCGGACTTGCCGCTCGCCGTCGGGCCTGCGATGAGAAGGGCCTCGACCCGATCAATCACACGGCGCTCCGCGCATTCGAAGAGACTTTGAAGACATGACGCATGTCGCGACCCTCGTTTGCAACCCGGCTTCTCCCGTTCTCGACGAGGCCATGCTGGCGCGCGCCGCGGCCGTGCTTCCCGGCGCGCAGGCGCCCGTCTGGCTCAACCGTGGCGTCGCCGCCGACCTGTCTTTCGCACCCGGGGGCGCATCCGACAACCGCGCCCATGCCGAAGACCTCCGCATCGCGCTCGGCGCGCCGGTCGACGTCATCGTCCAATTGGCCGCGACCCGCCGCAAGAAGCTGTTTCTGGCCGACATGGACTCGACCATGATCGGCCAGGAATGCATCGACGAACTGGCGGATTACGTCGGCATGAAGGAGCACGTCTCGGCCATCACGGAGCGCGCGATGCGGGGCGAGATCGCCTTCGAGCCCGCCCTGCGCGAGCGCGTCGCCCTGCTGAAAGGCCTCGATGCCCGCATCGTCACGCAGGTCATCGCCGAACGCATCACCTTGACGCCGGGTGGCGGCGAACTGGTGCGCACGATGCGGGCCAACGGCGCCCACACGGCGCTGGTTTCGGGCGGCTTCACGCTGTTCACCTCAAAGGTCGCGGAGGCCATCGGCTTCCACGAAAACCGCGCCAACGTGCTGGTGGTGGAGGATGACAGATTTGCCGGTCTGGTGTCCGAGCCGATCCTCGGACGCGAAGCCAAATACGCGACCCTGATTGAATTGCGCGAAAGGCACGGGCTGGCCCACGAGGACACGATGGCGGTCGGCGACGGAGCCAACGATCTCGCCATGATCGAGGAAGCCGGCCTCGGCGTCGCCTACCGCGCCAAGCCGGCTGTCGCGGCCGCCGCCCATGCACGGATCGACCATGCCGATCTGACCGCCCTGCTCTATGCGCAGGGTTACCGGGTCGAAGAATTCGTTAGCGCCTGAGCGCCGGAACGAAAACGGCCCCGGCGTTTTCCGCCGGAGCCGCAATGCTGTCGCGCGGAAGTTCGATCAGTCGAGCGCGAGCGCGACGAAGCGGACTTCACCTTGCGGATTAGCGACCAGGAACAAAGCCGACTTGCGGCCCGAATCCTTCAGCGCCTTGGTCTTGGCCGCGACGTCCGCCGGACGGCTCACGGCCTCCTGGTTGATCTCCACGATCGTGTCGCCGGGCTGGATGCGCTTCTCGGCTGCGGCCGAATTCGGCTCCACCGTCGTCACCACCACGCCCTTCACCGTGTCCTTGATGCTGAAGCGCTTGCGCACGTCGGCCTCGAGGCTCGAGAACTCCATCCCGAGGGCGCGTTGCACGACGTTGCGGTTCGGCGCTTCGCTGGGCTTGCCCTTGGTGTCGAGCGAAGCCTGCTGCTTTTCGCTGTCCTCGAGACGGCCGAGCGTCACCGACAGCGGCGTCTCCTTGCCGTCGCGCATGACGATCACTTCCACGGCCTTGCCGACCGGAGTCGCGGCGACGAGCTTCGGCAGGTCGCGTGATTCCTTCACCTCGCGCCCGTCGAACTTGAGGATCACGTCGCCGGCGCGCAGACCCGCGGGCTTGCCCGGGCCCTTGTCGTCCACCACGGCCACGAGCGCGCCGCGCGGCGAACCGAGCTTGAGCGATTCGGCAATGGCGTCGTCGACGTTCTGGATGCGCACGCCGAGCCAGCCGCGACGGGTTTCGCCGAACTGCTGAAGCTGGTCGATGATCGGCTGCAGCGTCGCCGAAGGCGTCGCGAAGCCGATGCCGACCGAGCCGCCGGACGGCGAGAGGATCGCGGTGTTCACCCCGATGACGTCGCCGTCCATGTTGAACAGCGGCCCGCCGGAATTGCCCTTGTTGATGGACGCGTCCGTCTGGATGTAATTGTCGTAGGGACCGCTGTCGATGTTGCGGTTACGCGCCGACACGATGCCGGCCGTGACCGTGCCGCCGAGGCCGAACGGATTTCCAACCGCCATCACCCAGTCACCGACGCGCAGCCTCTCGCTGTCGCCGAACTTGACCGCCTTCAGCGGCTTGGGCGGCTTCACGCGCAGCACCGCGATGTCGATCTTCGGGTCCTTGCCGATGATTTCGGCCTTCAACTTCTGCCCGTCGGTGAACACCACCGTGATGTCGTTCGCATCCGCGATGACGTGATTGTTGGTGATGACGATGCCGGCCGGATCGATGACGAACCCGGAGCCGAGCGAATTCGAGCGGCGCTGCTGCTGCTGGCGCGGCGAAGGCGTGCGCTGCGATTCCTCGCCGCCCTGCCCCTGACGTCGCTTGAAAAACTCTTCGAACAAATCGTCGAACGGCGTGCCGGGCGGCAGGCTCGGAATGCCCGGCCGCTTGTCCTCGACGGTCTGGGCCGCCGAAATGTTCACCACCGCCGAGCTGACCGCCTCGGCGAGGTCGGCGAAGCTTTCCGGCGCGCTGCGGGCGTGAACCGGCGCGCTCATGGGTGCGAGCGCGATGCCGGCCGCCAGCGCCACGGCCAGACCGCGACGCACGACGCCGAGCGGGCGCGCCATGGGAGAACGAAGATTGGAGTTCAAATCAGAATGCGAGCAGACACCCATAGGGGCCTTCCTCCAGTGGCGCCGCGGGCGGAAACGCCCGGCGGGCTGACGACGTCTACGACACCTTAAACGAGTTGTGACGGGCAATACTGCCCGTCACGCGAATGTTAGCGACGCTTGCCACCCAGCTCAGCGCAATTGCAGCGCATTGCTGTTGGAAGCCTGCGGCGACGCCGGCGGCGTTGCATTCGTCCCGCCATTGCCGGCAGGAGCCGTCGGCCTGATCCCGCTCGATTGCCCGAAGAACCGGAAGAACTCCGAATTCGGGCTCATGATCAGCCGGGTATCGCCGCCCTTCAATCCCGTTTCATAGGCCTGCATCGACCGGTAGAACGAGAAGAACTGCGGATCCTGGTTGTAGGCCTCGGCGAAGACGCGGTTTCTTTCCGCATCGCCTTCGCCTCGCACCTGATCGGCCTGTCGCTGTGCTTCTGCACGCAGCACCACGACGTCGCGGTCGGCGCGGGCGCGGATCTTCTGCGCCTGTTCCGAACCCTGCGCGCGGAACTCGGCCGCCTCGCGGGCGCGCTCCGTCTGCATGCGGTTGTAGATCCGCTCCGAAATCTGCCGGGGCAGATCGGCGCGACGGATACGCACGTCGATCACCTCGGCGCCAAGGCGCGAAGCTTCCGCATTGACGAGATCGCGGATGCTGACCATCAGGTTCGACCGGCCTTCGCGGACGATCTGCAGCATGGTGGCTTCGCCGAGCACGCGACGCAGCGCCGAGGACAGAACCGACCCGAGCTGGTTGTTGGCGCGCTGGATCGTGCCCACGGTCTGGTAGAAGCGCAGCGCATCGACGATGCGATACCGCAGGAACGCGTCCACCTCGATGCGGTTGTTGTCGGAGGCGAGCACCTCCTGCTTCGGAGTCTCGAGATCGAGGATCCGGTTGTCCAGCAAGGTCACGGTCTCGATGAACGGGATCTTGAAGTGCAGGCCGGGGGTCGTCACGAGTGCGCGGCCTGAGATGGGCTCGCCGAAGCGCAGCACCAGCGCCTGCTGGGTCTGCCCGACGGTGAAGACCGAGCCCATGCCGACGATGAGCAGACCGATCAGGATGACGAGGGCCGCCAGGCCGCCGATGGGATTTTTCATCGCACGCCTCCCTGCGGGGTCTGCGGACCGGCCGACGTCGTGCCGCCGGCAAGTCCGGAGAGCGGCAGATAAGGCACGACGCTCTGACCGGAGTTCTGGTCGATGATGACCTTGTTCATGCCCTCCATCACCCGTTCCATGGTCTCGAGATAGAGACGCTCGCGCGTCACGTCCGGCGCGGTCGCATATTGCTTGTAGACCTGCGAGAAGCGCGACGCCTGGCCGCGCGCCTGGTTGACGGTCTGCTCGCGATAGCCTTCCGCCTCCTGGATGATGCGGGACGCCTCGCCTCGCGCTTCCGGAACGACGCGATTCGCATAGGCCTCAGCCTCGTTGCGGAGCCGGTCGAGATCCTGCTGGGCCGCCGTCACGTCGCGGAAGGCCGCGATGACCTGCTCGGGCGGATCGACGGACAGAAGCTGCACCTGCAGCACCAGCACGCCGGCCTTGTAGTCGTTGAGCACGCGCTGCGTCAGATCCTGCGCCGCCGGCTCGATGATCTTGCGTTCGGCGGTGAGAATGCGCTGGATCGGCGTGCGGCCAACCAGTTCGCGCATCACGCTTTCCGCCACCGCTTTCACGGTTTCACGCGGCTCGCGCACGTTGAAGGCGAAGTCTTCCGGGCGGACCGGATCGATCTGCCAGATCACCCGGAACTTCACGTCGGCGATGTTCTCGTCGCCGGTGAGCATCAGGCTCTCTTCCGGCACGTCCACCTGCTGGACGGTGGCGCGACGATCTTCGCGCGTGACGAAGCCGATCTCGATGGAGTTGCGGTCGGTCACCCGCAGCTTGTTCACAGAGCCGATCGGATAAGGCCAGTTGTAGTTCAGACCCGAAGACGTCCGCTTGTCGTACTTGCCGAAGATCATGTTGAGGCCGGCCTCGTTCGGGCCGACGGTGTAGAAGCCGCTGGAGAGCCATGCCGCAATCGCGATCACGCCAAAGATCAGGATCCCTCGCCCGCCCATCATGCCGCCCGGCACAGCCTGGCGCAGCCTGTCCTGGCTCCGACGCAGCAGGTCTTCGAGGTCGGGAGGAGTAGGTCCGCCGCCGCCACCGCCACCACCGCCGCTAGGCCCTTGACCCCATGGACCTTTCGGACCGGGCTTCCAGGGACCGCCGCCACCGGTCTGATTATTCCAGGGCATGAATTCCTCTCCGTTATCGACCTTTTGAGACGAAGGCGGCGCAGACGGCCGCTTTCATCGTCAGGATAAGCCCGGCTCACCTAAGCACGGGCGTGGCTCATTTCAACGCGCCGAAGCGCCTTTGTGAATTTGTCACAGAGACCTTGGCTCTCATACATCGTCACCGGTTCCGGCGATAGGTCACGAAGGCGAACCCCGCCTCGTTTCCGGCCTGCCCGGCTGCATGGGTTTCGCGGCCGGCCTCGATCCACCGCTCGGCGTCGATCGCAGGGAAGTACGTATCGCCCTCGGGAGCAAGGTCGACCTCCGTCAATTCGATCCTGTCGGCCAGATCGATGGTTTGTCGGTAAATGTCTCCGCCCCCCACGATCATGATCTCGTCGGCTCCGAGTCGTTCCGCGGCGTCGTCGGCGGCGGCAAGCGCGCCCGGCACGTCGCTCGCCACGATGACTCCTTCCGGTCGATACAGGGGATCGCGCGAAATCACGATGGTCTCACGGCCCGGCAAGGGCCTCCCGATCGACTCGAAGGTCTTGCGTCCCATGACGAGCGGCTTTCCCATCGTGAGCGCCTTGAAGCGCCGCATGTCGCTCGGCAGCTTCCACAACAGGCGGTTGTCGCCGCCGATGACGCCGTTGCGCGCCACCGCCACGACCAGAACGACCGGGAGGCGCCCGCTCATACCGATTTGTCCGCCAGGCGCCACAAGGCCTCGTCGGCCAGCCGGCAGGTCGTCCACCCATCCATCAGCTGCGCGCCCTGCGAGCGGTAGAAGTCGATGGCCGGCTCGTTCCAGTTGAGGACCGACCACTCCAGCCTTCCGAGCGACTCTGCCACGCACCGCCGCGCGGCCCGGGCGAGCAGCGCCTGCCCATGGCCCTTGCCGCGATATCTGGGGCGCACGAACAGATCCTCGACGTGAATGCCGTGCTTTCCGCGAAACGTGGAGAACGAATAGAACCAGACCGAAATGCCGGCGATCGCCTCGCCGGGCGCATGCGCCACATCGCAGAACACGCGCGGATGCTCGGCGAACAGCGCCTCGCCCAGGGCCTCCGCGCCGCCCGTCACCTCGTCGCTCAATTGCTCGTATTCCGCCAACTCGCGGACCAGCGAGAAGACGGTCGGCAGATCGGCGCGTTCGACCGGGCGGACGTGCGGCTGAAGACTCATGCCCGCTCCCTCAAACCGCCACCGGGGCGCGAATGGCCGGGTGCGGATCGTAATCCTCGATGGCGATGTGATCGAAGCGGAAATCGAACAGCGACGTGACCGAAGGATCCAGCATCAGCCGCGGCAGGCGACGCGGCTCGCGTGACAGCAGCAGACGCGTCTGTTCCATATGGTTCGAATAGAGATGCGCGTCGCCGAACGTGTGGACGAAATCGCCGGGCATCAGGCCCGTCACCTGCGCCATCATCTGAGTCAGCAACGCATAGCTCGCGATGTTGAAAGGCACGCCGAGAAACACGTCGGCCGACCGCTGGTAGAGTTGGCACGACAGCCGTCCCTCGGCGACGTAGAACTGAAACAGGCAATGGCAGGGCGCGAGCTTCATGCGGTCGAGATCGGCCACGTTCCAGGCCGAGACGACGAGGCGCCGCGAATCCGGATTGCGCTTGATCTCTTCGATCACCCAGGAAATCTGGTCGCGCGCGCCACCGTCGGGCAGTGCCCAGGAGCGCCATTGCTTCCCGTAGACGGGACCGAGATCGCCGTTTGCGTCCGCCCATTCGTCCCAGATCGACACGCCATTTTCGCGCAGATAGGCCACGTTGGTGTCACCCGCGATGAACCACAGCAATTCGTGGATGATGGAGCGCAGGTGCAGCTTCTTGGTCGTGACGAGCGGAAACCCTTCGGCGAGGTCGAACCGCATCTGGTGCCCGAACACGGATTTCGTCCCCGTGCCCGTGCGATCGGACTTGTCGACGCCCTCGTCGAGGATGCGGCGGAGTAGCTCGTGATATTGACGCATGGCGGCTTGAACTCTGCCAGAACTGGCGTTTTCGAAAAACGCCCGACCCTATCGCCATAAGGCGAGCGCGGAAACGCCAAAGCGTGAGTTCTCCTGCCTTAAGTTCTCTCCAGCGGAATTGCAGGATCGCCCCTTTGCGAACCGGGCTGCAGGCCCTATATTCATTTCGCCGCCGCAAGGCGGATATGGCGATAAATGGACTCCGTAATAAGCTATCCGGACCCGGGGGCGGTACCCGGCGCCTCCACCCCAGCCCGTTCGAAGGAGCGGGTTGCGGCGGGGGCGAAATAGGATCGACGGGGGTGTAAAGGGTGCTCTTTCGCTCGGCATGATACCGCCGTTATCGGGTCACAACCTATAGTTGCCAATGACAACTATGCTCCGGTGGCCGTCGCCGCGTAATGCGGTTCTGGTACTGGGAATCAAGCCCTAAGGGGTAGCACTCTTAGGCGGGGCTCGGAGGCGCCTGGCAACAGAAGCCTCCACTTCATTTGTGCCGGAATGGCGCGTCTTGCCGGAATGGGTGTATGGCCAACGATCTCATCCGCTACGATCTCCTCGTCCAGGACGCATTGCGCGGAGTGGTTCGGAAGGTTCTCCAGGAGGCCGCCAAAGAGGGCCTCCCCGGCGATCATCACTTCTACATCACCTTCCGGACCACGGCTCCAGGCGTTCGCCTGTCGAGCCACATGCGCGTGCAGTATCCGGACGTGATGACGATCATCCTCCAGCATCAGTTCTGGGATCTCGTCGTCGCCGAAAACAACTTCGAGGTCGGCCTCTCCTTCAAGAACATCCCGGAGCGGCTGCTCATTCCCTTCGATGCCGTCACCGAGTTCTACGATCCGTCCGTTCAGTTCGGCCTGAAGTTCGAAGTCGAGGAGGCCGGCCCCGAGGACGGCGCCAACGATCTCGAGCCGATCGACGCCACGCCCGTCTCGGCCCGGTCTCTCGGCGACGCCCTTGCGGCGGAAGCCGCGCCCGTCGCGCTGCCTGCGGCCGCCAAGCTCGCCAAGATCGAATCGGCCAAGCCCGACAAGGCCGAGGGCGACAAGAGCAAGAAGCCCCGCAAGGATGCTGCCGAAACGGAGGACGCCGTCCAGGCGGCCGCCGACGCCGACCCAGGCAAGGTCGTGTCGATCGACGCGTTTCGGAAGAAGCACTGATCCGCCGGCTGCCGGAGGCTTCGTTCATGGGCGACATCGTCAATCTGCGTCGCGCCCGCAAGGACCGGAAACGCCGGGATGCCGATGTGACCGCGAGCGCGAACCGTCTCGCCTTCGGACGGACGAAAGCCGAGCGCGATCTCACCGACGCCCGCAACGACCTCGACGCGCGCCGGATCGACGGCCACCTGCGCGAAAAGGCCGATACCGGCACCGAAACTCCCCGCGCATGACGCCGGCGCCAATCCGCGTCGCCAAACGCTCACTCGTCATAGCGGGTCATCGCACGTCGGTTTCGCTGGAAGAGCCTTTCTGGTCCGAACTGCGCAAGATGGCCGAGACACGCAACCTCTCGCTGGCTGCTTTGGTGGCGGAAATCGACAGCGCGCGCGGCGCCAACAACCTGTCCTCGGCCATTCGCGTCGCGATCCTCGAAAGCCTGCAAGCCTCCCGAACGTCCAACGAAGCTCAGTTGGGCCAGGAGGTCAGCGGCTCCAGCGCCGGATAGGGCGGCAATCCGACCGGCGGGGCGGACCGCTGCTGTGCACGAGCCGAGTCCTCGGCCTTTCGGCGCGACGCTTCGGCCGCGCGCCGACGCCGCTCGCGCTCGGCCTGTTCGCGCTCGGCTTGCGCGCGCGCGGCGGCATCCGGTGGCGTCGTATCGAGCAAGCGTCCAATTGGATCGGCTGCTCGCGCTGCATCTTCCCCTGCCCTGCGTTCCGCCGCCTTGCGCTGCGCCTCTTCTTCGGCGGCGCGCCGGGCCTCCTCGCTCTGCCGCTGCTCCTCGGCCTTGCGCTGCTGCTCAAGGAACTCCTGAACCTCGCGCTCGCGGCGGCGCATGAACTCCTCCGCCTTCAACCGGCGATTGAATCCCGCGCGCTCGCGGATGTCGCTTTCCAGCGCCTCCACCCGCGCCGCCTCCCGGGCAATGGCCCGCGCCGAAATGGCGTTGATGAGCGGCGAGGCGTCGAGCGTCCGCCGCAGGTCGCCGGCCCGCCCCTGCCAGATCAGCGACGCCGATGGCGCGGCCCCACTCCAATCCTTCGGCTGGACGGGCGACACGAGAGCGAGCCGCGCTCCATACGTCATGTTCTTCAGGTCGAACGACGCCGAGAATTGCGCCGGCGCACCCGCCTCGGCGCGGGGATTGAGACGAACTACCCCGGCGGCGATGGAAACATCGAACGACCTGTCCCCCAGACGCAGCGGCGCCCGGTCGAATTCCTGGGAAAGCTGTCGGCGCAGATCGCTCTCGTCGATCGCGACGGCGCCTCGGTCGGCTGCATCCACGAGGCGCGAAAGCCCGCCGAGATCCGCATTGGCGACGACCAGATCGTCCATCACGGCCGCGCCCGCTCCGGCCAGGCCACCCGCCAGGGCCGCAAAACTCTGCCCGGTGGACGTGATGTCGAATTGCCCGGAGATCGAGCCCGTGGCGGGGCCCGCAGGAAGCGGCTGATCGAAAAGCCCGATGCGGCCCGCCAGCGACGCCACCGGACCGTCCCGGCGGATCGTCAGGCGTCCCTCGATCCGACCGGGACCGACCCGCATCTCGGCCTCGTCCATGGTCACGATGCCGGGCGACAGCCTCAGGGTGAACCGCGCGTTCTCCCCCACGGTCGGGCCGAGATCGAAACGGCCGATGTCGAGAGCCAGAACCATAGGAGGTACGTCCGCGAGCCCGGGTCCGAACTTGCCATCCGGCCAGAGCGCGCCACGCGGCGGCTGGCCCATGGGTCCCAGGGCCAATGAGGCCAAGACCGGCAGGCCGAGCTTCTCGATCCGGAACCCCCCGACAATCGGTGCATTTTCGGCCAGACGAGAACGGGAGATCGCGCCGCTGACGGGAACGCCCGCGACGGTGCCGTCGAGTTTGTCGATCGCGAGCCGCTGCCCGTCGAAACTGAGGTCGGCGCTGGCCGTCGTCACCAGCGTGGCGCCGATATCCGGCAGCGCAAACGTCAGCATGCGGAGCAACGGCACGAGATCGGGCGAGCGGAGCTGGACCTGCCCGCGGGCCTCGGGCAGTCCCGGCATGCCGCCGACCTTGCCTTTGAACGTGACGTCACTGCGCGCCACATTCCCCAGCACCTCGGTTTCGAAACCGCCGTCAGCCGCCCCCTTGGCTCGGATCTGCAGCCGCCCGGGTCCGGAGCCCGAGAGCGGCAGGCTTTCGACACCGATCTGTCGCAGCAGCATCGGCCCGTCGGCGGTCTCGAAACTGGCCGAAAGATCCAGACCGCTGGCCAGGGGTTGAGCCTGCGTGGCGATCCTGGTGCCCCGGGCCGTTCCTTGGACCTGCAGATCTTCGAGTTGAAGACCCGACGCCCCGGTCTTGCCGCGAAGCGCCAGCGTCAGGCGCGCCGGAGACAGAGCCGTGGCGCGCGCCGCGAGAGCATCCGCCAGCGGTCCTGGAGCCACGCGACGGACGAGATCCGCGAGATCGCCCAGCCGGGCGGCATCGAGCCGACCCTGAAGCTGCGCCACCCCGCCCTCGATCCCGCCCTCCGCCGAGAGCGATGCGCCGCCGATGTCGGCGACGCTGAATCGCTCGAGCCTCAAGGTTTCCTTTTCCTTGAGGAGTTTGAATCCGATGCGCCCCGCATCCACGATGCCGTCGCCGAAGCGCGCCAGCCGGACCGCGCGGGCATCCAGCGACAGCGACAGATCCATGTCGCCCACGAGTCTGGCGGGCCCGGCGAGTTCGGGCAGTCCGTCGAGATCCAGCGCCTCCGCGGTCAGGTCGCCGAACAACCGCGCGCGCTCGGTTCCCATGGCGCGCGTGAACGCGATCGTGCCGGCGAATTCCGATCGATCCGCCTGCACGACGAGATCGCGGCCGATCACGCCACCGGCCGAGGCGTCGATCGACCCCGCGACGTCCAGCGCCCGGAACGGCAGATCGCGCAGCCGAGCGGCGAGGTCCGGCGCGCTGAGCGCCAGCCAATCGGCAAAGCGCGGCAAGTCGCGGGACCCGAGTTCCATCCGTCCGCGATAGGCGGCAGCCGTTCCCGTCTCGACCGTTCCATCGAGCGAGAACGTCGAGCGGGCCGGTCCCGTCGCAGACGTTTTGATATGCACGGGACCACCGGACGTCAGCCCGAGTTCGGCGCGGACCTCGGTGAATGTCTCGCCGACCAGAACGGCGGTGGGCGAAGAAAGCGAGACGGTCACCGGCCACGGCAGCCGCGCTCCCAGGCCACCGTCGGCCAGCGCGGAGCCGAGAAAACCCGCGAGGCGCGCGCCCGCCGCTGCCGCGCCGCCGCCGACCGGCGAGGCGAACAGGCGGTCGAGATCGAGCTGCCGCGACGTCAGCGTCAAACGTCCGCGCGGCTCGGCGCCAAAAGTGAGTGCCGCCGTGCCGCTGGCCGCCAGCGCGCGATCATCGTCGCCGGCGCGGAATTCGGCGGGATCGAGCATCGCCTGAGACGGATCGATCTTGAGCGCGCCCGAAAGCCGCCACGGCGCGGTCGAGCCGGCGAACTGGCTCTGGGCCGACAACCCGACCTGGCCTTCGAACGACAGCCGCGTGCCCGACGCCGTCTGGGTGAAGATCAGCGCCCCTTCGAAATCGCCGCGCGGGGTGAGGCTCCCCTCGTCGATCAGCGCTTTCAAGCGGATGCGGTCGCCCTCGATCGTGCTCGTGCTGAACCGGTAGCGGGTCGCGGATGTGCCGACGCGCAACTGACCCGCACCCTTGAACGGGCCCGCGAGTGTCGCGGCCTCGCCCAGAAGATCGAGTCCGCCGATCACCAGAGGGGATTCGCCTCCGGCGGTCCGCAGCGCCAGCGTGCCATCGGTGACGCTCAGCCGCTCGACCTGCACGCCACCGGGCGCGAAATTCGGCATGCGCGGCAGGACGACGGTTCCGTCCTCGCCGCGCTGAAGGGACAAGCGGGGTTGCTCCAGCACGGCTTCGGTGAAGCGCAGTTCGCCGCGAATGAGAGAGCCGACCGCGAGTTCGACACGCATCAGCTTGATGTCGAGTTCCGGGCCCTCCGGTCGGGTGCCCGAAACCCTGATGGAAGACATTTCGAGCCGGGGAACCGGCAGCAGCTTCAGGTCCACCGCCCCCGCGACCCTGACGCGGGCGCCGCTCACGCGTGACAATTCCGACTCGACCCAATTGCGCTGGGCCGTCCAGTCGACGAACCACGGCCCCACCAGCGCGGCCGTGAGCGCGACGATGAGAAGCGAGGCGAGGATGGTCAGAATCTCACGCAACGTTTCGCGAATCTCCAAAAGTCTGGGTGCAACGCGTCAATCATAGATGATTTAAGCCATGCCGGGCGAAGCACATCCCCTTGTCGTTAAAGGCCGACCCGCCGTCCACAGCGTGCTTCTATCGCGCCGCCGGCTGCGCTACATCTTGGCCGATGACGAAAGACCCTGCTCCCGCCCCCGTTCGCCCCTCTTCCGCCCGCGCCCGGCTCAAGGCAGCCCGGACGCAGCATGCCGAGCTTGCGGCCGAACTCGCCCGCCACGACGTGCTTTACCACCAGCAGGATCGCCCGGCCATTTCTGACGCGGCCTAAGACGATTTGCGGCGGCAACTGGACGCGCTCGAGGCGGACTTTCCCGAACTTGCCGAGAC
>JAQGJH010000066.1 GCA_028290705.1 Hyphomicrobiales bacterium
TCGGCGCTGTTCGCGAGTTCGGTCGGCGCGGCATGTGGCGGGACCGGAAGCTGCTCAAGAAAATCGAGATCCTGCCTGGGCTTGTACATGAACTGCTCCCCCTCCAAACCGCCGCTTCGATTGAGCGTTCGGTCAAGGTGAACCGTCTTCGACTTTCGCGCCGTGACCTTGCGCACGCATTGAGGTCGATCAAGTGACGGTGGGGCAGAGAAGCGACCGGCCGGGACGAGCCGACCGATCGCGAGGCAGCTGGTAGCGCCGTTCGTCAGGCGACCGAGTTGTAATAGCTCAGATCGATGTAGCGGTCGGGGTCGGTCAACGTCGCGCCCGTGCCGTATTTCGAGCGCAGCGCCAGCACGGTCTTCACGCCGTCCATCAGCATCGCGCCCTTGGGCGTCAGCCCGGAGCGGG
This sequence comes from Hyphomicrobiales bacterium, assembly GCA_028290705.1. GTDB lineage: Bacteria > Pseudomonadota > Alphaproteobacteria > Rhizobiales > Beijerinckiaceae > Terripilifer. The sequence goes on from JAQGJH010000066.1 coordinate 412, forward strand.
GCGACAGCAGGCTGTTCATCACCGCGCCCGCCACCGGCGGCTTGATTTCCGGCATGCGCTCCAGAAGAATTTGGGTCGCCTCTTCGCGGTTCGCCGGATCGAGCGTCCACTCGAGGCCCGCGAGATAGCCCTTGATGAAGGCCTTGAGCGCATCCGGATTGGCTTCGGCCCAGGCGCGGCTCGCCGCGAAACTGCCGCCCTGATAGGCGTCCAGCAGGTTGCTGGACGTGTCCAGCACCTTGAAGCCCTGGTTGCGGGCGATGCTGGTGAAGGGTTCGATCGTCAACGTGCCGACATGCGTTCCGGCCTTGACCGATTCCCAGCGCTGCGGGGTCGCCCCGACCGCGACCATCTCGTAGTCCTTCTTGGTCAGGCCGTTCTTCTCGAGCATTTCGTAGAGCACGAACGCAAAGCCCGTCGACAGCGCATCGAGAGCCAGCGACTTGCCCTTGAGGTCCGCGTAGTTGGCAATGTCTGGCGCCGTCACGAAGGCGAGTTCCACCTGCGTGGCGCCCATGAAGGCGAAGAAGTCGGGCGTCGTCGGCAATTTCACCGCGCCCTGGCCTTCCTGATAGGCCACCACATTGTCGAAGGCCGTGCCGGCGATCTGGAACTTGCCCGATGCCAGGTTCTCGGCCTGGAACGCCGAACTCGGCGTCGTGGTCATGTTGACCGTGAGATCGTTCTTCTCGAACAGGCCCTTGGCTTGGGCCACGAAGATCGGCAGGTTCGGCGCGCCGGGAAAGCAGATGATGTCGACGGAATGGGCGGTCATGGGGCTGTCTCCTCTTGAATCTCGTGTCGTCGCAGCCATTCAGGCCGCGTTCCTGGTGCCGGCTTGCGCGTCCTGGATGGTCTGCCAGATGCGATAAGGTGTGGTTGGCATGCGGATGTCGCGCACGCCGTAATCCTTGAGCGCATCCACCACGGCATTGACGATCACCGACAGGGCAGGGGTGGTGCCGCCTTCGCCGCCAGCCTTGATGCCGAGCGGATTGGTGGGCGACAGGACCTCGGCAATCTCGGTGCGGAAGGCCGGCAGATTGTCGAAGCGCGGCATGCCGTAATCCATGAAGGATCCAGCAAGCGGCTGGCCGGATTGGGCATCGATCTCGAACAATTCCCACATCGCCTGGCCGACGCCCTGGGCGATGCCGCCATGCGTCTGTCCATGCACGATGAGCGGATTGATGCAGCGCCCGACGTCGTCGACGGTCGCGTAGCGCTTGATGTCGATCCAGCCCGTCAGCGGGTCGATCTCGACTTCGCAAATGGCGGTCCCGTTCGGAAACACCGGCTCGTGCATCTCGTTGGTCAGGCCGATCGCCAGACCGTCGGCGAGATCGTCGGGCAGCGACGCGCGAGCGGCCTCGCGAGCCAGTTCGAACATGCTGAATGTGCGGTTCGTCGCCTCGGACGTGAACCGGCCATCGGCGAAGTCGATCTGCGCAACGGGGATGTCCAGCACCAGCGCGGCGATCCGCTTGCCCTTCTCGATGAGCTGCGTGGCGGCCTTGGAGATGACGGTTCCGGCGTGCCGCATCGAGCGCCCGGAATGTGACCCGCCGCCCACCTTCACGATGTCCGTGTCGCCCAGGATGATGGTCACGGTCTCGACTGGCACGGCGCAGAGATCCGCCACGACCTGGGCGAAGCTCGTCTCATGGCCCTGGCCGCTGGGTTGCGTGCCGATCACGCACGACACCTTGCCTTCCGGATGAATGGTGATCTCGGCGCGTTCGCGCGGCGAACCGATCGACGATTCCACGTAATTGGCGAGACCCACGCCATAGAGCTTGCCGCGCTTCTGCGCATCCGCGCGGCGCGCCTCGGCGCCTTTCCAGTCGGAAATGTCGAGCGCCCAGTCCATGTTGGCCTCGTAGGTGCCGCTGTCGTAAGTGGCTCCCACCGCATTGGTGTAGGGCATCTGTTCGGGCTTGACGAAGTTCTTGCGCCGCAGCTCGATCTTGTCGAAGCCGAGTTCGCGCGCGGCGGTGTCGATCACGCGCTCGATGACGAAATTGACTTCGGGCCGGCCGGACGAGCGATAGGCCTGCGTCGGCATCGTGTTGGTGAAGACCGCGCGCGCCCGCAGCGTCGCGACCGGAATGTCGTACGACCCCGTGATCAGTCCCGAACCCTTGCCGAGCGGCGAGAGCGAGACGCAGCGCGCCCCGACGTTGCTGATGTTGTCGGACCGCATCGCCAGGAACTTGCCGTCCTCGGCCAGCGCCAGTTCGACCGTCACCGCCAGATCGCGGCCCTGGTAGTCGGTCAGGAAGACCTCGGAGCGCGAGCAGGTGTGCTTCACCGGCCGCCCGACCTTCTTGGCGGCCCACATGACCAGCCCGTATTCGACATAGACCCGGTTCTTGGTGCCGAAATTGCCGCCGACGTCGAACGTCAGCACCCGCACCTTTTCCGGCTCCACGCCGAGCACGCCCGAAAGTTCGTGCTTCTGCCGCACCGCTCCGCCGCCGCCACAGTTCAGCGTGTAGCGGCCGGTCTCGGCATCATATTGCCCGAGGGCCGCGCGCGGCTCGATCGTCACGCCGGTGACGCGCGGGATGTAGATGTCCATCTTGATCGTATGCGCCGCCGCCGCGAAAGCACGATCCGTTCCCGCGACGTCGCCGAAGGTCGTGTCCACCAGAACGTTGTCGGGCACGTCGTCCCAGACGGCCGGCGCGCCGGGTCCGATGGCCAGCCGCTGGTCGGACACCCAGGGCAGCACTTCATAATCCACCTCGACGGCCTCGGCGGCGTCCAGAGCCTGCGCCTCGGTTTCGGCCACCACCATGGCGACCGCCTCGCCGACGTGCCGGGCCTTGTCGGCAGGCAAAAGCATGTGCGGGCCGATGAAGATCGGCGTCCCGCCCGGGCCTGCGAGCTTCATGTCGTATTTGGTCTTCGGGATCGGATCGTGCGGGATCGGCTTCAATCCGTCGGCCAGCACGTCGGCTCCGGTGAGCACGGCCAGCACGCCCGGCATGGCCAGCGCCGCCCGGCTGTCGATGCCTAAAATGCGCGCATGTGGATGCGGGGAGCGCACCATCGCCCCATAGGTCTGCCCGGGGACCGAAAAGTCGTCCGTGAAGCGTCCCTGGCCGCGCAGCAGCCGCGCGTCCTCGTTGCGGCGCATCGGTTTGCCGATCGAAAGGAACTCAGAGGTTTCGATTTTCGTCATGGCCCGTCCACGTCCCTCACGGTCTCGTTTACGCCTGCTCGGCTCCGCCGGGACGGCGCGCTACAGGTCTGCGATCTGGTTGCTTCGCTATCGCAACGCCTGTAACAAAGCAACCAAACTGGAGGCCGGCTCGGCATTGCCCGACAGTCAGACCGGCGGGAGGATCATTGATGAAAGCTGCGGAAAACCGCGTCGTTCCGGCCGACTTTCAGGAGCATCTCGCGAGGCTTGAAGAGGCTGGGTTGCTCGTGCGCGTGGACCGGCCGATCAACAAGGATACCGAGCTTCATCCGCTCGTGCGCTGGCAGTTCGTCGGCGGTTATCCCGAGAACGAGCGCAAGGCTTTCATGTTCACCAATGTCGTCGGCTCGAAGGGCGAGTCGTATGACATGCCCGTCGTGGTCGGCGCGCTGGCGGCATCCGACGAAATCTACGCCATGGGCATGGGCGTCGCCGTCGAGGAGCTGGGCGAGATCTGGATGCACGCGATCGACCATCCGATCGCCCCGGAATTCATCGACACCGCGCCTTGCCACGACGTCGTCATCACGGGCGACGAACTCAAGCAGCCGGGCAGGGGCCTGTCGCGCTTGCCCGTGCCGATCTCGACGCCGGGCTTCGACGCCGCGCCCTATCTCACCGCCACCGTCTGCGTGACGAAGGACCCGGAGACGGGCGTGCGCAACATGGGCACCTACCGTGCCGGCCTGAAGGGCGAGGATCGGCTCGGCGTCCGCATGGCCTCTCGCCTCGGCGGCGCTGGCGGCTATCTGCACTGGCTGAAGTACCAGAAGCTCGGCAAGCCGATGCCCTGCGCCATCGTGGTCGGCTGCGCCCCGGTCGTGGCCTTCACGGGGCCGCAGAAGCTCTCGACCCAGCAGGACGAAATGGCGGTCGCGGGCGGGCTCGCGGGCCGCGCGCTGCGCATCACGAAATGCAAGACCATCGACCTCGAAATTCCGGCCGACGCCGAGATCGTCGTCGAGGGCTACATCGACACTGAAATGCTCGAGCCCGAAGGCCCGTTCGGCGAGAGCCACGGCCATGTGGCGCTCGAAGACTTCAATATGTCCATGGTGGTCACGGCCATCACGCACAAGAAGAAGGCGGTGTTCACCTCGATCATTTCGGAAGTGACGCCGAGCGAGTCGAGCATCCTCAAGAAGTCGGCCTACGAGGCGCTTTACTTCGCGCATCTCAAGAACCAGCTCGAGGTCCGCGGCATCAAGAAAGTGGTCATGCACGAGCCGCTGACCAACCTGCGCAAGGTGCTCTTCCTGCAATTCGCCCAGGGCGCGCCCGAGACGGAGGTCTGGCGAGGCCTGCAGGGCGCCGCCAGCCTTCAGGCGCAATGCGGCAAGATCGTCATCGCGGTGTCGGAAGACATCGACATGCACAACACCGATGCGATCTTCTGGTCGCTGGCCTATCGTTCGAACCCGATCGAGGACACGCTTCTGGTGCCGCATCGCTCCGGCGGACACGGCCCGAAATCGGGCGCCGGCGGCGACTCGACCATGCTGATCAACGCCACGCTGAAACATTCCATGCCGCCGCTCGCCCTGCCGGCCAAGCCCTACATGGAAAACTCGAAGAAGATCTGGGAAGAGCTCGGCCTGCCGCGCCTCAGCGTCAAGGCGCCGTGGCACGGCTATGATCTGGGCGACTGGAGCCCCGATTGGCAGGCCTTCGCGGACAATGCCGCAAAGGGCGACTGGCTCGCCAACGGCGACAACACCTACTCGCGCCGCCGCGCCGGCCTGTCGCCAGAGACCCCCGTGCGCAACGTCGAAGGCGGCAAACCGGACAAGAAGTCCGGCGGCGGTCATTGATCGAGAGGCGCGTTGGCGCCGATGAACTGGAGATGAGAATGCAGAGCGTGACGCTCACCATCAATGGCAAGCCCGTCACGGCCGAGGTCGAAGGCCGCACGCTGCTCGTCAAGCTGTTGCGCGAGACGCTCGGCATGACCGGCACGCATGTCGGCTGCGACACGACGCAATGCGGCGCCTGCACGGTCCTGTTCAACGGCGACGCCGTGAAATCCTGCACGATCCTCGCGGTGCAGGCTGACGGGGGCGACGTCACCACCATCGAGGGGGTGGCGACCGGCGAAGAACTTCATCCGGTTCAGGAGGCGTTCCGCACCCATCATGGCCTGCAATGCGGCTTCTGCACCCCCGGCATGGTGATGCGCGCCATCGACCTGCTGGCCAAGAACCCGCGTCCGACCGAAGAAGAGATCCGCCACGAAATGGAGGGCAATCTCTGCCGCTGCACCGGCTACCACAACATCGTCGCGGCCGTGCAGGCGGCGTCCGGCCAGACGCCGATCGGTCATTGAGAAGGGCTGCGCCGCATGTATGAGTTCGATTACCGCCGTGCCGCCTCCGTCGAAGACGCCGTCGCGGCCCTGCGCGCCTCCGGGGAGGCCAAGATCCTCGCGGGCGGCATGACCCTGCTGCCGACCTGCAAGATGCGGCTCGCCCGTCCCTCGCAACTCGTCGATCTGGGCCGGCTTCAGGGCCTGAAGGGCATCGAGATCGGCGACGCCGACGTCACGATCCGCGCCATGACGCGCCACGCCGACGTGGCCGCCTCGGCCGAACTGCGCCGCGCGCTGCCGGCGCTGGCGGGGCTCGCGGCCGGCATCGGAGATGCGCAGGTCCGCAATCGCGGCACCATCGGCGGTTCGGTCGCCAACAACGATCCGGCGGCGGATTATCCGTCCGCCTGCCTCGGGCTCGCCGCCACCATCGTGACCGACCGGCGCGAGATCGCCGCCGACGATTTCTTCCAGGGCCTCTTCCAGACGGCATTGGCCGAGGACGAGATCATCGTGGCGATCCGCTTTCCGCGTCCCGTCGCGGCGGCCTACGAAAAGTTCAAGAACCCCGCATCGCGCTACGCGACCGTCGGAGTCTTCGTGGCGCGATCCGCGTCTGGGGTCCGCGTCGCCGTGACGGGCGCGAGCGAGAACGGCGTGTTCCGCGCCACCGCCATCGAAGCCGCTCTTCAAGGCTCCTTCACGCCGGACGCCGCGGCTACGATCCGCGTCCCGTCCAAGGGTCTGGCCTCCGACTTTCACGGCAGCGCGGACTATCGCGCGCATCTCATTCCCGTTCTGGCCGCTCGCGCGGTCCAGACCTGCCTCTCGCAGGCCTGAATGGCGACCCGCCAATGGGTCGCATCCAAAAAGGAAAGCTCAAATGAAGACGTTTCTCTCCTCCGCCGCGCTGCTGGCGTCGCTGGCGGCCACTTCGCCCGCGCTGGCGCAGTCTGACCCCGCGGCCTTTTACGCCAACAAGACCGTGACGGTTCTGGTCGCCTCGTCCACGGGGGGCGGGCTCGACACCTATTCGCGCCTCGTCGCACGCCACCTCGGCAAGCACATTCCCGGCAACCCCACGGTGGTGGTGCAGAACATGCCGGGCGCGGGCGGCAACATCGTCGCCAACACGCTCTACAACATCTCGCCCAAGGACGGCACCGCCATGGGCGTGACCTTCCCGAGCGTCATCGTCGATCCGCTGCTGACCGAAGGCGTCCAGCGCAATTACGACGCCACCAAGTTCAACTACATGGGCAACGCCCATTCGGAAGTGCTCGTCTGCGTGGTCCGCAAGGATGCGGGCGTCGACAAGATCGAGGATCTGCAGACCAAGGAACTGATCATCGGCGCCACCGCGCCGGGCAGCACCACGGCTGATTTCGCCAAGATCACGAACGGCATTCTCGACACCAAGTTCAAGATCGTCACGGGCTACAAGGGCTCGCGAGAAGTGACCATGGGCATCGAGAACAAGGAAGTTCAGGGCATCTGCGGCCTCGGCTGGTCGACCGTGAAGGTCCAGTACCAGGACATGCCGAACAACCATCCGTTCGCTCGCGTTTTCGCCCAGGAAGACATGAAGGGCCATCCCGAGCTGACGGCAGCCGGCGTCCCCATGATGCTCGCGCTCGCCAAGACCGATGAGCAGCGCCAGGCCATGCAGATGTTCTACGGCCAGAACGCTTTCGCACGCCCGTTCATCCTGCCCCCGGGTGTCGCGCCCGAGCGCGTCGCGCTGCTGCGCAAGGCTTTCATGGAAACCATGAAGGACCCGGAACTGCTCGCCGAGGCCCAGAAGCTGAACATCGACGTCGTGCCGAGCGATGGAGAGCAGGTCCAGAAGCTCGTCGCCGACATGTATGCGACGCCCAAGCCTGTCATCGAGCGCGTCAAGGCGGCGCTGGCCCGCGGCAAGTAAGAGCGATCGACGCATAGGAAAGGGCGCGCCGTCCGGGCGCGCCCTTTTTCGTTTGCGATGACCGGTTCTGGCGATCAGATCAGCTTGCGCAGCTCCGCCGCGACGATGTCGGGAATTTCGAGCGGCGACAGGTGCCGCGCTCCCGGGACGATCTGCATCGTCGATCCTGCGATTCCGTCATGCATCGTCTGCGCCATCGGAATCGGCGTCGCATAGTCCTCGTCGCCGACGATGATGCGGGTCGGCGTGTTGATCTTCGACAATCCGGGACGCAGATCGGCGGCGCCCAGCATCCGGCAGGTGTCGGCATAGGCCGGCAATTCATTGGCGAGGAAAACGTCGATGCACTGCTGCACGACGTCGTCGTGTTCGGCGCGGAATTTGTCGCTGAACCACCGGGTCTTCTGGAAATCGATGAGACCTTCGAGGCCCTCGGTCAGCGCCTTCTCGGCACGTTCCGCCCAGGCCTTCGGGGCGCCGTCGCCATAGCAGGCCGTCGTGTCGAACAGCCCGAGCCCGGCCACGCGGTCGGGATAGGCCTGCGCGAAGGCCAGGCTGACGCAGCCGCCCATCGACGCGCCCGCCACCACAATGCGCTCCCAGCCGAGTTCGTCGAGCACGTCTGCCAGGTCCTGCGCGAACAGTTCCGCCGTGTAAGGGCCCGGTGGCTTGTCCGACTTGCCATGACCTCGGCAGTCCAGGACCAGCACGGCCGCGTCCTTGGAGACGCGCTCCGCCACCGGCTCCCAGAACGAGCGGTCCATAGCCAGGGAGTGCAGCAGGGCGATCTTCTGAGGAGCCGAAGCATTGCCGATGATCGAATATCCGATACGCGTTCCGTCACGTGTCTTCGCGAACATGGTGTCCATCTGGTTCGAGTGGTGCAGGGCAGACGCCCCGCCGGGGATCAGGCGTCTTCGAGGATTTCGTCGCGCCGGGAACTGAAGTGGTAGCGTTCGATCGTGTCGAGGTTCGTACCCGTCATGCGCAGCACCCAGGCCTGTTCCGGGTGCGCGGTCGAGTGGATCACGCCCGGGCCGTAGGCGCGCGTCTCGCCTGTCTCGAGACGGTAGCGGTCGCCCGCTTTCAGCACGGCGCGCTCTTCGTCGGCGGGGTTCATACGATGCCATTCGATCATGTCGGTGAAGGATCGGGCATTGCCGTAGATCGCCCAGGAGTCCCCGTGACTGTGGGGTTTGCCGCTCTTGCCGGCCTTCTGTACGTGAGCGAACAGATAGAAGCCCGTGAACGGGTCGTGCAGGAGTTCGCGCTTCCCGGGAGGATCATCCTCGCTGAACGCGAAAGCCACGAATTCCGGATCGGAGATCAGCACCGCAAGTGCGGACGAAATCCGCTCCAGCGCCACGTCCAGCGGCTCTTCTTGCAGGACGACGCTGCTCTGGCGGCCGAAATGCTCGAGTCCTCGCGTCATGGCATTCCCCCATCTTCCGGTGATTGTTGTGGCGACTTTACCTTCTCGCACGCGGCCTGTCCAAGCCGGAGCCGCGAGGTGCGCACGCGTTGACCCAGTCGGCGGCTACAAAGCGCAGACGGAACAAAGGGCGGTATCGCGAGTTTCATGCCTGTCCAATCTCGAACGGGGTCACCTCGCATGAGCAACACATCCGACACGTCTAGCGTGCTCGATACGGCCCGTCATGCTGCAGCCGAAGTCGGTCTCGACCCGACGAAGCTGGCGCAGGACGTCAGTTCCCGTATCCGCGACGCGGCCGAAGCGCAGAAGAGCGCCGGCGCAGAAAAGGTCCTCGGTGTCGCCCGCGCGATCCAATCGGCCGCCGGCGAACTCGAGGACGAGTCTCCCGAGGTCGCCCGCTATGTTCGCAGCGCCGCTTCGACGCTCGAAGGGTTCACGCGCGACCTCAATGACCGCTCGGTCGATGAGATGACCCAGGCGGTCGTCGATATGGCCCGCCGCAGCCCCGGCCTGTTCTTCGCGGGCTCGGTGCTTGCAGGGTTCGCGCTGTTCCGCTTCCTCAATGCGGCGCAGAACACCTCTGGATCGACCTACCGTCCGAGCCCTCGCAACGCGCGCGGCGGCCAGCGCATGGGATCCTCGTCCACTTCCGGCCAGTCCGGCCGTGGCGGGTACGGATCGAGCGATGCAGGCGGCTATGATGCCGGCAGTTCGCGTTCCAGCGGCATGTCGTCGAGCGCGTCGAGTGCGTCGCGCCAGTCCTCCGGCCAGCCGGGTGGTGGCTCCGCGTCGTCAGCCAAGCCTGCTTCCTCCGGTTCGTCGCAGGGCGGGTCCGGTGCTGGCGCCTCCTATGGCGGAACGTCCGGCGCTTCCTCGCAGGGAGGTTCCTCCGGGTCGTCAAATCCCAAAGGTGGCTCATGACGCACGATACGAGCCGGCGCTCCACGATGGAGCTCGTCTCGGACGCGATCAACGACGCCACGACGCTGGTCGGGTCCGAGGCCAAACTTCTCAAGGCCGAGATGAGCAACAAGGTCGATCAAGCCGTCATGGCGATCGGCCTCATGGTGATCGCAGCCGTGTTCTTCATCGGCGCACTGTTTCTGCTTCTTCAGACGGGCGTCGCCTTCCTGATCCAGTGGGGACTGTCGCCGGCCGTGGCCCACATCCTGATGGCGGTCGTGTCGGCGGTGATCGGCGGAGCCTTGTTCATGGCAGGCAAGAGCGCGCTCAAGCCTGAGAAGCTCACGCCCAGTCGCTCGCTCGACCAGATCAATCGCGATGTCGCCGTGGCGAAACAAGCGGTCGGGAGCACTCCGTCTCCCGCGCCGCGACCCCACTGAGCAGCACGAACGACGACCGATGTCGGGAGAACGGCTTCCATGGCCGCTCTCCCGACCGGCTCCGCCAGCCGCTTCAAAGGCCATTCCTCTCGCACGTCATGATGGTGATGCCATGTTGTCCAATCTGAGCGCCCAAGCACGTGAATATCCGATCCCCTTTCTGCTGATCGGCGCCGGCATGGCGCTCCTCGTCCGCAACAGGATGAAGAACGACGGCTACCAGGGCGGTCTGTCGATCTATCGCGACGATGCCCAAGGCGATCTCATTCGTCGCACGGCGGATCCGACGGCCGGCTTCGGCTACGACGAAGGCGATTATTCGCCGTCGCGTCGCTCCTCGGGCTTGTCCGGCCGGGCCGAGGCCCTTCGATCCAACCTGTCAGATAATCTGTCGAGCGCCGGCGACCGAGTGGCGTCGCAAGCCTCGGCGGTTCGTGAATCCGTCAGCGGGAGCCTGTCAGCCATGCGCGATACTTATTCCTCGACCACCGAAGCCGTTTCGGCCCGCGCCGAAGAGTGGCGTGAAGCCGCCAGCGAAACATTCTCGGACGCTCAGGAACGTGCGGGCCAATACACCGAACGCGCCCGCAGCGGCCTGGCCACGCTGGCCCATGAGCAGCCGCTGGTTCTCGGCGCTCTCGGTCTTCTGGCCGGCGCGGCTTTGGCCGCCATGCTGCCGCGCACGCGCATCGAGGGCGAATATATGGGCTCGACGGCCCAGCGCATTCGCGACGAAGCGCGCCATACGGCCGAAGATGCCTACGAGCGTGCCAAGCTCGCAGCGACCCGTGCTGCCGAAACAGCCGCAGAGGTGGCCAAGGAAGAGTTTTCCGGAAAGTCGCACGACGATCAGGACCAGAGCGCGGGCCGCGATCCGAAGAATCAGCAGGGCTCCGGCCGGCAGTTGGGAGCCTCTTCGGGCCAGCATAAGTCCGGCCAGGGCTCCAGCGGCGGCCCGCAGTCGTCCGGCGTGTCTTCGCCCGGCGGAACGTCGGCGGCAGGCGCTGCGGCCTTGGGCGTTTCGTCCGGGTCGGGGGGCGCGCGTCCCACCGAGTCGATCTCCTCCGCGTCGGATACGACCCGGCGCAGCTGATCGCTTGACGCTTCCGTCGCCTTTCGCATGAGTATGCGGGAGGCGACGATGCAGCAGACTGATTCACTCACCATCGAAGCGGGCGACGCCATCGCCCGCTTTTCGCGTTTGGGCGCCGAGTGCCGCCACTGGGAGGTCGCCGGCCGCCGGCTCACATGGGGCGGAGAACCCGAGGTCTGGAGCGGGATCGCCCCGGTCCTGTTCCCGGTCTGCGGCTGGTCGCGGAACGGCGCGATCCGCGTCGGCCTGGACGATCATCCCATGCCGGTTCACGGCTTCGCCGCCGGGAAGCTCTTCGCCGCCGAGCAGCGGGGTCCCGACACGATCGTCTTCCGGCTTCATGCCGACGCCCCGACGCGGCTGGCCTACCCCTTCGACTTCGAACTCGAACTCGCCTACCGCCTCACTCCCCATACGCTGGAAGCCTGCATCTCCGTCCAGAACCAGGGGCAGGGGCCAATGCCCTATGCCTGCGGCCTTCATCCCGGCTTCGTCTGGCAGCACGACAAAGGCGCGCATCGCTTTCACTTCTCGCTGCAGGAGCGCCCGGAAGTGCCGATCATCGCACCCGGGGGACTGTTCAGCCGGCGGACCCGGCCCGTGCCGCTGCGGGGCAGGGTGCTCGACCTCGCGCCAGACCTCTTCTCCGAGGAAGCTCTCTGTTTCCTCGATGTCGCCGGCCGGAGCGTCGCCTACGAAACGCCCTGGGGGACATTGGAGATCGAGGCGCCCGATTTCCCGCACCTGATCCTCTGGAGCCGGGCGCCCGGCGATTTCCTCGCCATCGAATCCTGGACCGGGACGGGTGACCCGGAAGGGTTCGACGGCGATCTGTTCGCGCGTCCGTCAATGATCCATTTGCGACCGGGAGAGCGCCGCCAGCATCGTGTTCTCTATCGCTGGGCCAACCGGACGGGCTTTCCTCGCTTGGCAGACGGCACGGCTCGGGCCTAAAAGGACGGCGACCCCTTCCCGGAGATGACCGCATGAACCAGCCGATCGGACAGACGTCGATCCTGACAAGATCCGCAGCCGGCGCGCTGATCATCGACGGCAAAGCCGCTGCAGCAGGAGTCATCGCGGACGTTGCGAAGGGCTCGGCCGAACTCGCCGCGCGTGGCGTCAAGCCGGGCCTGGCCGTCGTCCTGGTGGGCGAGGATGCGGCCAGCCAGGTCTATGTCCGCTCGAAGGGCAAGGCCGCCGAGACCTGCGGCTTCCACTCGGTGCAGCACAACCTCCCCGCCACAACCACGCAAGCCGAACTTATCGGGCTGGTTCAGGCGCTCAATGCCGATCCGGCGATCCACGGCATCCTCGTGCAGCTCCCTCTGCCTCGACAGATCGACGCCCAGGTGGTGCTCGAGACGATCTCGCCCGACAAGGACGTCGATGGCTTCCACCCCGTCAACGCCGGGCTCCTGGCCATCGGCGACCGCAAGCGCGCGCTGGTCCCGTGCACGCCGGCGGGATCGATGATCCTGCTGCAGGCGGCTGCGCGCGAACTGGGTGTTTCTCTCTCCGGCCTCGACGCCGTCGTGCTCGGACGGTCGAACATCGTCGGCAAGCCGATGGCTCAGCTTCTGCTGGCTGAGAATGCGACCGTGACCATTGCGCATTCGCGCACACGCGATCTCGCCGGCGTGGTCGCGCGCGCCGACGTGCTGGTGGCCGCAGTGGGACAACCCGAGATGATCCCGGGGGCGTGGATCAAGGCAGGCGCGATCGTCATCGACGTCGGCATCAACCGTGTTCCGGGCGAGGGTGTCGATGCACAGGGGCGTCCCAGGACGCGCCTCGTCGGAGACGTCGAGTTCGCCGCTGCTGCGGCGCGCGCTGCCGCCATCACGCCCGTGCCCGGCGGCGTCGGTCCGATGACGATTGCGATGCTGATGTCCAACACGCTTTCCGCGGCGCGCCGTCGCGCCGCTTGATGCGCGGGGCGAGGTCGCGCATCTTATGCGCCTCGAAGGCCGGGCAACCGGCTCGTGACGTGTAGCCGTATCCGCGTGCGGAGCCGGTGCGAGGACCGCTGATGCAGACGCTTGCGCGCATTCCCTTCTTCAAGGACGCCACCGACCTGGCGTTCGAAAAATTCGATCGGCGCTGCAACTGGAAGAAGTTCGACGAAGGCGAGACCGTCGTCGATTACGAAGACCAGTCGTCCGACGTCTATTTCATCGTCTCGGGCGAAGTCCGCATTCTCATCCGTACGGCGGCCGGCAAGGAATTCATCCTGGCGGAAATGCGCGCCGGGCAGTTTTTCGGCGAACTCGCCGCCATCGACGCCGTCCCTCGGTCCGCAAACGTGACGGCGCTGACACGCAGCGAACTCTGCATCATGCCGGCCGCCATCTTCCGCGAGATCGTCTTTGCGTCGCGCGCCTGCTGCGATCAGGTTCTGCGCCTCCTGACGGGTCGCGTGCGCGAGCTCAACGCGCGCCTGGCCGAACATGCCATCTTCGATCTGAAGCACCGGCTTTATTCTGAATTGCTGCGGCTCTCGCATCCGCGCGCCGGCCACGATGGCGAGCGCATCGTCACGCCGCCGCCCTTCCACCATGTGATTGCGGCGCGCATCGGCTGTCGCCGCGAGCAGGTCAGCCGTGAATTGTCGGCGCTCGCGGCCGAAGGTTTGGTCGACAAGACCCGCGGCGGGCTGGTGATCGTCAAGCCGCAGGTCCTGGAGTTCCGCCTCGCGGAAGCCATGCGAAACGAGGGCTGACCGCCCTTGCCTGCAAAAATGACTGACGCCTCTGCACCATTGCTGCGCATCGAACGCGTGTCGAAGTCCTTCGGCGGTGTGCGCGCGCTCGACGATCTCTCGCTCGACGTGGCCGGGAATGAATTCTTCGCGCTTCTGGGTCCGTCGGGCTGCGGCAAGACGACGTTGATGCGCATGATCGCCGGTTTCGAGCAGCCCGATCGCGGTCGCATCGTGCTG
>JAQGJH010000095.1 GCA_028290705.1 Hyphomicrobiales bacterium
CGAGGCCGGTCGCCGACATGGCGTGTCCGCGCCAGACGAAGCTGCGGCCCGTCCATGCGCCGACCCAAAGCGCGAGAAGCAGCACGTCGCGCCCCAGAAACGCCAAAGGCGCGCCCCACGAAAGCGGCCAGCCCGCAGCCTTCGCCAGCCGGGCCTCGGCGCCATACCAAACCAGCGCGAAGCCCAAAGCCGCTGCGACCGGCGGCAGCCCGGCGGCCTGACCCACCACGACCGCGGCTGCGCCCGGAACAAGACCGCTCGTCAGGATCTCGGGGGCGAACAGCAGCGGGAAGGTGGCGCGCCGCAGCCGCGCCCAGCGCAGATGACGGCTCCAGACAGCCGCCGCCGTGCGCCGCCCGATGGGCTGCGGGAAGGGCGGCGCGACCAACCTCACCGCCCGGCCGGATGCACGGACGAATTTCGTCGCAGCCGCGTCCTCGGCCGCCTCGCGCGCCATGGCGTCGAAAGCTCCCGCGTCGAGATCACGACGCCGGAACGCCAGCGTCTTGCCCTGTGCGAAGCCGAAACCCAGTGCCGCAACGGCATATTGCCAGCGCGCCGCATAGGTGTTGAGCAAGGCGCATTCGATCTCCGCCCAGAGGCCGGACGGGGAACTGCCCACCGGGGGAGCCGAGACGAGCCCGGCGTCCTCGTCGAATGTCCCGAGCACGCGCGTGAGGTAATCCTGCGCGACGAGCAGATTGCTGTCCGCGAAAATCACCACGTCGCCCGTCGCGGCGCGATAGCCCTTTTCCATATTGTCGAGTTTCGGATTGCCGCTGCGCGCCGCGCCGCCGACGAGCAGGCGCGCGCGCACCTGCGGATGACGCGCGAGGGCGTCGTTCACGAGCGCCACGACGGAGTCGCGCGGGTCCATGACGCAGAAGATCAACTCGTGGTCGGGGTGAGCGAGCCGGAAACTCGCTTCGAGCGTTTCGCTGGTGAAAGGCTCGAGCCCGCAGAGAGGGCGCACCAGACTGACGGAGGGCAGGGGAGTCTCGACCCCGTG
This sequence comes from Hyphomicrobiales bacterium, assembly GCA_028290705.1. GTDB lineage: Bacteria > Pseudomonadota > Alphaproteobacteria > Rhizobiales > Beijerinckiaceae > Terripilifer. Next base: position 1,010 of record JAQGJH010000095.1, read on the forward strand.
CGGCTCGCGGCGGCGCAGATGCGCGAAGGCCAGCAGATGGCTCGCCAGATGAACCGCGAGCGAGACGCCTGCAAGGATGGAACAGATGATGAGCGTCAGCGACATGATGCAGGGCTAGTGCGGCGCTGTGACAGCCGCGTGAAGGCGCCTGTCACGAAACTGAGACGGGACTCACGCATATCAGCAGAAAACAGGCGGATGGCGCGGGTTTGGAGTGGTGCAGATGACAGCTGGAAGCGGCTCGATCCAGGTCCGGACCCTCTTCATCTCCGACGTGCACCTCGGCACGCGCGGCTGTCAGGCCGACGCGCTGATCGACTTCATCCGCGTTTACGACGCGCAGACCATCTATCTCGTCGGCGACATCATCGACGGCTGGAGGCTTCGCGCCGTCTGGCACTGGCCTCAAGCGCACAATGACGTCGTCCAGAAAATCCTGCGGAAAGTGCGCAAGGGAACGCGCCTCGTCTACGTCCCCGGCAATCACGACGAGTTCTTGCGCGATTACGCCGGCTCGACGTTCGGGGGCATCGAGATCGTCGAAGAAGCCATCCACGAGACCGCCGACGGCCGTCGGATGTTGATCCTGCATGGGGACAAGTTCGACACGATCGTGCGCAACGTCCGCTGGCTCGCGCTGCTGGGCGACTGGGCCTATGACGCCGCCATCTGGATCAATCGCTGGATCGCACGCATCCGCCGCGCCTTCGATCTTCCCTATTGGTCGTTTTCCGCGTGGAGCAAGCAGAAGGTGAAGCGCGCCGTCAACTTCATCAGCGCCTTCGAGCAGGCGGTCGCGATGGAAGGCCGCAAGCACGAGGCGGACATCGTGCTGTGCGGCCACATTCATCGACCCGCTTATCAGCAGATGGGCGACATTCTCTACGTCAACACCGGCGATTGGGTGGAGTCGAATTCCGCCGTGGTGGAGCACCCGGACGGCCGCCTCGAACTCGTCTACTGGACGGATTCTTCGAAGGCCGTTCTCGCCGGACCGGCCCAGGCTACGCGATGGCGGCCGGCCGCGTAATGTCGGACTCGCCGGCCGCGCCATCGCAGGCGCCGCAAAGATGCCCGAAGAAACTCTCGGCGCTTTCGCGCATGCCGAAATCCGACGCATAGGATCGACACGCGTGACGCGGGATGCGCATCGCAGCTTCGATGGCGGCGCCGAGATTCTCGTCCATGATCCCGCAGCCCGACGAGCCCAGAACCTCGCGAGGCCCCTGGACCGGCAGCGCCGCCACGGGCGTCCCGGCCGCCAGCGCTTCCAGCATCACGAGCCCGAACGTGTCGGTGCGGCTCGGAAACACGAAGACATCCGCCGACGCATAGAGGTCGGCGAGTTCGCGTCCCTGGCGGTGGCCGAGAAAGTGCACGTCCGGAAATCGCCGCGCGAGATCGTCGCGCGCCGGCCCGTCGCCGACCACCACCTTGCTGCCGGGAGTTTTCAATCCCAAAAAGGCCTCGAGGTTTTTCTCCACCGCGACGCGGCCGACGCTGAGCAGGATTGGCCTGGGAAGATGCTGCAGGCACCCGCGCCCCGATTGAAAAAGCGCGAGATCCACGCCTCGTTTCCAGATTTTGAGATTGCCGAAGCCGCGCGCGGCCAACTCGTCCTTCAACGCGGCGGTCGCCACCAGCGTCGCCGACGCCGGTCCGTGGAAGCGGCGCAGCGCAGCATAGGTCCATGACAGCGGAACAGGCAGGCGCGCCGCGATATATTCCGGAAACCGCGTGTGGTAGCAGGTGGTGAAGGACCGCTGGCGCATGAGGCAGTATTTGCGCACGGACAGGCCGAGCGGTCCCTCGGTGGCGATGTGGATGGCGTCCGGCGCCAGCCGATCGATCCGCGCCGCGACGTCCGAGACGCGCGCCAGCGTCAGCCGGATTTCCCGATAGGTCGGCATGGGAACGGATCGGAACAGGTCCGGGGTCAGCAGATCGACGCGGACGCCGCAGAGCTTCGCCTCCCGCTGCAGCCATTCGAGCGTGCGCACCACGCCATTCACCTGCGGATGCCAGGCATCGCTGACGATCAGAACCCGCTGAACTTTGCTCGACATCGGCCCGACCTCTCTGCGAGAAGGCGAAGCAGATTCTCGATGCAGTTTTGTGACGCGGCCTATTCCACCATGGCTTCTTCGCGCTTCTTCCGGATCGCCGGCAGGGCCACGACCAGGAGCAGCAGCGCTGCCGCGATCAGGAAACCGAGGCTGATCGGCGAGGTCACGAAGACCGTGGGATCCCCGCGGGAGATCAACAGCGCCCGCCGCAAATACTCCTCCATCATCGGTCCCAGCACGAAGCCGAGGATCAGGGGAGCGGGCTCGCAATCCAGCTTGAGGCAGAGGTAGCCGAACACGATGAAGAACGCCATGACGGTCACGTCCGTCACGTTGCTGTTGATCGTATAGGTGCCGACGCAGCAGAAGCCCACGATGGCCGGAAACATCAGGCGATAGGGCATGCGCAGCAGCCGGATCCAGAGCCCGATCATCGGCAGGTTCAGCACGACCAGCATGAGATTGCCGATCCACATGCTCGCCACCACGCCCCAGAACAAGTCGGGCCTGTCCGTCATGACGCGCGGACCCGGCGTGATGCCGTGCACCATCAGCGCACCGATCATCAGCGCCATGGTGGGATTGGAGGGGATGCCCAGCGTCAGCATCGGAATGAAAGATGTCTGCGCGCCGGCATTATTGGCCGATTCCGGCGCCGCGACGCCGCGGATGTCCCCCTCGCCAAAGGTGCGCGGATGGCTCGCGACTTTCTTTTCCAGCGTATAGGCCGCAAAGGACGCCAGCAGCGCGCCGCCGCCCGGCAGGACGCCCAGCACCGAGCCCAGCGACGTTCCCCGCAGCACCGAGGGGATGCAATGCCGGATGTCCGCCCAGCTCGGCATGACGCTGCCGACGCGGCCTGCAACTGCGACCTCGCTGGCCTTGCGTTCGAGATTGATCGCCACTTCGGCGATGCCGTAGATCGCCATCGACAGCGCCACGAACTCGATGCCGTCCGCCAGCCCCTGGAAGCCGAAGGTAAAGCGTCGCACGCCGGAGTTCACGTCGGATCCCGCAAGGCCGAACAGCAGGCCCAGCACCACCATGGCGATGGCCTTGACGATCGAACCGCGCGCCAGCACGACGGCGGCGATCAGGCCGCAGAGCATCAGTGAAAAATATTCGGCAGGGCCGAACTGCAGCGCCATGCGGGCGAGGGGAGGCGCCCCGAAACTCACCACGAAGGTCGCCACGGTTCCGGCGAAGAACGAGCCGAGCGCCGCGATGCCGAGCGCCGGACCGGCTCGCCCCATGCGCGCCATCTTGTGGCCGTCGAGACTGGTCACGACGGACGAGGCTTCGCCCGGAATGTTGATCAGGATCGCGGTCGTGGACCCGCCATATTGCGCGCCGTAGTAGATGCCCGCCATCATGATCAGCGCGGAGGTCGGCTCCAGCGTGAAGGAAATCGGCAGCAGCATCGCGACGGTCGTCACCGGGCCGATGCCCGGCAGGACACCCACCACCGTCCCCAGAAACGCCCCGAGCGCGCAATACAGGATGTTCTGAAAGGTCGCGGCGACGCCGAAACCCAGCGCAATGTTTGAAAAAACGTCCATCATTGCGCCTCAGAAGCTCGGCCAGACGGAGAGCGGCAGCCGCAGCGCATAAACGAAGATCCCGACTGAAAGCACGGTCAGCACCACGCTCAGCATTGCGGCTTCGAGCGGCCGCGTCTCGCGCCCGGCGAATGCCGCGATGAAGGTCACGCAGGAGAGCGAGATCACGAGGCCCAGCTTCGGAATCATCGCGCCGAAGATCAGCACGCAAACCACCAGCACGGCGATCGGGCGGAACTGGATGCGCTCGACGCCCTCGCCGTCGAGAACGAGCGAGCGCAGCACCAGGATGGCCCCCAGCAAGGCAAGCACGGCGGAGAGTGCGACCGGGAAATAGCCCGGACCCATGCGCCCGCCGCGCCCCATGGAGTACCCGCTCGCCGCCAGCAGGCCGATGGCGGCGAAGGTCAGAAACATCAACCCGGACCAGAAGTCCTTCGGGGCTCGAATGATCATTCCGGTCGGTCCACTTCGTCCAGGATCAATTGTCCTTGATCTTGCCGTCCTCGATGACCTTCTTCCATTTGTCGAATTCGCTCTTCAGGAAGGCAGCGCCTTCCTGCGGGCTGGTGCCGCGCGCCGTGACGCCGACCTTCGCGAAAGCCTTGATGAGTTCAGGATTCTTCAGCGCCTCGCCCAATGCGCCGTTGAGTTTGGACATGACGTCGGCGGGCATGCCCGACGGGGCGAAAATGCCGAGCCAGAGATCGACCTCGAAGCCTTTCAGGCCGGATTCATCGACCGTCTGCAAGTCGGGATAGACTTCGCTGCGCTTCAATCCCGTGGTGGCGATGGGCCGGACGCGATTGTCCGTCGTGAAGGGCAGGGCGCCGGCGATGGAGCTGAACGCGAACTGGATCTTGTTGCTCATCATGTCGGGATAGGACTGGCCGATGCTCTTGTAGGGCACGTGGGTGGCGTCGACGCCGGTGCGCTGCTTGAACAATTCTCCCGCCAGATGCGGCGTGGTCCCGATGCCGGCCGAGGCGAAGTTCAGCTTGCCGGGATTGGCCTTCGCATAGGCGATGAGTTCGCTCATGTTCTTGACCGGAAGTTCAGGCGCCACGACCACGACCTCGGGAGAGGAACTGATCATCGAGACCACTTCGAGCTGCTTGAACAGATCGTAGGGCATGGAAGGCTGCAGCGTCGGATTGATGACGATGGCCGGATCCATGATGACGATCGTGTAACCATCGGGAGTCGAGCGCGCGACCGTGTCGGTCCCGGTGATGCCGCCGGCGCCCGGCCGGTTTTCCGCGATCACCTGCTGGCCGAGCGTCGTGGAGAGATGCTGCGCGACAGTGCGGCCAACGTAATCGATGATGCCGCCGGGCGAATAGGGCAGCACCAGGCGCACCGGCTTGGACGGATAGGTCTGGGCGGCCGCACCCGTGCTGGCCGCGAAAGTCACGGCGCCCGCCATGGCGAGCATGACCGGAGCGAAAACCAGGGAACGCAGGACCTTTGCCGACTTCATGCTCGTCTCCTCGTGTGTGTCGAATGCCCTGGGCCTTTCAGCGCCGCGGCGGAATCTGGATCAATTGCGCCAGTTGCGCGTCGCTCAGCGGCGCGGCGAGAACCTTGAAGGTGATGGCGTCGGCTGTGATCGCCGGGATGCCCGACACCTGGTCGGGATTCATGGCGGCGCGCGGCATGAATTCGTCGCGGATGCGCTCGGCGAGCTTCACGTCGATCTTGGCATATTCGGCGTAGAGAGCGACGCCCTTCGGATCCGCATACAGAAACTCGAGACTTTCGCGATAGGCGTCCATGAACCGTCTGACCGCATCGCCGCGCTTCTCCAGCACGGCAGCATTGACGATGTGGACGCGAACGGTCTGGTCGCGCGTGGACGGCGCATCGCTGCCGCGCGCGATGAGGCGGATGCGTCCCTGCTCGAGGGCGTCGAGGCCGAAAGGCGGGGACGCCCAGCCGACGTCGACCTGACCGGTCATCGCCTGCGTGAGTGTGACGGCGGATGCGCCGGTCGCGATGGGTTTGGCAGCAATCTTGAAGGTGTCGATCAGCGCCAGCAGCGTCGTGTGGGTCGAGGCTCCGTTGGTGGAATACGCCACCGTCTTGCCGGCCAGATCCTTGAAGCTCTTCAGCGGCGAAGCGGCCGGAACGTACCAGAAGAGATCGCCCGCGCCCGTCGTCCCGGCGGCGAGAATGCGGACCGGCGCTCCCTTCGAGAACGCCCCCATGGTCGCGGCTGTGCCGGCCGCAATGCCGATGTCGATGCTGCCGGAGATGACCGCCTGCATCGTCTCGCCGCCGCCATTGGTGAACAGGCTTTCGATTTCGATGCCGTGCTTCTTGAAGATGCCGGCGCGCTTGCCGACTTCGGTCACGCCCGTATCCCAATTTCCCGGAGCGCCCACCGCGACCTTGAAGCTGTCGGTCTGAGCGCGAGACGGCGCGCCCGTCAGCAGAAATGCGGTTGCGAGAAAAGCCAGGCGGAGTGGAAGTTGGCGCATGAGACACGACCGTTTTGAGATGCACGAGGCGTGTCAGGGTCAGTCACGGCCACAGGCAAGTCAAGGCAAGGTCTGCCGAAGGGATACGCAAAACCTGCACGTTGCTTGTGCCGTGCAGCATGAATTGCGCGCTTTCCTTGAAACGGCGAACAGACGGATGCAAAACAGTACAATCAACGTCGTTGCCGCCAGCTGAAAACGAAAACGCCGGGCAGGGCCCGGCGCTGTTCTCGATACTCTCGACGATCAGTGGACGCTCGTGGTCCTCTGCGTGTCGCGCAGCCAGGGCTCGGAGAAGACCGCTTCCTCGAGCGACTCGAGCCGGCTTTTGCGCAACCGGCGCTCGATCCATTCCTCCGCCTCCCGGCGGGACCGGAATCCTTCGCGCTTCTCGTACACGCCGTCGCCATGCGCGATCATGATGTAGTTCCCGCCGCCGATCTGATCCCAGATGACGAACTGCGATCTCAACTCGCGCATGACTCATACTCCTTCGAACTCTTGCGCACTGAATCTCTCGGTGCTTCCTTGTGATCGAGCTATAGTAGCAATGGCTCGACATTACTCATCCAAGTCGGCGGTGTATACTTTCGACGCGCCTGGGCGTCAATGATTCGAGCCCGACGCCAATCACGATCCGGTGAAGGTGTCGAACCTGCGTGTTTTCTAGGCTTTTTTTGTCGAAAATCAAACCGATATGGCGAAATAGACACGCTTTGAGCGATTATGGTCAATCCGCGAGGGTGAGCGGAACTTTTTGCTCTGAGAAATTAGGGGAGTATTTTGGGAGATCGCTCAATCGCAGCCCAGTCTCCAGGCGTCACGAATTTCTCTCAGGCAGAGTCGAGCAAAGTATAATCCGGAAAATGTTCGTCGAATTACGTAAAGTTTCCGCGGATGGCAAGAAACTCGCGCCTGCTCGGAACCGGCACGCGGCTTCGTGCGTTTAATCGGAGCCGTGGTCCATATTCGCCCCCCAGCCCCGGACTGCGGCAGAAAGCCCGGCCATGCGCCGGGCTTTCACGCTTTTTAAGACGGCACTCCGAGCAGCAGACGGGCCACTCAGGTCGCACGGTGTCCCGTGGTGGTCGCGCCGCGTTCGTCCCCCGGATTGACGTGAACGTCGATCAGGCACACGCCCCCGGCTGCCAGGATTTCCGCGCCGCGCTTCATGGCGGCGTCGAGCTGCGCCGGGTCGGTCACGGGACCAATCCCGATGGCGCCCTGCGCCTCGGCAAACTTGGCGAGGTCGACATCCGGATCGGCGATCTGTTGGCCGATCCAGCGGTTGCCCACCGGGCGGTTACGACGCCGCGCCACCGTCTCCTGGTGCAACTCGTCATTGAAATAGGAGCGGTTGTTGTTGATGACGAGCATCAGCGGGATCTTGTGCCGCACCGCCGTCCAGAGCGCGTGGCCGCCCATCAGAAAGTCGCCGTCTCCCAACACCCCGACAGTGAGGCGTCCCTTGGTATGCATGGCCAGCGCGCAGCCGATCGAAATGGAGGGCATGCCGCCGATTCCGCCGCCGCCGTCCTTGCCGAAATAAGCCTGCGGGTCACGCAAGGGCCAGACGTCGGAAGGCCACTTCCGGCACACGCCGGTCAGGCTCACCTTTGCGGGATCATCGAAGGCGGCGCGCAGAGACAGCGCGATCTGATCGACGTCGATCCGGGTGGTGTCGCGCTTGGGCACGCGGCGCACCGGCTCTTTCCAGACCGCCTTCGATCCGGGGCCGAGTTCGGCCAGCAGGTCCGCCACGACCGCGTCGGGCGACGCCGCCATGAACACGTCCAGTTCCGGCAGGGACAGGTAATTGGCGTGCGCGCCATTGTGCAGATGGTGATCGAGCGTCGCGTGGATGGTCTTGGCCTCGAGCTTCGTGCCCTTCAGGCGGACAGCAGCCTCCAGATCCACCCAGTCGAGGGCCAGAATGACGTCCGCCTCTCGGAGAATGTCGCGCACGAAGTCAGCCGAGCGGCCGACCTGTTCGAGCGGTGCGCAAACATGTGACGGATGGTCTGTCGGGAAAGACGCCCTGTTCTTGAGGTCGGTGAAAACCACCGCGCCGAGGCGTTCGGCCAGCGCGACGCGCGCATCCCAGCTTTCCTGCGACCAGGCGGTCTTGCCGCACAGGATCACCGGACGCTTGGCGTTCTTCAGAAGCTGCGTCGCGGCCTCGATGTCGGCCTTCGAGCCGCGCGGCGGCGCCGGCGGCTTGAGCCGCGCCAGATCGGGCCA
>JAQGJH010000105.1 GCA_028290705.1 Hyphomicrobiales bacterium
TCGGCGCTCGCCATCGGCTGAAATCCGACCGCCATCTGTTTGCGCACGTTCAGCTCCCTTGTCGCTCTCTCGATTGCATGCTTGGCTTTCATCCCAATCTAGGGCCCCGCGCCCCTGCTTGAAGCCGGCATGGCCATGCTTTATCCCTGAAAGACACAAGAACCCCTCAGGAGGATCGCATGACCTTGTCGCTTCACCAGGCTACCACGCCGATCCTGCTCCAGATGCTGGGCTCGCTGTCCGGGCTGCTCGACAAGGCATCGGCGCATTGCGCCGACAGAAAGATCAATCCCAGCGCCATCCTGCTGGCGCGGCTCTACCCCAACATGTTCACGTTCCAGAAGCAGGTCACGGCCTCGACCGACTGGGCCCGAAATCTCGTGGGCATGCTGGCAGGCGTCGAGGTCGCCAAAATGCCCGGCGATGAAAAGAGCTTCGAGGATCTGAAGGCGCGCGTCCAGGCTTCCATCGCCTTCGTGCAGGGCGTCGATCCCGCGGCGATCGACGCCGGCGCCGAAAAGGAAATCTCCTGGATGGCCGGACCCAACAAGCGCGCCATGCAGGGGGTGGATTTCGCGCTGCATCAGGCGCTGCCGCAGTTTTTCTTCCATCACACGACCGCCTACGCGATCCTTCGGCACAATGGTGTCGAACTCGCCAAGCGCGACTTCATGGGCGATGTTCCGCGCATGAAGACGCTTTGATCTTCAGCATCCAAACGAGAGGGTTTTCATGACTATCAAGCGTATCGGTCCCGGCGCACGCATGAGCAAGGCCGTGGTCCATGGCAATACCGTCTATCTGGCCGGACAGGTCGCCGACAAGGCCGCGGGCAAGAGCGTCGGTGAGCAGACGCAGGAAATCCTCGACATCATCGACGCGACCCTGGCCGAAGCCGGCACCGACAAGACCAGGATTTTGTCGACCAATATCTGGCTGGTCGACATCGGGACGTTCGCGGAGATGAATGCCGTCTGGGACAAGTGGGTGTCGCCCGGCAATACGCCGGCGCGTGCCACCGTCGAGGCCCGGCTGGCGTCTCCTCAATACAAGGTGGAGATCGCCGTCATCGCGGCGATCTGACGATCATACAGCCGCTCCACGCCCGACGTGGGGCGGCTCCACGACAAGAACATGAACAGGGAGGCGTCAATGACGCGCGACGAAGCCAAGCAGAAGCTCGTGGCAGGTGGCCACATCCTCGCCATGGAGGGCCAGGGCGACCTGACGCGCGGCCATATTTCCGTGCGCCTCCCGGACGATCCGACGCGCTTTTACATGAAGCCGCATTCGTTCGGCTTCGACGAGATGACCGTCGACAATCTCGTCACCTGCGATCTCGAGGGTGAGAAGGTCGAAGGCTGGGCGCCACGGCACAGCGAAGTCTTCATCCATTCCGAAATCTTCAAGCTGCGCCCCGACATCACCTCGATCATCCATACGCATCCGCCCTATTCGGTTGCCTTTTCGGCCAGCGGCCGCAAGCTTTTGGCGCTGAGTCAGCCCAGCGCCCTCTTCGTCGACAATTACGGCGTCTACACCGGCACCATCGACTTGATCCGCCAGAAGGATCAGGGACACGGCGTCGCCAAGGCGCTCGGCTCTCACCCGGTCGTCTTTCTGAAGAACCACGGCGTCGTGGTCTGCGGCACGTCGATCGAAGAATCCGTCATCATCGCCCTGATGCTGGAAAATGCCTGCCAGATCCACATGATCGCCGAGGCCGCGGGGCCAACGGCGCCGGAATTCGAGCGCGAGCACGTCATGGCCCTGCGGAAGAAGCTGCTGAGCCCCGAGCAGCAGACCGTCAATTTCAACTATCTGCGCCGCAAGGTCGAAAAGCAGGCTTGAAGACCGCGACGGACGCAAAGTCCGCGTGAAGACATCGGGGAGGGGAAGCATGAAGGCGATCGTGATTCACGAGTTCGGTCCGCCGGACGTCTTGCGCTACGAGGATGTTCCCGATCCGGCTCCGCGAGCCGGTGAAATCCGGATCGTGGTTCATGCCGCCACGGTCAATCGCGTGCTCGATGTCGCCGTGCGGCGCGGCGCGCAGGCGCAGCGCGGCGTCGAACTCCCCCTCATCCCCGGCGTCGACTGCGCCGGCGTGGTGGACGCGATCGGCGACGGCGTGACGCGCTGGAAGCCCGGCGATCGTGTCTGCGCCGCCGGCCGCATGCCGCTCGATCCGGTGGCGGAGGACGGCTCGGGCGGAACCGGCCGCTCCGGCATGATGGGCATCAAGCGGCCCGGCGGCTTCGCCGAGAAGGTCTGCGTCCCGGCCGCCGTGGCTTTCGCCCTGCCGGACGCCCTGGGTTTCCATGAAGCCGCCGTCGTCATGCGTCATTGCCCGACGGCCTGGAACCTGCTGGTCAATGTCGCGCAACTCAAGGCCGGTGAATGGGCGCTGATCATGGGCGCCAGCGGAAACCTCGGCAGCGTCGGAATCCAGATCGCCAAAAACGTGGTGGGCGCGAGGGTCATTGCGGTGGCGGGCACGCGCGAGCGCGCCGACCTCGGTCTCGCGCTCGGAGCCGATCACGCGGTCGATTACGGATCGCAGAACCTGCGCGAGGAGGTCATGCGGATCACCGGCGGAAAGGGTGTCGACGTTCTCTACGACAACATCGCCAACCCCAAGGTCCTGCCCGAGGCATTTCATGCGATCGGCGAGAACGGCCGGCTCGTCACGGCGGGCGCGCATGGCGGGCCCAACGTCATGATCGATTTCTTCCATCTCTACGACCGGAAGATCACGATCCGTGGGATGCCGGGCTCGCGGGACGCTGATCGTCCAAAATGTTTCGCCGCCGCCGCCGAAGGCAAGATCAAGGTGCAGATCGCCCATGTTCTGCCGCTGTCCAGGGCGGCTCATGCGCACGCCATGATGGAAGGCGATCCCGGCATGGGCAAGATCGTGCTCGACCCGACGGCGGGGTGAGCCGTCAGATCCCGCGGAACAGACGAAACATCTCGCTGATACGCCACGGCTTGGCGATGATCTCGGCATTCTGCGGCAGGTTGAGGTCGCCCTCGGCCGCCGTCGAGAGGATCACCTTGATGGCCGGCCAGGTCTTCATGATGATGTTGGCGAGCAGGACACCGTCCATTCCCGGCATGGCGACGTCGGACAGGACTGCGGACAAGCCAACGGCCTTTTCCTGCAGAATCATCAGGGCCTCTTCGCCGCTTTCGGCTTCCACCACCCCGAGGCTGAGCTCCTCCAGAATGGATCTGGCGAGGGATCGGACTTCCGGCACGCTGTTGACGACCAGCACCTGATGGGCCGCTACAGCTCCAGCCACACCCGCCGCCAGCGCGGCGGTCTCGGGTGAGGCGAGCGGAGAGCGCAGCCGCACGCCACTGGCCTCCGGGCCGTCGATGAATTCGACCCCCGCTCCCTGCAACGCCCGTCGCACCGCGCGCAGCTTCTCCGGGCTGCCGGAGTACCGGCCCGATTCGTAATTGTGGATCGTGTTGCGGTGGACGCCGGCCTTCTGCGCCAGTTGGTCGAGGGACCAATTGACGGCGGCGCGAGCCATTCTGACTTGTGCTGGTGTCACGTGCGTTTCACTTCACTTGGGATAATCATTATAGGCAATCGCTTCCGGGTACTCAATGTCTCCTCTGCCGCAGGTCGGCCGACGGCTCCTTGGGGCAAGCTCAGCCTTTCAGCAGCGATTGTCCACCGTCGATCCAGACCGGGGTGCCGGTAATGTGCCGCGCCGCGTCGGAACACAGGAACTCGACCAGGTCGGCGACGTCCTCCGCCTCCCCCGATGCGCCGTCGGTCAGCGGAATGGCGTCGTCCGGCACCCCGATCTCGCCCGCCTCCTGAGCGTTGCGCGCCTGGGTATTGTCGCCGATCTCGGTGTCGATTCGCCCCGGGCAGATCGCATTCACCCGGATCTTGTGCTTGGCGAGCTCGAGCGCCAGCATCTGCGCCAGAGCCAACTGCGCGGCTTTCGTGGACGCATATGCGCTCGCTCCGGGAGTCGAAAAGACGCGCGTCCCGTTGATCGAGGACATCAGCACGATCGAACCCGCGCCCGCGCGCTTGAGGTGCGGCACTGCATGGTGGACCGTGAGATAGGCGCCGGTCAGATTAATATTGACGGTTCGGGACCATTCCTCGGGCGTAATCTCGTCGATGGGGGCCCAGACCCCGTTGATCCCCGCATTGGCGACCACGATGTCGAGCCGTCCGTAAGCGCCGACCAAATCCGCAACGGCGCGCTGCATCTGGTCGCTTTCAGCAACGTCGGCCACCAGAACCCTGGCGTCGCCTCCCGCGCGCCGGATCGCCTCCGCGGCGGTTTCGAGTTGGTCTGCGGTGCGCCCCAGCAGGCCGACTTTGGCGCCGGCACGCGCCAACCGCGAGGCGCTGGCGCGCCCAATGCCCGATCCTGCTCCCGTCACCAGCGCGACCTTGCCTTGCAACTCCATCTCGCCCTCCCGGCATCATGCGGCAGGCCAACTCATGCCGGTGGCGCAATGTTCCTGCGGCGGCCGGGCACGCCGCAAGCTTGCCGAGCCGGAGGTCCGGCGGTAGACAGACGGGCTCGTTGCAGGGACGAGACAGGGAGCGATGGGCCACATGACCATACGGGTGCACCAGGGCGATCTGCCCGACGGGGTGGACTTCGGCGCCAGCGTGGCGATCGATACGGAGACCTTGGGGCTGAACCCGCACCGGGACCGGCTCTGCGTCGTGCAATTGTCGTCCGGCGACGGCACCGCCGACGTGGTGCAGATCGCCGCCGGGCAGGGCAGAGCTCCAAATCTCGAGCGGCTCCTCGCCGACCCTGCGGTCACCAAGATCTTCCACTTCGGCCGCTTCGACATTGCCGTGCTCGAAAAGGCCTTCGGGGTTCTGGCCGGCCCGGTCTATTGCACCAAAATCGCGTCCAAGCTCGTGCGGACATACACGGACCGGCACGGGCTCAAGGATCTGGCGCGCGAATTGATCGGCGTCGATCTGTCGAAGCAGCAGCAATCGTCCGATTGGGCAGCCGAGGTTCTGACCGACGCCCAGCTCGCCTATGCGGCCTCCGACGTGTTGCACCTGCACCAGATTCGCGCCCGTCTCGACATGATGCTCGAGCGGGAGAACCGTGCGGACGTTGCACGAGCGTGTTTTTCCTTTCTGCCGATGCGGGCGCGCCTCGACTTGCTGGGCTGGAACGAGCAGGACATATTCGCTCACCAGTAAGGGTGCGTTGCTTCAGCGCCGCACTGCGGCGACATTGCAAAGCCGAGGCCGCGCCCCGCTGGAAACTCCCCGGCGAGGACTTATATTTCGACGCTGGCCCGGACGCCTGCGGCGCCGTCGTGGCGCAGGGCTGATCCGACAGGACGGGTGATCCGGGTGACGGAAATGAATGGCGATCGGAGCCACAGAGGCACGTTCGAAGCGACGCGCTCGCGCGCCTTCCGCGCCGCCGGACGCCATTCGACGCGCGTCACTTTTTTGCGCCGATTCATCCTCGCGGCCTCGCTCTTCGGCATCGTCGCCCTCGTGGGGGTGGGCGTCTTCAATCCCTTCGGCGACATCCCGCATGATGTCAGCATCAGCGGCGCCAATCTCGATGGCACCCGCGTCACCATGGAACAGCCGAGGCTGAACGGCTTCCGCAAGGACGGCCGTCCCTATGAAGTCCGCGCCACGTCGGGAGTTCAGGACGTTCGCAAACCGAGCATCATCGAACTGAAGGATCTCGACGCCCGCATCGCCATGGCCGATCAGACGACGGTCACGGTCGCGTCTCCATTCGGCATTTACGACAGCACGCGCGAGTTCATGGATTTTCAGGGTGCGGTCCGGATTCGCAGCGACAGCGGCTACGACATCACGCTGCAGAGCGCCCAGATGGACTTCAAGGCCGGGACCGTCGTCTCCGACAAACCCGTGAACCTCATCATGTCGAACGGCACCGTGCTGGCCGACCGCCTCGACATCGTCGACAATGGGCGCGTCATCACCTTCGCGGGTAACGTCAGGTCGACACTCGTTCCCGGAAAGGATTCGTCTCCCGAACGGGCGGACGAACCGGCCACACCGAAAGGCGCAGCGCCATGAAGACATGCAAGCCCCACCTCTCGACCCGCCCCCTTGCCGTCGCGGCCAGCGCCTTCGCGCTCGTCGCGGTGTTGGCGGCAGGCCCCGCGCTGGCCCAGAAGAAGGGCGGACCATCGCCGATCCTCCCGGGCGGCAACTCACGGGCGCCGGTCTCGGTCGATGCCGCGAAGCTCGAATATTTCGACAAGGAGCAGAAGCTCGTCTACTCCGGCGGTGTCGTCGCCAAGCAGGGTGAGGCCACGCTCCGCGCGTCGACGCTCGTGGTGCTCCTGTCGAAAGAGGAAGCTCCCGCGGAAGGCGCCGCGCCCGCGGCCGGTGCGGAGGGCAGCCAGATCCGCCGGATCGAAGCTGCGGGCCCCGTCACCATCACGTCGGCCGATCAGGTCGGCACGGGTGAGCGCGGCGTCTACGATCGCGGGGAGAACAAGGTCTATCTCATCGGCAACGTCGTGCTGAGCCAGGGCCCCAACATCACCAAGGGTGATCGTGATTCCCGGCTCATCTACGATCTGACGAGCGGACAGGCGCAGGTCGTGGGCGGTCGCGTCAGCAGCATCTTCACGCCGGGCAGTTCCGATGATCGCAAGCGACCCGCCGGGCGCTAGATGCACGCGAATGGCGCACCGGCAACGCACCGAGTTGCGCGGCTGCATCGGGCGCGCTAGGGCTGATCAATTGCAACGCGCTTCGGAAAGCGATTTTTCTTGCTGACGAGACCACCAGGCCAAGCCGGAGGCATCAACGGAACGGGCGATCACGCCGGCCCGGACGCCGACCTGCCGCACAGGGACGTGCTCGACGTCCATTCGCCCTTCTCCCACCACGTGCAGGACCCCGGCGTGCTCGGACAGGGCTGGCTTGGCGTCTACCATCTCGGCAAGAGCTATCGGGGGCGACAGGTCGTCCAGGACGTGAGCCTTGCGGTTCGCCGGGGCGAAGCCGTGGGGCTTCTGGGCCCCAATGGCGCTGGCAAGACCACGGTCTTCTACATGATCACCGGGCTGGTTCGGCCGGACAAGGGTGCGATCGAACTCGACGGGCACGACGTCACGCGCCTGCCCATGTATCGCCGCGCCCGTCTGGGCATCGGTTATCTTCCTCAGGAAGCTTCGATTTTTCGGGGCCTGAACGTCGAGGACAACATCCGGGCGGTGCTAGAGGTCACGATTTCCGACAAGGCCCAGCGCGAGGCAGAACTGGAATCGCTGCTCGAGGAATTCGACATCAAGCGCCTGCGCAAGTCGCCCTCCATCGCGCTGTCCGGCGGCGAACGTCGACGCTGCGAGATTGCCCGAGCTCTCGCGGGCCAGCCGTCGTTCATGCTTCTCGACGAACCCTTTGCCGGGATCGATCCGATCGCCGTCGGCGACATCCAGCAGCTCGTGCATCACCTGAAGCGTCGCGGCATCGGTGTGCTGATCACCGATCACAACGTCCGCGAGACCTTAGGCCTGATCGACCGTGCCTACATCATTCACTCCGGCCACGTGCTGACCGAAGGCTCCCCCGACGAGATCGTGGCCAATCCCGATGTCCGGCGGTTTTATCTGGGCGAAGATTTCAGAATGTGAGAGCCGCCGCTGGCGTGGCTCGCCACCGGCCTCTTTACGCTTTGCACAAGAAGCATGCAGAATCGTCCAGCAATGCAGTGTAGCGCATAGCCATCACTCTCAAACTCGGTTATATGCAAGAAGCGGGCCGACACGTCGGGCTCCGCGGGTGGCGATTGAGTTGGTACGCGATGGCGCTTTCAACGAAGCTTATGCTGCGCCAGGGTCAATCCCTGGTGATGACGCCGCAACTGCTGCAGGCGATCAAGCTGCTTCAGTTCTCCAACGTGGAGCTGAGCGCTTTCGTCGAGGAGGAACTGGAGCGTAATCCTTTGCTCGAGCGGGCGGACGAGCGCCCCGATCCAATCCTCGAAGAGATCTCGCCGTCGGCCGATCGCTGGGGCGAGGATGGCCCCGAGTCCGGGCCCATCGACCTGCATCAGGAGGGCGACTGGGCCACCGATTCGATGGTGGCCGACCAGCGCACGCTCGAAGCCGATCTCGGCACCGAAGTGAGCAACAGCTTCGACGTGGAGCGCGCCACATCTCCAGCCGAGCAGATGTCTCCCCTGGAGGGCTCCGGCCTGTCCGCAACCTCGTGGAATGGAGCGTCGGGCGGCGCCGATGGCGAACCCGCCGACCTCGAAGCCTATGTTGCCGCGCGCGTGACGCTGCACGACCATCTGGCCGAACAATTGTCGCTCGCCGTCTCGGCCCCGGCCGACCGCTTGATCGGGCTGTCGTTGATCGATGCGGTCGACGAGGCTGGATATCTGACCGAGACCATCGAGTCCGTGGCCGAGCGCCTCGGCGCCAGCCCTGAAAACGTTTCTGCCGTTCTCTTCAAGATCCAGCAGTTCGACCCGTCCGGAATCGCCGCCCGCAACCTGTCGGAATGCCTGGCGCTGCAGCTTCGTGAACGCAATCGGCTCGACCCGGCCATGCAGGCTCTTCTCGACAATCTGCCGTTGCTCGCCAAGCGCGACTTCTCCTCCTTGCGCAAACTTTGCGGCGTCGATGAAGAAGATTTCGCCGAAATGGTCGCGGAGATCAGACGTCTGGACCCGAAACCTGGCCGCGCCTTTGGCGGTGGCGTGGTGCAATCGGTCGTTCCCGACGTCACCGTGAGGGCTGCGCCCGATGGATCGTGGCACATCGAGCTCAATCCCGAGGGGCTGCCGCGTGTCCTCGTCAATCAGACCTACGCCGCAAGGATCTCTCGCGCGAAGGGCACGGCGGCCGACAAGAGCTTCGTGGCCAGTTGCCTGCAAACCGCGAATTGGCTCACCAAATCGCTCGAGCAGCGAGCCCGCACGATTCTCAAGGTTTCGACCGAAATCGTACGTCAGCAGGATGCATTCTTCGCCCATGGCGTAGAGCATCTGCGCCCGCTGAATCTCAAGACGATTGCGGATGCGATCGGCATGCACGAGTCGACGGTGTCTCGCGTGACGTCCAACAAATACATGGCTTGTCCGCGCGGACTTTTCGAACTGAAATACTTCTTCACCGCCTCGATCCCTGCGCGGACCGGTGGCGAGTCGCACTCGGCCGAGGCCGTGCGGTTCCGCATCAAGCAACTCATCGAGCACGAACCGGTCGCCAACGTATTGTCGGACGACGCCATCGTGGTGAAGCTGAAGGAGCAGAATATCGACATCGCTCGGCGGACGGTTGCGAAATACCGCGAGAGTTTGCGCATTCCATCGTCGGTCGAACGCCGCCGCGAGAAGATGGCGATGCATCAACGCAGCGCCTGACGGTGGCGCCCTCGACCCGGGAAAAAACCGCGTGAAGACCGCCGGAAAAATGGCGATTTTCAGGCTGCTGAGCTTGCCGCAGCGCTCCGTTGACTTGCGCCCGCGACACACTTAACGCTTGGCGGAGGCGGTCCGGAGAGATCGACGGCAAGGCTCAGTCGAAGCCGCCGCCGGATGACGGATCAGCCGGATAGATGGGGCGAGCCATGGTCCTCCGGGTTTCAGGAAAGAATTTCGACATTGGCGAGGCTCTTCGCCTCCATGTCACCGAAAAGGTTGGATCCGCCACGGGCAAATATTTCGATGGGTCGGTCACCGGTCACGTCATTCTCGACCACGAGGGGTCCGGCTACCGTTGCGACTGCACCCTCCATCTCGCCTCGGGCGTGACGCTCCAGGCGGAAGGCCGCGCTCAAGAACCCTACGCCAGCTTCGACCAGGCGGCAGAGAGGCTCGAGAAGCGGCTGCGTCGTTACAAGCGCCGCCTCAAGGACCATCATGCTCCCGGCAGCATCAGTCATCTGGCTGAGGTTGCCGACACGATGGTGGCCGACTATGTCATCGAAGCGCCGGTTCACGACGAAGACGAGGGGACGGATTTCCATTCCATCGTCATTGCGGAGCGGACCAGCGCGTTGAAGAACCTGCCGGTGTCGGAGGCCGTCATGGAGCTCGACTTTACCGGCGCTCCCGTTCACGTGTTCCGCCATGCGGGGAATGGGCGCGTCAACATCGTGTACCGAAGGTCCGATGGCAACATCGGCTGGATCGACCCCGCCGCGACCGAAACGGGTGACGCCCAGCCACGTTGACCGCGGAGCAGCCTGAGCTGCGCTGCGGCACGAATTTTGCCTCTGACATCGAAACAATTGGACGCCGGAACGCCATGTCGCTGAACGATCTGCTCACCGCCGAAGCGATCCTGCCGTCGATGAAGGTCAATTCCAAGAAACAGGCCTTGCAGGAGCTGAGCGAAAAAGCCGCCCAGATCTCCGGGATCGCCGTCCGGGAAATCTTCGATGCGCTCCTGCAGCGAGAGCGTCTGGGCTCGACTGGCGTCGGCAACGGCATTGCAATTCCGCACGGGAAGCTCGCCAAGGCCGGGCGCATCTTTGGCGTTTTCGCCCGGCTCGAACGACCGATCGACTTCGAGTCACTCGACGGGGCGCCCGTCGATCTCATGTTTCTCCTGATCGCTCCGGAGTCAGCGGGAGCCGATCATCTCAAGGCATTGGCCCGCACCGCGCGAGTCCTGCGAGACCCGGCCGTCACCGCGAAGCTGCGCGCGACGCGCGATCCGTCGGCGCTCTTCACCATGCTGACCCAGTCGCCGAGTTCGCAACACGCGGCCTGAGGCGGTCGCGGAAGCGGCCTTATTTCCAGGCACGTTGCGCATAATCCAGTTTGTACCGGTGGGGCGCCACCGCGATGGCCGCCATGCCGGCCAGAACCGCATCATCCGCCAGCACCAGTCGGCTCTCGATGGTCTGCACAACATGGCCCATCGGCGCCTTGTCTTCGAAGGCCGCGCGGAATTGGACTTCGTCCAGAAGATCGAGGATGCGCGGCAGGATGCCACCCGCGAGCGTCACCCCGCCGCGTGCCAGGAAGGCCAGCGCCATGTCGCCCGCCATCCGGCCGCACAATCGCCAGAAGTGCCCGACCGTCGCGGCCTCGGGACCGCCCGGGTCCGCATGGGCGCGCGCCACCACCTGAACGCCGTCCAGCAGGTCTCCGGCCTGGCCAAATGCATGCTGTCGCGCGCGATGCAGGCGCGCGAGTCCCGGACCCGAGATCACCGCCTCGGCGGTGATACGGCCATGCACTCGTTCCAAATGCGGCCAAACCCTTTCGTCCTCGGCGTCGCCCGGCCCGAAGCTCGCATGCGCGGCTTCGCTGGCCAGAGGAAGAAAGCGTCCGTCGGTTTCCACCAGGGCCGCCACCCCGAGACCCGTCCCGGGCCCGAGGATCAGTTGCACGCCCGCATGCGGAGGCTTCTGGGGACCGATCCGCCTGACCCAATCGTCCCGGTAGGCCGGCAGTGCGAGTGCCTGCGCCTCGAAGTCGTTGAGCAGCAATCCTTGGGAGAGCCCCAGGCGATGCGCCAGCGCCGGGCCGTCGATGCCCCAGGGCGCATTGGTGAGACTGAGGCGGCGGTTCGACACCGGGCCGGCGCCGCAAGCCAGGACTGAGCGAGGCTTCAATTCAGGTCGATCCTCGACGGCCTTCTCGATGCATTCAGCCAGCCCCGGGAAGGTCCGGGTTTTCAGCCGGGCGAGGGTCGCAAGTTCCGAACCGGGAGCGGCCACGGCGGAAATGCGCACGTTCGTTCCGCCGATGTCGCAGACGAGAATCGGGTAGGGGAATTCCAATACGGCCTCCGCGCAGCCTGGAGTGATACGTCTGATGTCGGCAACCATCCACCGGATGGACGGCGCAGCTCCCGGCCAACTCCACCGGCCCGCGCCGAGTTTCGCTCGCGTGGCGGCATCGTCTTGGAAACTGCGCCGCGAGGGCCTAAGAAGCCATTCGACCAGATCCACCGGGACCCAGATCGATGACCTACCAGCACCGCCCGCTTTATCGCTTCGCCAAGGATACGACGCCTTACCGCAAGTTGACGAGCGAGGGCGTGTCCATAGAGAAAATGGGTGATCGCGAGGTCCTGAACGTCAGCCGCGAGGCCATACGGCTTCTCGCCGAGCAGGCCATGGTCGACATCAACCATCTGCTCCGGCCCGGGCATCTCGCCCAACTCGCCAAAATCCTGGACGATCCCGAGGCGACCTCGAACGACAAATTCGTGGCCTACGACCTGCTGAAGAACGCCAATATCGCGGCGGGCGGCGTGCTGCCCATGTGCCAGGACACCGGCACAGCCATCGTGATGGGCAAGAAGGGCCGACTCGTCTGGACCGATGGCGATGACGAAAGCGCTTTGGCGGAAGGCATTCGCGACGCTTACGAAAAGCGGAATCTTCGCTACTCCCAACTCGCCCCGATGTCGATGTTCGAAGAAAAGAACACGAAAAACAATCTGCCGGCCCAGATCGAGATCTACGCCGAAGGCGAAGACGCCTACAAGTTTCTTTTCATGGCCAAGGGCGGCGGCTCGGCCAACAAGACCTTCCTGTTCCAGGCCACCCCGTCCCTGTTGACGCATGACCGGATGGTGGCGTTCCTCAAGGAAAAAATCCTGACGCTCGGCACGTCGGCCTGCCCGCCCTATCACCTCGCCATCGTGATCGGCGGCATGTCGGCCGAGATGACGCTCAAGACCGTCAAGCTCGCATCGGCGCGCTATCTCGATGACCTGCCGACGGAAGGCAGCGAGGACGGCCAGGCCTTCCGCGACGTCGCCATGGAAGAAGAGATCCACAAGCTCACCCAGTCGCTCGGCGTGGGCGCGCAATTCGGCGGCAAGTATTTTTGTCACGACGTTCGCGTGATCCGCCTGCCGCGCCACGGCGCCTCCTTGCCGATCGGCATGGGCGTGTCCTGCTCGGCCGACCGCCAGGCGGTGGGCAAGATCACGCGCGACGGCGTGTATTTGGAGGATCTGGAGCACAACCCGGCAAAGTACCTGCCCGACATCGACACCTCGAAACTCGGCGGCGACGTCGTCAAGATCGACCTCAACCAGCCGATGTCCGACATTCTCGCGACCCTCTCGCGGCATCCAATCAAGACGCGGCTCTCTCTCTCCGGGCCGATGATCGTCGCGCGCGATCTCGCGCACGCAAAGCTCCGTGAGCGGCTCGACGAGGGCAAGGGCCTGCCGGATTATTTCAAGAACCACCCGGTCTATTACGCAGGCCCCGCCAAGACTCCCGAGGGCTTCGCCTCCGGCTCCTTCGGGCCCACCACGGCGGGCCGCATGGATTCCTTCGTCGAGCAGTTCCAGGCCGCCGGCGGCTCGATGGTGATGCTCGCCAAGGGCAATCGCTCGAAGGACGTGCGCGAGGCCTGCGCCAAACATGGCGGCTTCTACCTCGGCTCGATCGGCGGTCCTGCGGCGCGTCTCGCCCAGGACTGCATCCGCAAGGTCGAGGTGCTGGAATATGCCGAACTCGGCATGGAGGCGATCTGGAAGATCGAGGTCGAGGATTTCCCTGCCTTCATCGTCATCGACGACAAGGGCAACGACTTCTTCAAGGAACTCAACCTCGGCTGATCAGTCGAGAATTAGCGAAGGATCATCGGGAGCAACACCGGCACGAGAATGGGCGTCAGCATGGCGTTGAGGCCCATTCCGATGCCCGCGAAGGTACCCGCCAGCAGATCGACCTGAAAGGCGCGCGCCGTCCCGATGCCATGCGCCGAGAGTCCGGCCGCATAGCCACGCGCCCGCATGTCGGTAATGCCCGTGAGGCGCATCAGGGGCGTCACCACGATGGCGCCGATGACGCCCGTGGTCATCACCAGCACGGCCGTCAGCGTCGGGTCGCCGCCGAAGCGTTCGCTCACCCCCATGGCGACGCCGGCAGTCACGGATTTCGGCGCCAGCGACACGAGCACGTCGTGCGGCACTCCGAGCGCCTGGGCGATCGCCACGGCCGAGACCAGCGCCACCACGGCACCGACCAGCAGCGCGCCGGCCATCGGCAGGATCGCGCGCGCCACCGTCTTGCGATGCGCATACAGCGGGATCGCCAGAGCCACCGTGGCGGGCCCGAGCATGAAGTGAACGAACTGAGCGCCTTCGAAATAGACCCGGTAGGGCGTCCCGGTCGCGGCCAGCACGAGGCCGATCATCCACACGGCATGCAGCACGGGGTTCGCGAAGGGATGACGCCCGAGCCGGATCGAAACCCTGTCGGCCAGCACATAGGCGCAGATCGTCACCGTCAGCCAAAGCAGCGGCGTGCGGCTGAGATAGACCCAGAGGGCGAAGTTTTCGGTCATCACGCGTCGCCGCTCCAGCGCGCGATCAGCCGGAAGGTCGCGACCGTCGCCAGCAGCGCCAGCACGGTCGAGACGCCGAGCGCCACCAGCAGCGCGACGCCATGCGTGGCCATCAGGTCGAGCCTCTGCACCACGCCGACGCCCGCGGGGACGAACAGGAGAGAGAGATTGGCCAGCAGAGCATTGCTGGTGCGCTCCAGCGTCCCGTCGTGCAACTCGACGGGAGTCACGCGCTCCAGCCGGTCGCGCGCCAGGAGCAGCGACAGCATCAGGGCCATGCCGAGCACAGGCCCGGGCACCGGCAGATCGGTGGCCCGCGCCACGGCTTCGCCGACGAGTTGGCACAGGAGTAGAAGGCCGAGGCTGACGATCATCTCCGGCCCTCCCGTGTCTGTGGCTCAGCCGCGCAGGACGGCTCCGGTCTTCTTCGAAACGTCCGCCACGATCCTTTCCGAAATCTTCTCGATCTCGACATCGGTCAGCGTTTTCTCACGCGGCTGCAGCACGACGCTGATCGCCACCGACTTCTTGCCCTCGGCGATGCCGCTGCCCTGATAAACGTCGAACACGTCCGCCGACACGATGAGCGCGCGATCCGCCGCTTGCGCGGCCTTGAGGATCTCGGCCGCGGGAACGCCGCGATCGACCACGAAGGCGAAGTCGCGCTCCAGTGGCATCAATCCCGCAAGATCGAGTTTTGGTTTCACCTTGGTGGGCTTGGGTTTTGGCGCGGGGATCGCGTCCAGCACGATTTCGAAACCGCAGAGTGGTCCGGAGACGTCGAGCTGTTCGAGCACGCGCGGGTGGAACTCGCCGAAATGCCCGATGACGCCCTTCGGACCGAACTGCAGCGTGCCCGAGCGGCCCGGATGGTACCAAGAGGGCGCGCCGGGAACGATCTGGAGACCCCCGACCTGCACGCCGAGCGCGCCCAGCAGGGCCAGCACGTCGCTCTTCGCATCATAGACGTCGACGTTGCGGGCGACGCCCGACCAGTGCCGACCCGCGCCGGCGGCCCGCGCCGTTCCGCGTCGAACCGCACAGGCGCTCATGCGCTGGTCGTTCTCGCCATCGCCCTTGAAGATCTGCCCGACCTCGAACACCGCGAGGTCACCAATGCCGCGGTCGGCATTGCGCTGCGTGGCCGCGAGCAGGCCCGGCAGAAGGCTCGGGCGCATGTCGGACAAGTCGACCGCGATCGGATTGGCCAAAGCCAGTTCGGGCGCACCGCCACCGAACATTTCGGCGCGCGCATGCGACACGAACGACCAGGTCACGGCCTCGACGAGGCCAAGTGAAGCGAGCGCCCGCCGCGCCTGCCGGGTGCGCTTCTGCAGCACGGTGAGAATCGGGGCCGGCACCGAGGCATTGTCGCGTGTCAGCGGCGTCGACGTGATGCGGTCGACGCCGGCGATCCGGACGATCTCCTCGACGAGATCGGCCTTGCCTTCGACATCCGCGCGCCACGAGGGCCGCCGGACGAAAACGCGGCCGGCGTTCGTCGCCTGATGCAGCACGTCGAAGCCGAGCTTTTCGAGCGTGCCGGCCATCTGCGAAGGATCGAGTTCCAGTCCCGACAGACGGCGCACTTCGCTCCACGAAAAATCGATCGTGTGCGCGGGCGTCTCGACCGACCCGGCAACGATCAATTCCGAGGCTTCACCGCCGCAGAATTCGAGCACGAGATGGGTGGCGAGTTCGGCGCCGGGAATGCAGAAGGCCGGATCGACGCCGCGTTCGAAACGATAGCGCGCATCCGTCACGATGCCGAGATGACGCCCTGTCCGGGCGATGGTGAGCGGATCCCACAGCGCTGATTCGATCAGCACGTCCGTCGTCGTCTCGTCGCAGCCGGACGCCTCGCCGCCCATGATGCCCGCGATGGACTCGACGCCCTTGTCATCGGCGATCACCACGGCGCTGTCATCGAGCCGGTAGGTCTTGCCGTCGAGCGCGACGATCTCCTCGCCGTTTCGCGCGCGCCGCACCACGAGAGATCTCGCGACCTTTTTCGCATCGAACACGTGCAGCGGCCGGCCGCGATCGAAGGTCAGGTAGTTGGTGATGTCGACAAGCGTGTTGATGGGCCGAAGACCGATCGACGTCAGGCGCTTCTGCAGCCAGGCGGGCGACGGCCCGTTGCGCACGCCGCGCACCAGGCGCAGCGCGAAGGCGGGCGCGAGATGCGCATCCTCGCGCGAGAAGTCCAGCGTCACCCCGACAGGACAGGGAAACACGCCGGCCACCGGCTTGATCGCATGATCCTTCAACTTGCCGAGGCCCGCTGCCGCGAGATCGCGCGCAATGCCGTGCACGCCCGTGGCGTCGGCGCGGTTCGGCGTCAGGTTGATCTCGATGACGGGATCGCCGAGCCCGGCGAAATCGACGTAGCGTGCGCCGACCGGCGCGTCTTCGGGCAATTCGATGATGCCGTCGTGGTCTTCGGACAATTCAAGTTCGGCGGCCGAGCACAGCATGCCGAGCGATTCGACGCCGCGGATCACGCCCTTGCCGAGCGTGATCTTCTTCGACGGGATGAACGTGCCGGGCGCGGCAAAGACGCTTTTCAGGCCCGTGCGTGCATTCGGCGCGCCGCACACGACCTGGACGGGCGCGCCGGAGCCGAAGTCGACCATGCAGACGCGCAAGCGATCAGCGTCGGGATGCTGCTTCGCCTCGACGATCCGCGCGACCAGAAAATCCTTCAACTGGTCGGCGGGATCGAGCACATGCTCGACCTCGAGTCCGATGCGCGTCAGCGTCTCGACGATCTCGTCCAGCGACGCGGTCGTGTCGAGATGATCCTTGAGCCAGGAGAGGGTGAATTTCATGCTTCTCTCCTCAGCTGCTCAATCCGCCCGCCAGCGACGGCAGATCGAGAGGCCGGAAACCGTAATGCGACAGCCAGCGAAGGTCGGCCTCGAAGAACGGCCTCAGGTCCGGCATGCCGTATTTCAGCATGGCGATGCGGTCGATCCCCATGCCCCAGGCAAAGCCCTGATACTCGTCGGGATCGATGCCGCAATTGCGCAGCACGTTCGGATGAACCATGCCGCAGCCCAGGATCTCCAGCCAGTCGTCGCCCTCGCCGAAGCGGATTTCGCCGCCCTGCCGTCGGCACTGGATGTCCACTTCCATCGACGGTTCGGTGAACGGGAAGAACGACGGACGGAAGCGCATCTTCACGTTCGGGACTTCGAAGAACGCCTTGCAGAATTCCTCCAGCACCCATTTGAGCTGACCCAGATGCGCGGTCTTGTCGATGACCAGGCCCTCGACCTGGTGGAACATCGGCGTGTGCGTCTGGTCCGAGTCGCAGCGATAGGTGCGTCCCGGGCAGATCACCCGGATCGGCGGCTTGACGTTCATCATCGTGCGCACCTGCACGGGGCTGGTGTGCGTGCGCAAGAGCTTGCGGGTCCCGTCTTCCTTCGGCTGGAAGAAGAACGTGTCGTGCATCTCGCGCGCCGGATGGCCTTCCGGAAAATTCAGCTTGGTGAAATTGATGTCGTCCGACTCGACGTCCGGGCCTTCCGCGATGGAAAAACCCATGTCGGCGAAGATCGCCGTGAGTTCGTCCATGACCTGGCTGATCGGATGCACCCGGCCGGTCTCGATCGCGGCGCTCCGCACCGGCAGCGTCACGTCCACGGTCTCGGAGGCGAGCCGCGCATCGAGCGCCGCTTCCTTCAACACGCCGCGGCGCGCATTCAGCGCCGTCGCGACGGTGTCTTTCAGCACGTTGATGGCCGCACCCTGCGTCTTGCGTTCGTCCGGCGACATTTTGCCGAGAGTCGCCAGCAGGGCCGAGATCGTGCCTTTTTTGCCGAGCGCGCCGATACGGACCGCTTCGAGCGCCGCTTCGTCACTCGAGGCCGCGATGGCGGCAAGCGTTTCGGATTCGAGTTTTTGCAGATCCGACATCGGGGATTTCTTCACGAAATGAGGTCGCGCGGCTTGTGCCACGCTGATCGGGCCTTGTCGAGACAGGAGACAGGTTCGAGATCCCGCGCCTCAAACGAAAACGGCCGGACTGGGTCCGGCCGTGGTTCGTGCAGCGCGGGCCGGTGTCAGGCCGTGGCGGGCAAAGCCGCCTTGGCCTTCTCGACGATCGCCTTGAAGGCTTCCGGCTCGTGGATCGCGAGCTCGGACAGAACCTTGCGATCCACCTGGATGCCCGACCGGCTGAGTCCGTCGATGAAACGGCTGTAGGTCAGGCCGAGCTCGCGCACGGCGGCGTTGAGACGCTGGATCCAGAGCGCCCGGATGGTGCGCTTCTTGTTCTTACGGTCGCGGTAGGCGTACTGCATCGACTTGTCGACGGCAGCCTTGGCGGCCCGGATGGTGTTCTTGCGACGGCCATAGAAGCCCTTCGCGGCCGCGAGGGTCTTCTTGTGCTTGGCATGGGATGTAACGCCACGTTTGACGCGAGCCATGACTGATCTCCTGGATTGAAGCTATGAAGGGAACGAGCGGGAAGTCTTCAGCCGTTGGGCAGGAAGTACTTCTTGATGTTGTCGCCATCCGTCTTGAACAGGACGTTGGTGCCGCGCAGGTTCCGGATCTGCTTGTTGGTCCGCTTGATCATGCCGTGGCGCTTGCCGCGCTGGGCGTAGAGCACTTTGCCGGTGCCGGTGATCTTGAAGCGCTTTTTGGCGCCCGACTTGGTCTTCATCTTGGGCATTTGGCTCTCCAGAGGACGGTTGCCCGTCCGGTTGTCTTGTCGGTCCGGGTCGAAACCAGGTCCGTTCGCATCAGAATGAGCGAAAAGAACCGCCACGGCAGCCCTATCAGCCGGGCGGTTCAGAAGCGGGGCTTATAAGCGCAAGCCCCGTCGTTTGGCAAGGTCTTCGGAGACACGCTCTCCCAAGGCAGGCTTTTTCGTAAGCGTGCGACCCGAAACGCCGCGCGATCAGCGCGGCGCCAGGATCATCACCATCTGGCGGCCTTCCATGGAAGGCTCGAATTCCACCTTGGCGATCGCGTTGGTCTCCAGCTTCACGCGCTCGAGCAGGCGGTAGCCGATGTCCTGGTGGGCCATCTCGCGTCCGCGAAACCGCAGCGTCACCTTGACCTTGTCGCCTTCTTCGAAGAAGCGCCGCATGGCCTTCATCTTGACGTCGTAGTCGTGATCGTCGATGCCGGGGCGGAGCTTGATCTCCTTCACCTCGACGATCTTCTGCTTCTTGCGGGCTTCCGCGGCCTTCTTCTGTTCCAGGAACCGGAATTTCCCGTAGTCCAGGATCTTGCAGACCGGCGGAGTCGCGTTTGGAACGATTTCGACCAGGTCGAGACCGGCCTCTTCAGCCATCTGGAGAGCATCCGGACCCTGAACCACACCCCGGTTCAGGCCATCCTGATCGATGAGCTGCACCTCACGGGCGCGAATGTCACGATTGATGCGGGGTCCGTCCTTCTGCGGGACTGGCGGAGCTTTCATGGGACGACGAATGGGGGTCTCTCCTTAAATGAATACGTCGGACCCGGCAGGCATAAGCCTCATCGGCCCCGCAACGCAAGTTACGAGGACCGGACCCGGCCCCAAGATCGTGGCTCGAGGTCAGGAAGTCAACTCGACTTCCGGCGCAGGCGAAAACCGACGCTCATGTCCGCCGTCTGGCATCGGCATTCTGGAGCAGGCGTGCATAGAGATCGAGCGTCTGGCCGCACATGCGCTCCAGCGTGAACGATCGCTCGACATGCGCCCGCGCCCCGGCGGCGAGGTTTTCGCGCGCCGCAGCCCCGAGTCCGAGCACGCTCTCGAGCGCGTCCGCCAGCGCTTTGGCGTCGTTGGGCGGTGTGGTCCAGCCGGTCCGCTTCTCTGGCGAAACCCGCGGCGGCGACAGCACGGTCTCCGGGACGGCGCCGAGATCGGTCACGATCACGGGCGTGCCCATGGCCTGGGCTTCTACGGCGGCACGCCCGAACGCCTCGGGGGCGGTCGAGGGCACGACCAGCACGGTTGCGGCCAGCAGTGCTGCCGGCATGTCGGCGACGTGCCCGACGCGCCGCACCACGCCGCCGAGCTTCGCCTTGGCGACCGCCGCATCGAGATCGCGCACATAGCCGGTCCGGCCCTGCGGATCGCCCGCGAGAATGTAGCGCACGTCGCCGACGCCGCGCTCCGCCAGCAGGCGCGCGGCCTCGATCAGCACCTTGTGGCCTTTCCACGCGGTGAGCCGCGCCGCCAGCAGCACGATCCTGTCCTCTGGCGCGACGCCCCAGGCTTTCCGGAGGCGCTGCACGCGCTCGGGCTCGACGCTCGCGGGCGAGAACAGGCGCAGGTCCGTGCCGCGATGGATGATGCCCACGTGGTCGCGCGCGAAAGGATAGGCGCGGCTGATCAGGCCTGCCGTATAGGCCGAGTTGGCAATCACGGCGTCGCCCCGGGCCATCACGGAATTATACAGGATCTTCAGCTTGGACTGGCCCGAATAGCTGCCGTGGTAGGTCGTCACCAAGGTGGTTTTCGTGGCGCGGGTCGCGCCCAGCGCCACCCAGGCGGGCGCGCGCGAGCGGGCATGCACCAGATCGACGTTTTCCTGCCGGATGATTTTGGCGAGCCGCCGCGTGTTCACCGCCATGGCGAGCGGATTCTTGGTCGCGGCCGGAAACGGGATCCAGACCCCGCCCTTGGCCTGCAACTCGCTGACCAGCCGCCCGCCCGCGCTCGCCACCAGCGCATGGGCCCCGACTTCCGCCAGCGCCGCCGCAATGTCGATCGTGGTCCGCTCCGCGCCGCCCGCGTCGAGATGCGGGATGATCTGCAGGATGGTGCGCCCGGCGAGCGAGGCCGCGAGGGTCGCGTCTCCCCCGGCCACGAAAGCGCCTCTCGAGATCTGTCGCATCGATGGACCGCGCGTTGTAAGACGTCGCAGGCCGCCGGAAGCGGCGCGCGAATCGAATCACGATACTCACGAGGCAGACGCGTCCGCAAATGGCTCCTGACCCCAAAAGCGCCCCAGCCGAAGTTCTCCCCGTCGGATTTTTCCAGATGGAGGGACGCGCCATCGCCTATCGCCGCCGCGAGGCGACGCCGCAGGGGCGCGACCGGCCCGGCATCGTCTGGCTCGGCGGCTTCAAGTCGGACATGCTGTCCACCAAGGCGGAGCGTCTCGACGACATGGCGGCCGCGCAGGGCCGCGCCAGCCTGAGGTTCGACTATTCGGGCCATGGCGAATCCGGCGGCCGCTTCGAGGACGGCACGATCTCGCTCTGGCTGGAAGAAAGCTTGGCGATGATCCGCGGCCTGACGGAGGGCCCCCAGATCCTCGTCGGCTCGTCGATGGGCGGCTGGATCGCCTTGCTGGTCGCCCGCGCGCTGGGGCCCGAGGACGCCGCGAGACGCCTCGCCGGACTCGTCCTCATCGCGCCCGCGGTCGACTTCACCGAGGCGCTCATCTGGGCCCGCATGTCGCCAGACATCCGCCGCCAGGTCGAGCAGAACGGTGTGTGGATGCGCGAAAGCGCCTATGCGCCCGACCCCTATCCGATCACACGGGCGCTCATCGAGGACGGTCGCCGCCACCTGCTTCTCGGCGACACCATCGAGGCCCATGCCTGCGTCCACATCCTGCAGGGCATGCAGGACCCTGACGTCCCGTGGGCGCACGCCATGACGCTGGTCGAGCATTTGGCG
Organism: Hyphomicrobiales bacterium; assembly: GCA_028290705.1. GTDB lineage: Bacteria > Pseudomonadota > Alphaproteobacteria > Rhizobiales > Beijerinckiaceae > Terripilifer. The sequence continues at coordinate 21,934 of JAQGJH010000105.1, forward strand.
GGCGACTGCGTGACGCTCTCGCTGATCAAGGACGGCGACCATCGCCTGTCGCGCGAGGAGGACATCGCGAGCCTTTTGGCGGCCGTCGACGGGCTCGCCTGAGGCTCAGGCGCTGCGTCGCCGCAGATGCCCCGCCGTGTGGAACAGCGCCAGCGCGCCCGCGCCCGCCAGCGCCGACGCCACCACGAGCGGCATCGCGCTTCCGTTGACGAACAGGCCGATCACCGCGCCGGTCACCGAGGCGAACACCATCTGGACGAAGCCTGCCAGCGACGAGGCCGCGCCCGCGCGATCGGGAAACGGCGTCATCGCCCCCGCCATGGCCTGCGGCAGCACCAGCCCGATGCCCATGAAGAACAGCATCTCGGGCACGATCAGCGCCAGCAGCAGCCGCGGAAACAGCACCACGCCGAGAAACTGCCCGACGCCCCCGAGCGCCAGCAGCAGCACCCCCACCGCAATGGTCCGGTCGAAACCCTTGCGCGAGACGAGCCGCGTGCCGATCAGCGTGCCGACGACGAAACTCGCCGAGCACGACGCAAAGGCGAGCCCGAACGCCACTTCACCCAGGCCATACACGCCCTGCATGACGAAGGACGAGGCCGAGATGAACGCGAACAGGCCCGCATAGCTCAGCGCCAGCAGCCCGACATAGACGCGGTACGTGCCGTTGCGCAGCACGATCGCGTAGGAGCGCAGGATCGCGGCCGGCGACAGCCCGCCCTTCTGGCGCACCCGGATGGTTTCGGGCAGCAGCAGCGCCGCCACCAGCACCAGCACCAGCGCCGCCGCCGCCATGGCGATAAAACTCGCGCGCCACCCGAACGCGACCTGCAAAAACCCCCCGAAAACCGGGGCGATCACGGGCGTCACGCCCATGATGCTGCCCATCATCGAAAGCTCGCGTCCCGCGCGCGGTCCCTCGTAGAGATCGCGCACGACGGTGCGCGCCAGAATGATCGGCCCCGCGCCCCCAAACGCCTGGGCGACGCGCGCGCCGATCAGCGTCTCGATCGAGCCCGCCAGCGCGCACGCCACCGTGGCGACGAGAAAAATCCCGAAGGCCGCCAGCAGCACCGGCTTGCGGCCGACCGCATCCGAGATCGGGCCATAAAAAATCTGGCCGGCCGAAAAGCCGATGAGATAGGCCGAAAGGGTCAGCTGAACGGCCGCGGGCGTCGCCCCGAGTTCGGCTCCGATATGGGGCAGGGAGGGCAGGTAGAGATCGGTGGCGAGCGGACCGAGCGCGGTCATGAAGGCCAGCATGGCGGTCATGGCCAGCGTATTGGGCTTGATGTGCATGGCGGCCTTCCGGTGAGCCGCGGTAGATAGTTGCTGCACTGCGGAAAGTCGAGCGCATGGCCCCTATGCGCCATCCGGAGGTCTGGGCGGCAGCAGCCCGGTTCTAGACCCTCGAGCGCGGCAGATGGCAGTTCGCCGCGCCGGTCAATGAAGCGCGACCCCCACCCCGACCCTCCCCACAAGGGGGAGGGAGAAGATCGCGTGCGTCCCGACGTGCGCGTCCCCCTCCCCCTTGGGGGGAGGGGGCAGGGGTGGGGGTCGCACAAGACGACGAAAACTGGCGAGGCGGAGACCTCCCGGCCAGGTTCGCAGGCTCCCGGCGAGCGGAGCCACGCATCCAGCGGCGTCGACGAAGCGCTGAGCACAGGCCATTGGATTGCCGCGTCGCTGCGCTCTTCGCAAGGACGGCCGCAGCTCAACGCCTTGCTTGGCCGCAGCAGAGACGCAAAGGCCGAGGCCGTCATTGCGAGCGGAGCGAAGCAATCCAGCGGCACGGACACATGGCGAAGTGCACCGTGATGGGTCACAAGCGCCGCGTCGCTGCGCGTCAGGTCGTGCGGCGCTTGCGATTCTTGGACTTCACCGCCGACGTGAGCAGGGTCGCGGTGAGTTTCTCATACAGCCCGAACAGATGCTCGACACGCTCGCGGTCGCTGCCGAACGGCTCCTTCCGATAGAGTTTGTCGACCGCGAGATCGAGCGCCTGATGCGCCTTGCGCAGGTTCGGCGGCATGGTGTCGGGATCGTAGAGCTCGGCGAGCGTGGCGTCGGGATAAGCGGCGCGGGCGTCGAGCACGGCCTGCGCGAGTCCCGAAACATGGGCGCGCTGCTTGTCGTCGGCGTCAGGCCAGGGGAACGTGTTGTAGACGACACCCACAGAATACATGTAGTCGCTCTTCAAGCGGCCAGTGATTGCTCGGGTCCATGCCATGTGTACGCGCGACGTCAGAATACTGAAGTCCCAAAGTGATGCATCTAGGATAACGCGGAGCTTGTCGCTCGGCACAGTCGGTGGTTCGACCCAACCTATGGGTATGTAACTTCGCCTTTCCGAAGAAACCTGAGGTATGACTAAAAATGGCGCGTCAGGCACGACCGTCACATGAAATTGAGTTGGGAAATTCGCCAAGGCAATGGTTGGCTTACTTTGACTTGCTTGCCGAAAATCCCGAACGAGCCTGAGACGCCGACGTATTTCGGCATTATCTGAAAATTGCTCAGGGCTAACATCGGCCAAACACAGGATTGCACGCGACCAGCCGTTAATGAATTCGTCCGCTCCGATAAATGGACGGACGAAGCGCGCGACTTCTATCGCTTCTTTGGCCGGAAATATCAGGTGTCCGTCATCAACTGGCTTTGAGCCAGTGATCATCTTTTTAACCGCGCTTAGAGGCGTGCCTCTCTGACTAATGACAAGATGCCGATTCGCCCGACCGCTCGCATCCACCAGATACGGCGACAACGCCGCATGCCGGCTCTCCACCGGATCGCCTGAAATATCGTCATACGAAAACAGCCGCTTCTCCTTCGGTTCGTCCTCGCGCCGCACCAGGCCGATGATGACGCAATGCACGTGAGCCGCGCCACGCGCGTCCGACAGCCATTGAAACGTTCGGTGGCCGTAAGCGATCTCCAGCCGGAACCGCTCGAACAGGATGGGCCACAGCTGCGCCACCTGTTCGCCCTGCGTGATCGAATTCGTCGCCACGAAGCCGATGCGTGGAGCCGGTGAAGATCCAGCAGCCCGCACATAAGCGCCCGCCTTGATGAACCACGCGCACACATAATCCAGCGTGCCGCCGCTCTTGCCGAGCGCCGCGATACGAATGACCTGCGCGCGCTGCGCCTCACTCTGAACTTTCGCGCCGATGAACGGAGGATTGCCCAGCACATAGGAAAACCGCTCCGGCGGCAGCAGCGCCGCCCAGTCCGCCTCCAGCGCGTCCGCGTGCAGGATGTTGGGCGAGGCGCGCAACGGAATGCGCAGATAGCTCTGGCCGAACTCGGCGGAGAGTTGCCGGTTCATGATGTGGTCCATCATCCACATGGCGACTTCCGCGATGCGGGCCGGAAACTCGCCGATCTCGATGCCGTAGAACTGGTTGACGTTGACCTTCGAATAGAGGCCGACATCCGTCACCAGCTGGTCGCGGCCATAGAGCTCCTTCAGCACGTCGATCTCGAGAAGCCTCAGCTCGCGATAGGCGATGACGAGAAAGTTGCCGCACCCGCAGGCGGGATCGAAGAACGTCAACGCGCCCAGCCGCGCGTGATACTCCTCCATCGCCTTGCGCCTGCCGGTGTCGCGGCGCGCGCGCACCCGCTGGAACTCCGCGCGCAGCTCGTCGAGAAACAGCGGCTCGATAAGCTTGAGGATGTTCTTCTCAGACGTGTAGTGCGCGCCCTTCTTGCGCCGCTCCTTCTTGTCGAGCACCGACTGGAACAGCGAGCCGAAGATGGCGGGCGAGACCTTCTCCCAGTTGAAGCCGCACACCGCGATGAGCTTGTCGCGCATGTCGCGGTCGAACGCAGGCGGCGGCAGCAGTTCGCCGAACAGGTCTCCATTCACGTAGGGAAGCTGCGCGAGTTCGGCATCGAGCGCCCGCTGGCGCTTGCCGTCCGGCGTGTTGAGAGTCTGGAAAAGCTCCATCAGCCGGGGGCCGACGTCGCGTCCATCCTCGCGTGTGCCGAGCTTGACGAAATCCTCGAAGGCGCCGAGCGGCTGGAAAATTCCGGTGTCGTCCGCAAACAGGCAGAACAGCAATCGCACGAGGAACTGTTCGAGCTGATGTCCGACATAGCCCGATTCCGCCAGCGCATCGTGCAGCGCGCCCATCATTTCGGACGCACGGATATTGACCGGGTCCTGGTCCCGGAAGACCCGCTTTTCCTGCCCGACGATAAAGCCGAAGTCGCGCACGCGATCCGGCAGCTCGCGCAGGGACAGCGAGATCGGCAGATCGGGGTCGGTATCGAGATCGTAGAGTTCGAAGTTCTGGAAATCGGACAGAAGGATGTAACGCGGGAGTTCGTCGTCCTTCAGGCCTTCGAAATAGTCCAGGGCCTGCTTCTTTGCGGGCTTGAGGCTGCGGCCTGCCGATTTCTGCTCGACGAGCAGCTTGCCCTTCCAGAAAAGATCGAGAAAACCGCGCTTGTTCTCGCCGAGCTTCACGCCGTGTTCGAACGAGGCGACACGGCGGCGGGGCACACCGAAAACTTCGAAAAAATCTTCGTAGAAGGATTGCGTGTCTTCCCTCTCGCGCCCCTTGCCGTCCCATTCATCGGCAAACACCGCGGCGCGGGCACGTATGTCATTCCAGTCGAGGCGCATGAAGGCAGACCGCCAAATCGGTCGACCATACGATCCAGCCAAAACTTAGCCATAAACCGCAGGTTGTGAGCCGGTGGAAACTTGCGGCGTCAGACTTCGATCAACTGTCCCGCCGTCATGGCGAGCGGAGCGAAGCCATCCAGTGGCGCCGATGAATGGCGTGGCGCACGAGGATGGATTGCCGCGTCGCTCCGCTCCTCCCAAGGACGGCAAAGCAGTCCGGGCCACACGTCGACCGGGATCCGCCGCCCTTGCGTCGCGACGCGCGGCGCTGTATAGAGTGGGTCATCAATCCTCATATGGATCATCTTCGGGTGGTTTTATGGAGAGTGGGGCCCGGCCGGGACCCGCTCTTTTTTGTTTGATCCGCCGGACAGGAGCACGGGCTTGGAGCAGGACAAGAGCGAAACGTCGCCGGTGGACGCCGGGCCGGATCTGCTCGACGAGCCGCGTCTCATCGTCGAGACCGGCGTGGCGGCGCGTGTCGCCACCATCGCGGCTCCGGTGCTGCGCGATCTCGACCTGCGTCTCGTGCGGGTGAAAATTTCATCGACCGACGGCACGACCGTGCAGATCATGGCCGAGCATCCCGACGGCACGATGAACGTGTCGGATTGCGAGGCCGCCAGCATGGCGCTGTCGCCGGTGCTCGACGTCGAAGACCCTGTCACCCAGGCCTATCGTCTCGAAATGTCGTCGCCCGGCATCGACCGGCCGCTGGTGCGGCTGTCGGATTTTTCGCGCGCCACCGGCCACGAGGCCCGGGTGGAGATGAGCCACGGCCAGGGCGAGGACGGTCGCAAGCGTTTTCGCGGCTGGATCGAGGGCACGGAAGGCACGGGCCGCGACGCCGTTCTGCTGCTGCGCCGGATCGACGCCCGCGCCGACGAGCCGTCCGACGTGCGCCTGCCGCTGGCCGACATGTCGGAAGCCCGGCTGGTGCTGACCGAAGCGCTGATCCGCGAATCCCTGCGGGCCGGCAAGGCCGCGCTCGAAGGACCCGGCGACGAAGAAGACGCGGTGCGGCGCGGCCCTGGTCGTTTCGCCCCAAAACCCAAGCCCATCACGCCGGCGGGAACCTCCCCGGTCCGCCGCCGTCCCAAAACCTGAACCAACGAACCCGAGATTTCCTCAGGAGAACATCCATGGCCATCAGCGCCAACAGGCTCGAGCTTTTGCAGATCGCCGATGCGGTCGCCCGCGAAAAATCGATTTCGCGCGAGATCGTGCTGAACTCGATGGAAGACGCGCTGCAGAAGGCGGCGCGCTCGCGCTATGGCCAGGAGACCGAGATCCGCGTCGAGATCAACCCGCGCACCGGCGAGGTCCGCACCTCGCGGCTGATGCTGGTGGTCGACCAGATCGAGAATGACGCCACCCAGATCCTGCTGGCCGATGCGCACAAGCGCAATCCCGCCGCCCAGGTCGGCGACTGGATCGCCGAGACGCTGCCGCCCTTCGACTTCGGCCGCATCGCCGCGCAATCGGCCAAGCAGGTCATCGTCCAGAAGGTGCGCGAGGCCGAGCGCGACCGTCAGTACGAAGAGTTCAAGGACCGCATCGGCGAGATCGTCAACGGCGTGGTGAAGCGCGCCGAATACGGCAACGTCATCATCGATCTGGGGCGCGGCGAGGCGATCGTGCGCCGCGACGAGCTGATCCCGCGCGAGATGTTCCGCCCCGGCGACCGCGTCCGCGCCTATGTCTACGACGTGCGCCGCGAGCCGCGCGGCCCGCAGATCTTCCTGTCGCGCACGCACCCGCAATTCATGGCCAAGCTGTTCGGCCAGGAAGTGCCCGAGATCTATGACGGGATCGTCGAGGTGAAGGCGGTTGCCCGCGATCCGGGTTCGCGCGCCAAGATCGCCGTGACCTCCTCGGACTCCTCGATTGATCCCGTCGGCGCCTGCGTCGGTATGCGCGGT
>JAQGJH010000109.1 GCA_028290705.1 Hyphomicrobiales bacterium
TCCCCATCTCCAGGCCGATGATCGGGCCGACGAGGTCCAGCGCCTTGGCCTCGATCTCGTCAGCCGTCATGGGATTCCCCGGCGTGCCGCGCACGTCGCGCGCATGGTGGCGGAACGTACCCGAGGCGGTCGTTATTTCGACGATGGCCTGCCGCGCCGGAACGGCCGACGTCAGTTCCGCGCTGGGCACGAGATTGATGCGACCACGGAGGGACAGGACGGCGGGATTCTGCATGCGGGCATAATCGTGCGCGCTCTGGAAGGTGATGCCGCGATCCAGAATGGCGATGGCGCAAAGATGCTGGGCGCAAATGTCGGGCATGCTCCGATCGTCGACGATGTGGATGCGATCGTCCGGCATGGTGATGGTGACGCGGCGGATGTCTTCAGCCCGGAAGCGGTGCTCAGCCACCAGCGCGATGGTGGCGTCGAGAATGGACTGTATGGGCGAGCCGACGCACCATTTCTTGATCGACGCGAGCATGATCTCGTAGCGCTCGCCGAGGCCCGCCACCAGTTCTGTGGGTCTCGACCGGTCGCCCATGGCGGTGAAGAGATTGTGTTTGCCGGCGAAAGGGTCGTCCACGGCGGTGAACCCGGCCGCCACCATGGTGGCGGAGGCGACGCCGTTGCGCGCGCCCATGCCGCCGAAGTCGAAGGCCTTTTCGACGTGATGCGTGTCGCGCTGCCAGAACGGAATTCCGGACGCCTGCTGGGCCGCATAGGACAGCACGTAGCGCACCTGCCGTTCATCGAGCCGCAGCAAGGCCGCGCCGGCCGCGGCAGCCCCGAAGGCGGGAGCCAGCGAATGCGTGCTGTGGCGCGCCGTATCGGGACGCTCGTAACCCAGCGCCATGGTCAGCCGCGCGCCCACATCGTAGCCAAGGGCGACGGCCCGCAGAAACTCCGTTCCGCCGAGATCCCGCTGTTCCGCGATGGCGAGAGCGGCCGGCACGATGCCGCAGCCGGGGTGAAATCTGCCGCCGAGATGCGAATCGTCCGTCTCGTCGCCATGGCCCGACATGCCATTGGCGAGCGCCGCGTTTTCCGGGGGAACGCGATGGCGCGTGCCGATGACCGTCGCCTCCCCGGCCCCGTTCAGATGCGCCACATACTTGCCTGCGAGCTTGCCGGCCCGCAGCCGCGATCCCGAGAGGATCGCGGCCAGAGTATCCAGAACATGGAACTTGGTTTTCTGCAGCACGGCTTCCGGCAACGGCCGATCGACCGCCTCGGCGATATAGGCGGACAGACCGGCGGTCTCGGCGGAGATCGGCGCATCGGAAACGCTGGCCATGTCGGATCCCTCTTCTGCTGCTAGGTTTTGCCGAGAATGCGGAGCCTCGTCCTCAGCGCTTCGCGGATGTGCGCGCGGGCGAGCTGCTCGGCGAGCGCGGCGTCGCGCTTGCCGATCGCCTTGATGATCTGCTCGTGCTCTTCGGCGGCGACCGCCGGCCGATCCACGAGCGTGTAGGTCGTCGGGCCGACGAGCGCGATGGCGTCCTGCAATTCGCGCGAGGCCGAGTCGAAATATCGATTCTTGGCGGCGCGATAGATGGCCTCGTGCAGGCGGCGATTACAGCGCGCCATGCTTTGTGGATCCTCGAAGGAGGCCCTGAACTCCGCCGCGAGATCGCCCAGGTGATCAATCTCCGGCTGCGACGCCTGCTGGGCGGCCAGATGCGCGGCCGCGCCCTCGATGATTTCGCGCATCGCATAGAGCTCGATCACCTCGCCGGTCGAAAGGTTGCGCACCACGAGCCCCCGACCGGGCGAAGATTCTACGAGGCCTCGGGCGAGCAGCCGGCCCAGAGCCTCGCGCACCGGCGTGCGGCTGACGCCCAACTGGCGCGCCACTTCCTCCTCGCGCAGGCGGTCGCCCGGGCGCAAAGCCCCGGACCGCATCGCCGCGCACATGTGCCGGTATACGATTTCGCCGCGTGGAAGCTGGCCGTCAGCCTCTTCCCGCTTCAAGGCGCCCTCTCCCAACAATTCTTCTCCCTCGCGGGTCGGCGCTCAAAAGCGCGCTTGCCTATTGCCTTTGTATACGGTCGTATAAGCTCCAGTCTACACGGCCGGCGACAGATCGGCCTGAGACGGGAGAAACGCATGAGTGGCACGCGCGCGCTCGAAGGACATGTCGCCATCGTCACGGGGGCGGTGCGACGCATCGGCAAAGCCACGGCACTGGCTCTTGCGAAAGACGGCGCGACGATCGTCATCAATGCGCTGAAATCGCAGGACGAGGCAGAGGCCACTGTCGCGGAGATCGCGGCTGCCGGCGGCAGAGCGGTGGTTCATCTCGGCGACGTCGCCGACGAGAGCGCCATGGCGGAACTGACCCGCCGCGCGCTGCGCGACTTCGGCCGCATCGACATTCTGGTGAACAATGCCGCCGTGCGGGGCGAGACTCCTTTCGTCGAAATGACCCTGGAGCAATGGCGGAACGTGACGCGCCCCATTCTCGACGGCGCCTTCGTCTGCTCGCGCGCGGTGCTGCCGGCCATGGTGGAACGGCGCTATGGCCGGATCATCAACATGGGCGGAGTCAGCGCGCATCTGGGCGCCGGAGGGCGCGCGCACGTGGTCGCCGCCAAGGCCGGGATCGTCGGGTTGACGCGCGCGCTCGCGACCGAGTTTGCAGCCAGCGGCATCACGGTGAACTGCGTGGTTCCCGGGAAGATCGGCGGCCAGCGGTCACACACGTCGGGACAGGGCATTCAGGGACAGCCTCCCGTGGGACGCGAAGGCATTCCGGACGATGTCGCGGGCGTCGTGCACAATCTATGTCTGCCGCAAACCAGCTACGTCACCGGCCAGACCATCCACGTGAGCGGCGGGCTGTTCATGCCTTGACGGCGGCTCGAGCTCGGCCTTGACTGGCCGCTTGTATACGACCGGCGACACACCGGCGGCAGAGGGAGGAAAAATGTCTTCGCAACTCGCGACGAAAGCGGACTACGGCGCGGCCCCGCTCGATCTCGGCGTCACGAAGGCATTGGCCTCCTTTCTCTCATCCATGTCTTACGAGGATCTTCCGGTCGTCGCGGCGCACCAGGCGCGGCGCGGCATTCTGGATTGGATCGGATGCGCGCTCGCGGCCCATCGGCATCCGACGATGGAAAAGCTGCTTGCGGTGCTGCAGGAGTTGAACGATGCGCCGCGTGCGCGGGTGCTCGGTCGGGAGACGAAGCTCGGCTTGCTCGAGGCCGCGACCGCCAACGGGCAGATGGGGCATCTGCTCGATTTCGACGACACGCACATGGGCGGCGTCGTGCTGCACACGAGTTCTCCGGTCCTCGCGGCCTTGTTCGCACTGGCGGAGCGCGGAACCTATGGCGGACGGGACCTGATGACCGCTTATGCGGCCGGCTTCGAAGCCGGCGTGCGCTGCGGCCAGTCCGCGCCCGGGCATCACGATGGTGGCTGGCATCTCACCGGAACGCTCGGGTCGGTTGCGGCGGGTGCGGCGGCGGCTCGCCTCCTCGGCCTGGACGCGCAGCAGATGACGCATGCACTGGGCATTGCCGCGACGCAGGCTGCCGGCATGCAGCAGAACCGGGGCACGATGTGCAAATCCCTCCACGCCGGGAAGGCCGCCGCCAATGGCGTGCTGGCCGCGCTTCTGGCGCAACGGGGCTTCGACTCCTCCGACGAAATCATCGAGGGAAAACGCGGGTTCTGCCGCATCTACAGCCATGTCGCGGCGCCCGAGCTGGTGCTCGACCAAATCGGAGAACGCTGGGAAATCGCGCGGAACGGGCACAAGCCCTATGCGTGCGGCGTGGTGCTCCACCCGGCCATCGACGCCGTGATCGCGCTGCGGCGACAAGCCATGGTCGATGCGCGTGACATCGCATCCATCGAGGTCATCGTGCATCCGCTGGCCGTGAAGATCACCGGCGTGGTGGAGCCCAAGACCGGCCTGCAATCCAAGTTCAGCATCTATCATTCGGCCGCGGTGGCCTATCTCGACGAGGATGCGGGCATTGCGCAATACACCAACGAGCGTGCGCTCGCGCCCGACGTGGTCGAACTCAGGCGCAAGGTGCAGGTGTCGACGGACGCGACTCTGCGCAAGGACGAGGCCCGCGCCCGCGTCACCGCGCTCAATGGCGCGACCCATGACGTCCACCTTCCGCATGCCTCCGGCACAGTGATGAACCCGATGTCGGATGCGGCCATCGAGACGAAGTTTCTGGCCAATGCCACGCCCGCCATCGGTCTCCAGCGGGCGAAGCACATCGTCGATTTGGTCTGGCGTCTCGAAGAGGTGACGGATGTGCGGTCCCTGATCGAGGCTTGCGCGTCATGACCACTCTTCATTTTCGGCGGAGCGACGCACATGCGTAGGGATCTGGTCCGGGACGGCGACGTGATTTCCGCGGCAGCGATTGCAGCCCTCGGGGTCTATGTGATCGCGACGGCGTCGAAGTGGGATTACACGACGATCGAAGGTCCGGGTCCCGGCTTTTTTCCGATTTGGTACGGCATCGGCATGGTGGCTTTGTCGCTCCTGCTGATCGGGTCCAAGTTCCTGAAGCCGTCGGTTTTACGTGAGCCTGCGCCGGTCGACTGGGCGGGCCTGTCGCGAGCCGCCGTCACGTGGCTGGCATTCGTGGGCTGCGCCGCGCTGCTCAAGCCGCTGGGCTTCACGATCAGCTTCGCGCTGCTGTGCTTCTTCCTTGTCGCGTTCGTGTTCGGGCGACCGCTGCGCACGGCCTTCGTGACGGCGGCCGCGAGTGCGGCGGGTTTCTACCTCGTCTTCAGTTTTGCCCTGAGTGTTTCCCTCCCTACCGGCCTGCTGGGTTTCTGACATGGATGTCATCAACGGGCTGGCTCAGGGTTTTGGCGTGGCGCTCATGCCGGCCAATTTGATGTGGTGCTTCATTGGCTGCTTCCTCGGCACGATCGTGGGCATCCTTCCCGGCCTTGGGCCTGCCGCCACGATCGCGATGCTGCTGCCGCTGACTTACGGAATGGGGCCGGCAAGCGGGATCATCATGCTGGCCGGGATTTACTACGGCGCGAAATATGGCGGTTCGACCACGTCGATCCTGCTGAACATGCCGGGTGAATCGTCATCGGTGGTGACCTGCCTCGACGGCTACCAGATGGCGCGGCGCGGGCGCGCCGGGGCTGCGCTCGGGATCGCGGCCATCGCGTCCTTCATCGCCGGCTCGTTCGGCATCGTCGCGCTGACACTGGTGGCGCCTCCGATCGCGGCTTTCGCCCTGTCGTTCAGCTCGCCCGAATATTTTGCCCTCATGTTCCTCGGCCTCGCACTCGTGGTGCTGCTGTCGGGCGAGAGCCTGCTGAAGGGACTCATGTCGCTGCTGGTCGGGCTCTGGCTGACGAGCATCGGCACAGATCTCTTCACCACGCAGTCGCGCTTCACCTTCGGGCAGAGTTCGCTCCTCGGCGGCGTCGACTTCATGATCGTCGCCATCGGGGTGTTCGCCATCGCGGAGGTGCTGTCGAGCATCAAGGATCGCGAAGAGACACAGGTGCTGCCCGTGCCGCGGGGGCTGCGCAACCTGCTGCCGAACTGGGCCGAGCTGAAAGCTTGCCGCTTCGCCTTCTTCAACGGGTCGATCACCGGCTTCATCATCGGCGTGCTGCCGGGCGCGGGCTCGTCCATTGCTTCGTTCATCTCCTACGGCATCGAAAAGTCGGTCTCCAAACATCCGGAGAAATTCGGAACCGGCGTGCCGGAAGGCGTCGCGGCTCCGGAAGGCGCGAACAATGCCGACACGGGCGGCGCGCTGGTGCCGCTGCTGACGCTGGGCATCCCGGGCGGCGGTACGACCGCCATCCTGCTGTCGGCCCTCGTCCTCTGGGGTGTGAAGCCGGGGCCGCTGATGATGCAGGACTCGCCGGATGTATTCTGGGGACTCGTGGCGAGCCTCTACATCGGGAACGTGATGCTGCTGGTGCTGAACCTGCCGCTCGTGCCGCTGTTCGCGCAGATCCTTCGCATTCCCGTCTTCGTGCTGCACCCGCTGATCTTCGGCATCGCCATCATCGGCGCCTACAGCGTGTCGGGCAACCTGTTCGACATTGGCCTGCTGGCGGCGTTCGGGCTGCTGGGGTTCATCATGAGCCAGCTCAAATATCCGGTTTCGCCGCTGATCCTCGGGTTCGTGCTCGGCGACGCCATGGAACGCGCATTGCGCCAATCGCTGATTATGTCGCAGGGCGAACTTTCGATCCTGTTTTCGCGGCCGATCTCGGCCGTCATGCTGGCGATCGCGGTCCTGATCCTGCTCAGCCCTCTCCTGCCCCGCTTCCGGCAGATGAAGCAACAGGCAATATCCGAGAACGGGTGAACCGTTCCGATCGACAACGAACGGAGGAAACGAACATGAGAGCACGCATGATCATGCCAACCTGCCTTGCCCTGACGGCGGCCGTCGCATTTGCGTCGCCGGCCTGGGCCGAGTTCAAACCCACGCGGCCGCTCGAACTGGTGGTGCATTCCGGCCCGGGCGGCGGAAACGACATTCTGGGCCGCGCGCTCATCGCCGCGATCAACGATGCGAAACTGTCGCCGGTGCGGATCCAGATCAACAATAAGGTCGGGGGTGGCGGCGCATCGGCGGCTGCCTACCTTGCCGAGAAAAAGGGCGATCCGAACGTCATCGGCGTCTTCACCAGCGTATGGGTCACCAATCCTCTGGCGCAGGCGGAGGCGAACGTCACGATGCGCGACCTCACGCCAATCAGCCTTCTGGTGCTCGAACCGGCCGTGCTGGTGGTGCGCGCCGACTCGCCTTTCAAGACGATCAACGACGTCATCGAAGCCGCCAAGGCCAAGCCCGGAACGCTGAAGCAATCCGGCGGTTCGGTTTTGGCGCGCGACGCCGTGGTCCGGCAGGTGCTGATGAGCAAGACGGGGGCACGCTGGAGCTTCATCTCGTTTCCGTCAGGTGGCGAGCGCATTTCCGCGCTGCTCGGCGGGCACGTGGACATGATGGTGATCGAGCCGGCCGAAGCCGGCGAGTTGATCCGTTCGGGTAAATTGCGGGCACTGGTTCAGTTCACCGAAGAACGGCTCGACGAATTCAAGGACGTGCCCACCCTCAAGGAAGCCGGCATCGACGTGCCAAACGTGCCGCAGCCGCGCGGCATCCTCGGGCCGCCCGACATGGCGCCGGACGTTCTCAAATATTACGAGGACCTGATCGACAAGGCCTCGAAGTCTCCCGGCTGGCAGAAGTTCGTCCGCGACAACCTATTGCAGTCCAAGGTGATGAACGCCAAGGACACATCGGCCTTCCTTAATGAACACGAAAAGGAAATGCGCGACATCCTGTCGGGCGCGGGCGTCAAGCTCGTACGCTGACGCTCCGAGCTCCCGCGCCCCGGCGCGGGAGCTCTCCGTTTCGGAGAAACCTGACGGCCGGGCTTGCAGCGACCCGCCCCATGGGCTCAGAAAGGGTGAGAACGTTCGGCCAGCCGCCGATTCCCCCTCTCCCTCGATCAAGCCGCGATCGGCCTCGCCCTTTCGGATGTGGAGCGCCGTCTCGCCTCCCCGCTCGAGACCATCGCAAGGCGCAAGTTTACGCAGGACGCCGCGCGCATGCTGGAGCTGGCGAAGAAATACGAGGTCGCCGTGTTCGTGATCGGCCTGCCGCTCAACATGGATGGAAGCGAAGGCCCCAGGGCGCAGGCGACGCGGGCGTTCGTTCGCAGCATGGCGGGGATAGACGCCCGCCCCTACGTGCTGTGGGACGAAAGATTGTCGACCGCCGCCGTCACGCGTTCGCTGATCGAACAGGACGCCTCGCGCGCCAAGCGCGCGGAGGTCGTAGACCGCATGGCGGCCGCCTACATCTTGCAGGGCGCGCTCGACCGCCTTCAGGCGATCGGGCGCGCCGCTCTTTGATTTAGCGGTGACGACCGCCGCTGCGCATGCCGACCGAGCGAACCGCTGCCGGACGCCCGCCGAAACGCTGACCGCCGCCGTAGACAGGCCCGCGGCTGTAGCCGCCGCCGCGATAGACGGGGGCGCGGTTGTAGTAACCGGCGCGATAGC
>JAQGJH010000131.1 GCA_028290705.1 Hyphomicrobiales bacterium
TCGCCGACGAAAGCATGGAGGCCGTGTCCTATTGGGCCATCTCGGCCTCGGTGGATCTCGCGGCCGAGCGCGGACCCTACGCCACCTTCAAGGGCTCCCTTTGGGCGCAGGGAATCCTGCCGCTCGACTCGCTCCGACTCGTCGACGCGGCGCGGGCCGAGGCCGTGGCGGTCGACAGATCCCAGCGCCTCGACTGGGACGCGCTGCGCACGCGCGTCATCGGCATCGGCATGCGCAATTCGAATACCATGGCGATCGCCCCCACGGCCACGATCTCCAACATCTGCGGCGTCTCTCAATCCATCGAGCCCGCTTACCAGAACCTCTATGTGAAATCGAACATGTCTGGCGACTTCACCGTGGTGAACACCCATCTGGTGCGCGATCTCAAGGCGCGCGGCCTATGGGACGAGGTGATGATCTCGGATCTCAAATATTTCGACGGCAGCCTTGGCCAGATCGACCGCGTGCCGGACGATCTGAAGGCCCTGTATGCAACGGCTTTCGAGATCGACCCCGCCTGGCTGGTCGAGGCGGGCGCTCGCCGGCAGAAGTGGATCGACCAGTCGCAGTCGCTCAACCTGTACATGGCGCAGCCGAGCGGCAAGAAGCTCGATCAACTCTATCGGCTGGCATGGAAGAAAGGGCTGAAGACCACCTATTACCTCCGCTCCCGCTCGGCCAGCCACGTCGAGAAATCCACGCTTCGGGGAACTGACGGAAAACTCAATTCAGTCGCGGTTGCCTGTTCGATCGAAGACCCGAGCTGCGAGGCGTGCCAATGAGCGGATCGATGGGAGAGCGAGCCATGCTGGACTGGTCGGATTCCGTGAGAAACGCACCCGTGGCGGCGAATACGGGCGTCGCGCCGGCGCCCGCGCGCGTGACGATCGACGAAAAGGCGATGATCAATTGTCGCGCCGACGTCAATCAATTGCTGCCGCTGAAATACCGATGGGCCTGGGAGAAATATCTCGCGGGCTGCAACAATCACTGGATGCCGACGGAAGTCTCGATGCAGGCCGACATCGCGCTCTGGAAGTCGCGCGATGGCCTCACCGCCGACGAACGCCAGGCGATCAAGCGCAATCTCGGATTCTTCGCGGCCTCCGAGAGCCTGGTGGCCAACAACATCGTGCTGGCGATCTACCGCCACCTGACCAATCCGGAGTGCCGGCAATATCTGTTGCGTCAGGCCTTCGAGGAGGCGGTGCACACGCACACGTTCCAGTACATCGTCGAAAGCCTTGGCCTCGACGAGGGCGAACTCTTCAACATGTATCGCGAGGTGCCCTCGATCAGCCGCAAGGCCGAATGGGCGATCGAACACACGCGCCACCTCGACAATCCGGATTTCAAGACCGGCACGGTCGAGGCAGACCGGGCTTTTCTCAAGGATCTGATCGCCTTCTACGTGATCTTCGAAGGCATGTGGTTCTACACGGGATTCGCTCAGATCCTCTCGCTCGGCCGGCGCAACAAGATGGTGGGCATCGCCGAGCAATATCAATACATCCTGCGCGACGAGAGCATCCATCTGAATTTCGGCATCGACGTGATCAACCAGATCAAGCTCGAGAATCCGGAGCTCTGGAGCGCTGCCTTTCAGGAAGACGCGCGAGAGATGGTGCGCAGGGCCGCGGAACTCGAGGCCGATTATGCGCGCGATACCATGCCGCGCGGGTTTCTCGGCCTGAACGCCGGCGTGTGCGAACAATACATGCATTTCATCGCCAACCGCCGCTGCGCCCAGATCGGCTTGAAGCCGGTCTTTCCCGAAACCGAAAATCCCTTCCCGTGGATGTCGGAGGCGATGGATCTCAAAAAGGAGAAAAACTTCTTCGAGACGCGCGTCATTGAATATCAGAGCGGCGGCGCCCTGGCGTGGGAGTAATGTCGGCACGCTCTGCGACGCGGCGATCTCCTCAATTCGAACATCAGTTTGGATTGAGGAGATTGGTCAGGCTGGAAAGTCTGACGGCCGGCGTGGATCAGCTGACTCTTGGGCGTTAGCGACGACGCTCAGCCTCGATGAGGAGCGCTTTGCATTGCTCCTGGGTAAAGGAGGTGAGCGCAGAACAATTGGCGCACCTGAACAAAAAGGCTTTTGCCAAGCTTACGACGGGCACGCTCGTGTCGCGCCTGCAATATTTGCAGGTCAAAGGTAAGATGGGCATGAAGGTGCTCCCTGGGGTCATAAACGGAACCACACAGAACAGTGCAACGTTCCGTTCGTTCGTAAAGATACAGCCAGGCTAATGCCGAGCATTGGTCCGCGGCTCGCGATTTGCGCGCGCGGACCAGTACGTGACGAGATCCACGAGACATCCCACCGTTGTTCGCTGACTTGAGGTTATAAGCTCCAGGTTCAGCCGGCCTGCGGCGGGCCCATGAGCCGCGCATAAGCAGCCTCGGGCTTGCCATAGCTGCCCGCCGCCAGCGTCTCCAGGACCTCTCGGTCTCGCAGGTGTATCTTGGCGCGCGTGGCCCTAATGCCATGCTTGCCTTCGAGAACATGGATGGCGTTCGTGACTCCCGACCGGCGCACGCCCAACATCATCGAAATGAAGTCGTGAACCAGGGGCAATTCATCGCCGCCCGCACGATCAAAGCTCATCAACAACCACCGCGCCAATCGCTCTTCGATGGTGAAGCTGCCATGCGACAGCGCCGTGAAGGCGAGCTGAAGCATGAGGAACTGCTGATAGCGGATAACGAGGCGGATGACTCGGGGACGCTCCTGGATCCACCGCATGTACGCGGCAGCGGGAACTGCGTAAGCGGAGCCATCAAGCTGAACGATCGTTTTGAGCGGCGTGGAATCGCCCGCCTCGAATATCTGGTCGGTCATGCCTTCTCGACCAATCAATCCGCATTCTATGGCTTCGCTCCCGTCCGCGAGCGCGACGACTGAGCACATGCCGCTTTCGACGAAATAGACGTGCTCGATCGGAACGTCCGGGCAAATCAGCACCTGCTTCAGGGCAAGCTGGACGAGCTGCATGTGAGGCTGCAACGCCTCGAGGTCGTCTTGCGATAAGCGCCTGAGGATTTGGTTCTGGAACCCTGAAGGAGACATGAGCCTGCCCTCCACTTGGGGCGGGAGCTCGAATGATCTCTCGGCCGCTCGCGCCCTGGTTTCCAGCGAACGATGAAGAAGAATAGAGAGGCCGGCAACAGCCTTCAAGCGCTGCGATGAGCCTATTTATTGATCCGGCTGGGAACTGTCCTGTAATTCTGTTGGTTCAAACGGGGTGGCTAAGGGGAATTTTGAGGCGCCCGTATGGAACACGGTGGTCTGGATCCAGCACGTGCTGAACTACTGAGCTTGCGAGCTCGGATCGTGGTCCTGGAACGAGGCCTGCTTGCAGCACTGGAACTCGCGCTTCGTGTGCGACCGGAAGCGCTCATCGCCAACATTGAAGTCGCGCGGCGCTTGCTCGAGGAAGGCTATACCGATCTCATGTTTTCGCCTGACATTACGAGCTCGGCAGAACGAGACTATTTGGCGAGTGAGGTCGAGAAGCTGATGCGCGCTCTGCAATCAGAGCTGGGGCAACCAGGCGGCATACAACAGCCCGAACTTGGGTAGATACCTGGGCGACGCACTGAGTACATTGCAGCAAGGAGCGTCCTGCTTCCCGGCAAGTCAGCGCAATCCCCTGATCGTAGCTAAACGACGTCCCGCTTCGTCCATGCCGCGGGTCACCTCAAGGGTCGTGGGCCTCTCTTGCTCCTCTGGTTGAGCATGGACGGCGACTGCGTCGCCGAGCGTGGGATAGACCCATCTTGCTGACGCTCGAGCGCCGCCGTCTCATGTCGGAAACACCTGTTCGCGGACGTAAGAGGTTTGTCTGAATTCGCTCGATGGAATGAATTGTACGGTTGGGACCCTAGGCGATTGGTGACGAGCTATTCTTAATGAGCCATCCACCAAGTCGGAGCATGGCAATGAAAACAATATACTTCGATCATTTTCAAACGGCGGCGATGAAGGAAGCTTTCGACGAAGCCTGGTACTGCATGAGGTTTGTGGGGGCCACTGGCGAGAAGGCAGTTTTGCTGCGCGAACAGATTGCATCAGCAATTGTCGAAGTGGCGTCCCTTGGCGAACGGAATCCGCACGACTTGTGTCATCACGCGCTGCGGCGCATCCCGCCGGTAACACGGGCATACGCATCTGACGACCGCCGCGAGTAGGCGCCGAAAAATCAGGTTAGAAGCACAACGAAGATGCCCACTCAAATATTGGGTTCGCGCGCCATGATCGAGAAGCCCGGCACGGCGCGCTCATGAGGTCTCGATGAAAATCAGTCGGGCAAAACCGCACCACAACGATGAGCACCATGGGCGCCGCCCTTCACCGCGAATGATGGTGATGGGTAAGGTTTCGTTTTCCTAGAACCCAGTCAGCCGGCGTTGCACCGGGAACGAAGAGAGCCCCCGCGCGCTCACCTGTGCTGGGCAATTCGCTTGGCGAGGCGCTGAACATGACCAAAGAATTTTTCACCGTGCGTTGCTGTCATTGTGGCTACAAGACTCGCATGGCGCAGCTGGAGATCCGAAAGGCAACTTTCCTCGAATGCAAGGAGTGCCTCGCGATCGGCTCGATATTGCCTGCTCAGCTGAAGCTCGCAATCTGGCAGGAAGTCGAGAAGGTCGCGGGGGGCGACTGATCCTCGATGGGCATCGATCCACGAGCAGCGTGCCTCCACGCAGGCCCAGAAATTCTCCGTCTGAAAAATATGGCAGGAAACAGCCCCCTGCTCGCGGGCGTGGGCGTAGGCGTAGGCGAGCGCGCCCCGACCGGCAGCAGGCAAGCACAAGCAGCCCGCGGGTGCGGCCAACCAATAGCTAGCTAGATAGCGAGGATCGCTGGCGGAGAGGGAGGGATTCGAACCCCCGATGGGCTTGCACCCATGCCGCATTTCGAGTGCGGTGCATTCGACCACTCTGCCACCTCTCCGCAGAGGTCGTCTTCCGGCGTTCCGCTCTTGGCCAGCGGATCGTGTTGGACGCAATCAGTGGTCTCCCCTTTCGGGACGGGACCTTCTACATTTCCCAGCCATGGGTGGCAAGGGGCACGCGCCCGCCATCGCGGCTCGCGCACACTCGAATGCCGGGTGCAGCCGCGCGGCCGAAAACTCCCGGCGGGGTCTGGCCAACCCTTAAGAAGCTCTTGCGACGGGGCATTTTCCGGCATCTTTCCCGTCTCCGTCGGATGGCGCACACGCGGCCGGACTTTGTCCGGAATGTGGAACCGGGCCCATTTTGTTGCGTTGCACATCGGCTTCCCTCGACGAGGTTCAGACGGTGCGTAGACCCAGTGTAAAGTCGATGTTCGGCGCGAACGAGCAGACCCGGCAGGCCGGCCCCATCGGTCATCGCATTCTTTTCGTCACCTCTGAGATCGCCGATTTCGTCAAGGTTGGGGGCCTGGGCGATGTCTCGGCCGCCCTGCCGCGTGCGCTGGCGCGCCGGCACGACGTCCGCGTGCTGATTCCCGGCTATCGCGAGGTTCTGGATCAGGTCCAGGATCTCGAATGGGTCGCGACGCTTCCCGCCCATGCCGATATCCCGTCCTGCGATCTCGCCCGCTGCTTCACCCGGGACGGCCTGCAGATCTACGTTCTCCTGCAGCAGCACCTCTACGAGCGCTGCGGCACGCCCTATCTCAGCCCCGAAGGCGACGACTGGCATGACAATGACCTGCGCTTTGGCCGGTTGAGCCTTGCGGCGGCGGAAATCGCTGGCGGGATCGATCCCGACTGGCGTCCCCAGGTGGTCCACGCCAACGACTGGCCGACAGCCCTCGCGCCCGCCTACCTGGCCTGGCGGGGAGCCCGCGTCCCCACGGTCTTCACCATTCACAACCTCGCCTACCAGGGCCTGTTCAATCGTGGCTCGCTCGGCCGGCTCGGCATCCCGGATGCCGCCTTCCACGTCAACGGCCTGGAATTCTACGATCGCGTCTCCTTCATGAAGGCGGGCATCTTCTATGCCTCGCACGTCACGACGGTCAGCCAGACCTATGCGCGTGAGATCACCCGGCCGGAAGCCGGCTGCGGTCTCGACGGGCTTTTGCGCACGCGCTGCGCCGAGGGCCGCCTGAGCGGCATCCTGAACGGCATCGACGAGCAATGGGATCCCCGCTCCGAGCCGCAGCTGTATCGCAATTTCGAAGCCGGCGACTGGACCGGCAAGAAGCAGAACGCCGCGGCGGTCCGCCGCCGCTTCGGTCTCGCGGTCTCGCGCGGGCCTCTCTTCGCCGTGGTATCGCGCCTCGTCGAACAGAAGGGCATCGACCTGATCATCGAAACGGTCGACGACATCATCTCGGCCGGCGGCCAGATCGTCGTCACGGGCACGGGCGAACGCCATCTCGAGCGCCGCATCGAGGAACTGGTGGAGCGCCATCCGGGCCAGGTCGGGGCCCACATCGGCTTCGACGAAGCTGAAGCCAAGAACGTCTTCGCGGGCAGCGATTTTCTGCTCATGCCATCGCGGTTCGAGCCCTGCGGCCTGAGCCAGATGTATGCGCAGCGTTACGGCTCGCTGCCGATCGCCCACCGGGTCGGCGGACTGGCGGATTCGATCCGCGACGGGGTCGATGGCCTGCTCTTCCAGAGCGCCAGCGCGTCGTCCTTCTGCGGCGCGCTGGTACGGGCCTTCGGGCTGTTCGCCGAAAAGGGCCGCCTCAACCGCATGCGGCGTACCGCCATGGGGCGCACCGTCGGCTGGAAAGAGGCCTGCTCAGACTACGAACTCGTTTACGCACGGGCCGTCGGCAACGGCTGACGGCGCGACGCGCCCGATCTTTACGCACTCCTGCGTCACGCGCATGATGGGCAGCGAGCGGCTCACTCGAAGCCGCCGCGAGACCTTCTGCACGGATGAACTCATGAGCCAGATCGGCGACCGGGACGCACGGCGCATCCTGCGCGCCATCTTCGACGCCGCCGTCGCCAGCGCCGCGCCCGGCCCAGCCGTGCTTCGTCACCTGCCCGAAAAACCTGCGGGCCGCTGCATCGTGGTGGGCGCCGGCAAGGCCTCGGCCGCCATGGCGGCGGCGCTCGACCGGGCCTGGCCGGACGTCGACCTGTCGGGCGTCGTCGTCACGCGCGACGGCCACGCCGTGCCGGCGGGCCGCGTCGACATCCTCGAAGCGTCGCATCCGGTGCCCGATCGCCGCAGCGAGGCCGCGGCCCGCCGCATTCTCGCGGCCGTCGCACATCTCGCGCCCGAGGATCTGGTGATCGCGCTGATCTCCGGCGGCGGCTCGGCCCTGCTGGCTCTGCCGGCCGAAGGGCTCACGCTGGCCGACAAGCAGGCGGTCAATCGCGCCCTGCTGGCGAGCGGCGCGACCATTTCCGAGATGAACGCCGTACGCAAGCATCTGTCGGCCATCAAGGGAGGGCGGCTGGCCGCTGCCGCCGCGCCCGCCCGCGTGGTGACGCTGCTCATCAGCGACGTGCCGGGGGACGACCCCGCCATCATCGCATCGGGCCCGACCGTGCCCGACCCCAGCACGATCGGCGACGTCCGGGACATCGTCGCGCGCTATCGCCTGAATCTGCCCGAAGCCGTGGCGCGCCATCTGGACCGCGGGCTCGAGACGCCAAAGCCAGGAACCATCCCGTCCGACGTCAGAATGATCGCCACGCCCGCCATGGCCCTGACGGCTGCGGCCGAAGCGGCCCGGTCGGCCGGCATCGCGGCGCTGATCCTGGGCGATGCGCTCGAAGGAGAGAGCCGCGATCTCGGCGCCATGATGGCCGGCATCGCCCGGTCGGTGCAACGCCATGGCTGGCCCGTCGCCGCACCCGCCGTCCTGCTGTCGGGCGGCGAAACCACCGTCACGATCGGCGCGGGGCCGGCCGGCAGAGGCGGCCGCAACACGGAATTTCTTTTGGGCTTCGCGATCGCCATGACGGGCCAGCCCGGCGTCTATGCCCTGGCGGGCGACAGCGACGGCATCGACGGCTCGGAAGACGCCGCCGGCGCTCTGGTGACGCCCGACACTCTGAAGCGCGCCGCAGCCGCCGGGCTCGATCCGCGCCAGATGCTGGCCGCGCACGACAGCCATGAACTCTTCGCCGCCCTCGACGATCTGGTGGTCACCGGCCCGACGCTCACCAACGTCAACGAAATCCGGGCTGTTTTGATCGTGTAATCTGATGAAAGCGCCTGCGGTGCAGACCTATTTTGGCCCAAAACATTCTGGCGTCAGCTGACGTCCGGAGAGGCGTTAGCTGACGTCCGGAGAGGCGTGGCTGCCCCAGCCGTGGCGGAACGGCCTTGGTGCCCTCAGAGGGAATCGAACCCCCACTCCTTTCAGAAACCGATTTTGAGTCGGTCGCGTCTACCAGTTCCGCCATGAGGGCCGCAGCCGTATCGACCGCTGCGCAGGAAATACAGAAGACGTCGCCGCCGCGCAACTGGCAACCGCACCACGCGCGCGCACCCGTGGGGAACGATGCGCCGCCGCGGCGGGTTGAACGCGTGACCGCGCGCCTGACTGTCCGGCGCCACCGCATAGGAGGGTCACAGCCCATGAGCTACACGCAATCAGGCTCCCATCTCTCGTCCATCAGCCGCGATCCGCTCGACACCGGCTATGAGGGCTCGTCCGTCCGCGGGTCGTCCCGGCGCGGACGGCGGCATCTGTCCGACTATTCCAGCCCCTATTCGGGGTCGGACACCTCCGACATGGTGCGGCCGCTGCTGCTCGCGAGCGCCCTCGGGCTGTTCGCCGCCTGGGTCGTTTCGGGCATCGACTTCAACTCCCGCTCGCCAGGCCGCCCCTATCGGGGCCGCGGCTATGTGCCGGGAGACGACGTCGCGTCAACGCGCGGTCGCAACAGATCGGGCGGCTACGGCTCGGCCCAGCGGGATGCGGGGCAGTTCGGCGGCAGCACTCCGCCCGAGGGCCGCTCCCCGGTTCGGGATTTCGAACTCGACGCGATGAACCCCTGATCGCGCCCAATCTGGGCGCCCCACGGCTGCGCCGCATTGCAAAATTATCGTTGCGGCGCAGCGACGAATTTAAAGCTTAATGCCCGATAACGCCAGCTTGGCCTCTGGGATTGCGCCGCCGAATCGTGCATGATGCATCCAAGGCGCGCACCGGTCGAAAGGCCGGCGAGACGCCCGAGGAATTCCAGCCGGCCGGTCTGATCACCCGCGCCCGGCGAAGGCGGAGGGGCCGGAACAACCTCGCGGATCGTCTCACGCGGGCCCTCGACGGACCGCCCCAGCTCGACGCCGGGGCGGTCCGGCCTTCCCCTCCTGCGCCATCAGGTTCGACATCAGCAACGATGCGCTTCGTGCACGTCGTTGACCTGCGCTCGTCTGGCCACGGGTCCCGGAACGCCTTTACGGCGTCGCCGTTGTGCTGCTGCGACAATCCGGGAGAATCGCCATGGCGAAGCAAAGCAGGGCGCAGAAGAAAACCGTCGAGCGCGTGATGCACGAATACAAGGAGGGCGATCTGGAATCGTCCACGGGACGCAAGGTGAGGTCGAAACGTCAGGCCGTCGCCATCGCGCTCAGCGAAGCAGGCTCGTCCAACCGACAATCGCCCTCGCAGAACAAACGCGCGCTCAGCCGCACCAAACGCCGGGAAACCACGGGCCAGGATGGCAAGCCGACGACCGGCAAATCGACCGCGCGGAAAAGTCCTGCCAAAAAGAGCCCGGCAAAAAAGACGGCGGCCAGGAAATCCACAGCCAGGAAGTCCACAGCCAAGAAGTCACCCGCCAGGAAGACGCCGGCTCGCAAGACTGCCGCGAAGAAGACACCGGCCAAGAAGACGCCGGCGAAGAAGACGCCCGCGCGAAAGTCACCCGCCAGGAAGTCTCCGGCGAAAAAGTCAGCGCGGCGCACGTCGACGACCAGGAAGAGCGTGACAAAGAAGAGCGTGACAAGGAAGAGCGCCGCCAAGAAGTCCCCCTCCCGCAAGCGCTGAACGGAAACTCCCCGGATCGCCTGTCAGCAAATTGTCAACGAACCGTGTGCAGCATGGTGCGATGGATGATTCGCTCGACCGGCTCTATGCCTCGATCCTCGCGGCGCGGGATCTCGATCCCGCCTGCTCGCGGACATCGAGGCTGTTTCGCGGCGGCGTCGAGAAAATGGCCCGCAAGGTCGCCGAGGAGGCGATCGAAGTCGGCTTCGACGCGGTCAAACGCAGGCGCGAATGCGTCGTGCTGGAAAGCGCGGACCTGCTCTACAATCTCTCGGTGCTGTGGGCGCAATGCGGCATCACGCCCTCAGAAGTCACGGCCGAACTGGAGCGTCGCGAAGCGCTCTACGGCATTGCCGAAAAGCTGCGCAAGGGCGCCGGGCACGCGCCGCGCAAGCCCGCGTGAAAAAACGAAGCACGGTTGAAGGCGGTCGTTTAAACAGCGCCATACGGAGCGAATTCCGCCACGACCTTCTCGTAGACCGGACGTTTGAACGGGATGATCATGGCGGGCAGTTCCGCCATCGGAACCCAGCGCCAGGCGTCGAACTCGGGCTTGTGCCCGCCGGCCGGATGCTCGATGTCGATCTCGGTCTCCGAGCCCTCGAACCGCAGCGCGAACCATTTCTGCGTCTGCCCGCAATAGCGTCCTTTCCAGGCCGATTGCGCAATGTCCTCCGGGAGATCGTAGGCATGCCAGTCGGCCGCTTCGGCCAGCAGCGACACGCTCGTGACGTTGGTCTCTTCCGCCAGTTCGCGCAAAGCCGCCCGGTAAGCGTCCTCTCCTTCGTCGACTCCGCCTTGCGGCATCTGCCACTCGTGGCCAGGCGCGACATGCTCGGCCAGCGCCTTGTTGCGCCGACGTCCGACGAAGACCAGGCCGTCGCGATTGATCAGCATGATGCCGACGCAGGGGCGATAGGATTTCGTCTTCATGCGGAACTCCGTGGACGCGACGCGATGGTTCTACACGAAGAGGATCAGCGTGCGGAAGTGCGCGGCGCCTGAGTCACCACGGCGGTGAGCGGAACCAGCGCGACGCCGCGCTTCTCCAGCCCCTGGGCAAAGCGCGCAATGCGCTCCACCGTCGCCGGAAGTCCGCTCGCCATGCCGATCGCCGTGCCCTTGTCGCGCGCCAGTTTCTCCAGACGCTGCAAGGCGGCGTCGATCTCTTCGGGACGCTGCGACAGGTCGATCACCACGTCGGCGCGCGTCGCCGGGACGCCGGCTGCAGCCGCAACCGTGGGCGCGAGCGATTGAGGCGACGTGCCGTCGTCGAAATAGATCAGCCCGCGATCCCCGACCTCGCGCATCACGGGCGACAGCGCCGCCTGGCTGGTGGTGAAGCGCGCGCCGAGAAAATTCGTCAGCCCTACGTAACCGGGAAAGCGGCTCATGTGCCAATGCAGCGCATCGATGGTTTTGGGCGCGCCCGCGGCGGCGAGCAAGGTCCGCGCCCCGCCCGCATCCTTGTTCTGGTCGAACCCTTCCATCGGCACCTGGAGCAGAATCTCGTGCCCGGCGGATCGCGCCGCGGAAGCCTGCCGCTCGAGATCCTCGCCGTAAGGCGCAAAGGCCAGCGTCACAGCCGCAGGCAACCTGTCGACGGCCCCCGCCGTCGCGGTCTGGCTGAGCCCCATGCCGCCGACCACGATGGCGATCCGGGGCGCGCCGGCTCGCAGCCCCGCCGGCAGGATCATCGGCCGCGCATAGAGCTCGGACGGACGCGTTCCGTCGCTGCCGATGCGCGGAAGGAGTCCATGCGGCCCCTTCTCCACCAGGCGGCGGTCCGGCGCAGGCGTCAGCTGCACGCCGATCTCGTCGGGAATGCGGATGATCAGCGCGCCGGGCGCATCGCCGCCGCCACGCCGCACGACCTTGACGCCACTCTCGGTTTCGATCTGGTCGCCGGTCGCGCGCCGCGCGGTCGAGACGCTGGCGGTGACGTCGTCGCGCGAACTCGGCAGGTCCGGCGCGTGAATGCGATTTGGCGGAGCCACGTGATCGATCGGCACGACGATGCGCGGATACCCGCCGGTCCCATCGTCCGTCACGATCATGAAGGCCACCAGGCTGGCGGCCAGCACGCCCATCCCGCCCAGCGCGAAGGCTCCCCAGGGAAGGTCCCGCGCGGCGGGCGCAACCGGGACGCCGGATTCGCGCGCGAATCCGAGCGGAGCATGCAGATCATCCCCAGCCATGGTTGAAATCCTAGAACGGGCTTTCAAAACCAGCAGCGCCGGAACCCGGAAATCGAAAACGAATCAAAGGGCCCGACGAGGCATTGTTATGCCATACGCCGGGCCCGTCGAGGCTGTAAGCTTGGCGTGAGAAAAAATTCTCTCACGCGTCCGGAATGATCAGTTCGGCACCTTCTCGGGCTGCTTCGCGGTATCCATCACCGCCGCCTTGGTGTAGCTGCCGCGCAGCATGTCGAAGGCCGCCTTGAGTTGCTTGTCGTTCTTCGGATCCGGCGGCACATAGGCCTGCGAGCCGCTCTTCTCCTCGTCGCCGTTCTTCAGATGGCCGCGCAGGGACGCCTCGCCCTTCGAATCGTCCTTGCCCTTCAGCTCGTCCGGCACGTCCTGCAGGATCTGGATGTCGGGATCGATGCCCTTGGCCTGGATCGAGCGGCCCGACGGCGTGTAATAGCGCGCCGTAGTCAGCCGCAGCGCGCCATTGTTCTGGCCGAGCGGGATGATCGTCTGCACCGAGCCCTTGCCGAACGAGCGCGTGCCCACGATGGTGGCGCGCTTGTGGTCCTGCAGCGCGCCGGCGACGATCTCGGACGCCGAGGCCGAACCGCCGTTGACCAGCACGATGACGGGCTTGCCCTTCGACAGGTCGCCCGGCCGCGCATTGTAGCGCTGCGTCTCGTCGGCGTTGCGGCCGCGCGTCGACAAGATCTCGCCGGTCGACAGGAAGGCGTTGGACACGGCGATCGACTGGTCGAGCAGGCCGCCGGGATTGTTGCGCAGATCGAGCACGTAGCCCTTCAGCTTGTCGCCCGGCATGTCGGTCGTGAACTTGCTGATCGCCGCCTTCACGCCCTCGTAGGTCTGCTCGTTGAACTGCGTGATGCGGATGTAGCCGACGTCTTCGCCTTCCTGGCGGAAGCGCACCGACTTGATCTGGATGACCGCGCGCGTGATGCTGATCTCCTGCTGGTCCTTCGAAGGACCGCGCAGGATCGTCAGTTTCACCGCGGTGTTGACCGCGCCGCGCATCTTGTCGACCGCCTGGTTGAGCGTCATGCCCTGCACGCTCTCGCCGTCGATGGCCGAAATGATGTCGCCCGACAGCACGCCGGCGCGCGCCGCAGGCGTCTCGTCGATCGGCGTCACCACCTTCACGAGACCCTCTTCCTGCGTCACTTCGATGCCGAGGCCGCCGAATTCGCCGCGCGTCTGCACCTGCATGTCGCGGAAGCTCTTGGCGTCCATGTAGCTCGAATGCGGATCGAGCGACGTCAGCATGCCGCTGACCGCGGCTTCGATGAGCTTCTGCTCATTGGGCTTCTCGACATAGTCCGAGCGAATCTTCTCGAACACGTCGCCGAAGAGGTTGAGATTGCGGTACGTGTCGGAAGCGGCGGCGCGAGCCGTTCCGCTGGCGAAAAGCCGCGTCTGGGATCCGACCATCACGGTCGACGCGCCGAGCACGGCGCCAAGCACTACGAGAGAGACCTTGCGCATTATCCGCGAACCTTTTCCAGCTCAGGCTTTGCCCACCACGGGCCCGGATCGATAGCCGCCCCGTCTTTTCTGAACTCAACATAGAGAATGGGCTGGGCGGAGCCAATAGCAATAGCAGCTGCCGTCTTCGCCGAGCCGTCGCCCATCGAGGCCACGGGCTCACCCGCGAGAACGAATTGCCCGACGTTGACGCTGATACGATCCATGCCGGCGAGGACGACATAATATCCGCCGCCAGCATTGATGATCAAGAGTTGTCCATAGGTCCGGTAAGGGCCTGAAAACGCCACCCATCCATCGGTCGGCGCAGCCACGAGCGCGCGAGCCCGGGTGGCGAACGAAAGACCCTTTTCATTGCCGCCGAATCCGTCAGGAGCCCCGTATTCCTTGAGGATCTTGCCCGCGACCGGCAACGGCAGCAGCCCGCGCGCTTCGCCAA
This sequence comes from Hyphomicrobiales bacterium, assembly GCA_028290705.1. GTDB lineage: Bacteria > Pseudomonadota > Alphaproteobacteria > Rhizobiales > Beijerinckiaceae > Terripilifer. The sequence goes on from JAQGJH010000131.1 coordinate 14,099, forward strand.
ACGGCACCTTCGGCGCGAGCCTCGAGGGATCCTGGAACGGCAGCGCCGCGATGCGCGATTGTCCGCGCGCCTGCGCGGCCGCCGCCGCCTGCTTGGCGGCTTCGTCGGCCTTCCGTGCATCCTCGGCGGCGCGCGCCGCGGCCGCGATTTCGGCCTCCGCCCGGGTGATCAATTCCTTGAGATCGGTCGCCTGACGCGCCAGATCGGCGGCGCGCTGTCGCTGTGCCGCGAGCAATTGCTCGGCCTCGCTCAATGCGTTCTGACGCGCGTCCACCAGTCCTGCGAGCCTTTCGCGCTCGCGCGACATGGTCGATGCCTCCTGCGACAATTGCGCTTTTTCGTCCGCGATGGAGCGGCGCAGCTTCACGAGTTCCGCGAGATCGTTGGCCAGGGCCTGCGTTTCGTAGCGCATCTCGGGCAGCACCGCGCCGAGCAGCATCGACGTGCGGATCGCCCGAAGGACGTCTTCGGGCGCAGCCAGCACGGCCGGTGGCGGACGCCGTCCCATACGCTGCAGGGAGGCCAGCACTTCCGCGATGGTGTCGCGCCGGCTTTGCAGCGACGTCTTGATCGCCGTCTCGCTGCCGGCCGCGAGATCGAGCCGGGTTTCGATCGCCGCCATGCGGTTTTCTGTGTCGCGCACTTTCGCGCCGGTTTCGAGCAGCGCCGCGTTCAGCCGCGCACGATCGGTGCGGATCGCCTCGAATTCCTGTTCGAGCTTGCGGCGGCGATCCTCCTCGGCCTTCAGATTGCTTTCCACCTGCCGCAACGCGTCCTGGTGGCCCGCCGGGTCCAGCGCCGCCCGCTCAGGCACGATCCTGTCCTGCGCGAACACGGCATCGGGCACGCACAAGGCCGCACCCGCGACGAGCATGGCCCGCACCGCGTGTCGTCCAGATGTCCGTCGGGCTCGCCAAAGCGGCAAACGCATGCGTCCTCGAATGGAAGCGATTCTCGCGCCCAGCATAGGCCCTCGAAACAAGGCCGCAACGCGGCGGCGCGCCGGTGCTTCAGACCCGATGGTAGGGATGTCCCGCCAGGATGGTCACGGCCCGGTAGATCTGTTCCGCCGCCATGATGCGCACCAGCTGATGCGGCCAGGTCATGGCTCCGAAGGCCAGAACCAGCGACGCCCGCGCGCGCAACGCCGGATCGAGCCCATCGGCGCCGCCGATCACCAGCACGTAAGCACTCGTGCCCGCGTCCCGCGCCTTGCCGACATCGGCCGCAAAGGCTTCGCTGCTCAAGGTCTTGCCGCGTTCATCCAGCGCCACGATGCGGGCGCCCGCGGGAAGGTGCGGGTCGAGCGCCCGCGCTTCCTCGGCCTTGCGGTCCTCTGGCCGGCGGGCGCGGGATTCGTCGAATTCGCGGAAGTCGACGCCCGTGAGACCGACCGAGCGGCTGGCCATGGCGGCGCGATCGAGATAGCGCGAGCAGATCTCGCGCTCAGGGCCGGATTTGAGCCGACCGACCGCCGTCAGGAGGACGCGCATGCCAAAATGCTCCGCGACCCGGGTTGTCTCAGGCGCGGCGCTCGATCACGTTCTCGCCCGGCCGATCGCCGCCCCACATCTTTTCGAGATTGTAGAACTGACGCACTTCGGGGCGGAACAGATGCACGATGACGTCGCCCGCATCGACCAGAACCCAGTCGCACTGCGGCAGGCCTTCGACGCGAGGCGCGGGGAAACCCGCTTCCTTGCAACCCTTGATCACGCGATCGGCGATCGCGCCGACATGCGTGCTCGAACGGCCGCTGGCGATCACCATCGCGTCGGCGATGGAGGTCTTTCCGTGCAGGTCGATGGAGAGAACCTCTTCGGCCTTCGCATCGTCGAGGCTGTTGAGGATGGTGCGGACGAGCTGGCCGGTATCGGGTTCAGCCTGAACACGAACCGGGTGGAGCAGAGCCTTGTCTGCTCCCGATTGGACCGTGGTTATCAGAGCCATGTTCTCCTGTTGGCCGGACGAGACCGGCACATGCATGAATGTGGGCGGAACTCCGCCTGATTTCAACTGTTCGCTGCCGCACCCGGGCATTTGCAACGCAAAGCTTAGACAACGTGGCCGGCTTGCCTCAGGTCCGGCCCGCCGGACAGGTCCGTCCCGGTGGACGGGTCCGTCCCGGTGGAAAGATCCGCACCGGCCTGCCGAAGCTCGGTCGAGGACAATTCCGACCGCGGCCCGTGCAGGAAGATGAACGCCGGCGCTTCGGCTCCGGCCAGGAGCCGAGCCTCGCGTTCGTCGAAGCGGCGGCGCGACAGCCAGACGGCCGCGCGGCTGTTGGCGGCCTTGAGCGTCGATCCAGGCCGGTCGATCACCGCGATGGGCGCCAGCCGGGCCATGTCCTGCCAGCGCTGCCAGCGATGGAACTGGCGCAGATTGTCCGCGCCCATGATCCAGACGAAATCGACCTGCGGGCATCTCTGCGAGAGATACGCGATCGTGTCGTAGGTGTAGCGGGTCCCGATCTCGGCCTCGAATCCCGTAATGTCGATCCGGGGATGCCGGGCGAGCTTGCGCGCGGCCTCCATCCGAAGCTCCAGCGGCGGCAGGCCGGAATTTTCCTTGAGCGGGTTGCCGGGCGTGACGATCCACCAGATCCGGTCGAGGCCCAGCCGGTCGAGCGCGATGCGGCTGACGAGCAGATGCCCCTGGTGCGGCGGATTGAAGGTGCCGCCGAACAGCCCGATGCGCATGCCGGGCCCATGCGGCGGCAGGCGCGCCGGCAATCGGTCGGGCATGCGCGGCCGAATCCTGCCGTCGATGAACGAACCGGCCGTTTCGGATGGGCTCGGCTGCGCCGGCTCGCGGCGGCTCACGGACGCGTCTGTCCGGCGCCGAGCACCCGATATTTGAACGAGCAGAGCTGCGCCAGACCAACGGGGCCGCGCGCATGCATGCGACCGGTCGCGATGCCGATCTCGGCCCCGAAACCGAACTCGCCGCCGTCGGCGAATTGCGTCGAGGCATTGTGGATGACGATCGCGGAATCGACTTCGGCGAGAAAGCGCTGCGCCGCAGCGAGATCTTCCGTCACGATGCAGTCGGTATGGTGCGACCCGTAGGTCTCGATGTGCTCGATGGCCGCATCGAGCCCGTCCACCACGCGGCAGGAAATGATCGCCTCGAGATATTCGGTGCGCCAGTCGTCCTCGGAGGCCGGCACGACGCGCACGTCGACCGCCGCGGTTTCGGCATCGCCCCGCACTTCGCAACCCGCGTCGAGCAACATCTTCACCAGGGGCGCGAGATGCGTGTCGGCGACGGCGCGGTCGACCAAAAGAGTTTCCACCGCCCCGCATACGCCGGTGCGCCGAAGCTTGGCGTTGCGCACGATCGGCTTCGCCTTGTCAAGATCCGCCGCCGCATGAATGTAGATGTGAACGACGCCTTCGAGATGCGCGAAGACCGGCACCCGCGCCTCGTCCTGAACCCGCGCCACCAGGCTTTTGCCGCCGCGCGGCACGATGACGTCGAGCGTCCCGCCCAGGCCCTTGAGCATCTCGCCCACCGCCGCCCGGTCCGTCACGGGAACGCGCGAGATCGCGGCCTCGGGCAGGCGCGCGGCCTTCAATCCCGCCACCAGACATTCGTGGATCAGCCCGGACGAGCGCACGCTGTCCGAACCGCCGCGCAGGACGCAGGCATTGCCGGCCTTGAGGCACAGAGCGCCCGCGTCGGCCGTCACGTTGGGCCGGCTCTCGTAGATCACCCCGACCACGCCGAGCGGCGTCGCGACGCGCTCGATCTTGAGGCCGTTCGGCCGGTCGAAGACTTCCAGCACGCGTCCGACCGGGTCGGGCAGCGCCGCGATCTCGTCGAGCCCGCGCGCCATGGCGTCGACGCGTCCGGCGTCGAGCAGGAGCCGGTCGAGCAGCGCAGCCGTCGCGCCTGCCGCTTTGGCGGAAACCATGTCCTGCGCGTTGGCCGCGAGAATTTCGTCCCGGCGCGCCCGGATCGCCGCCGCTGCCTCGGTCAGGGCCTTGTTCTTCACCTCGGTCGGGGCCAGCGCCACGGCCCGTGCCGCCCGGCGCGCGCGGGCGCCGAGGTCGAGCATCAGGCGCGAGACGTCGGACGCGGAGGTCGAAACGTGGAGGCGTACGGGATCGTTCATAACGAGGCTTTACCAGATTGGGACGCAGGCTGTCATGGAGAACGCTGTTTTGGACGAAGTCATGGTCAACCGGCCGGCGGCGTCATCACTCCTGCCCGAGCGCCATGTCGTCGCGGTGAATCATTTCGGCCCGGCCCGGCACGCCCAGCACGGCTTCGATCTCGCGTGAATTGCGGCCGACGAGTTGCGCCGCCTCGAGAGCGTCATAGGCGATGAGCCCACGGCCGATCTCCGCGCCGCGAAAATCTCGGATGAGCACGCAATCGCCGCGCGCGAACACGCCCTCCACCCGCGTCACCCCGGCGGGCAGCAGGCTCGCGCCCGACGACAGCGCCCGCGCCGCGCCCGCATCGATGTGCACGGCGCCGCGCGGCTCGAGCGATCCGGCGATCCATTTCTTGCGCGCCGTCACTGGATTGGACGGCGTCAGGAACCACGTGCAGGGCGCCCCGGCGGCGATGCGCCGCACCGGATGGGCGATGCGCCCGTCCCCGATCACCATGTGGGTGCCGCCCGAGGTGGCGATCTTGCCGGCCTCGATCTTGGTGCGCATGCCGCCGCGCGACAATTCGCTGGCCGCCCCGCCCGCCATGGCCTCGATCTCGGCCCCGATCCGCGCCACCACGGGGATCAGCGTGGCCGACGGATCCTCGTGCGGCGGAGCCGTATAGAGCCCATCGATGTCGGACAGCAGGATCAGCAGGTCGGCGCTCGCCATGGTGGCGACGCGAGCGGCGAGCCGATCGTTGTCGCCGTAGCGGATCTCGGTCGTCGCCACGGTGTCGTTTTCGTTGATGACGGGCACGGCCCGCATGTCGAGAAGCCGCCCGATCGTCTCGCGCGCGTTGAGATAGCGCCGCCGCTCCTCGGTGTCGTTGAGCGTGACGAGAATCTGCCCGGCCGTCATGCCGCGCGCGCCCAAAACCTCCGACCAGGTGCGCGCCAGCGCGATCTGGCCCACGGCCGCCGCCGCCTGACTGTCTTCGAGCCGCAACGCGCCCTTCGGCAATTTGAGCACCGTGCGGCCGAGCGCAATGGAGCCGGACGAGACGACCAGCACATCCTTGCCGGCCGCGTGCAGCCCCGCGAGATCGTCCGCCAGCGCCTCGAGCCAATCGCGCTTCAGCGTCCCGCCGGCATGATCGACGAGCAGGGACGAGCCGACCTTGACGACGATGCGGCGGAAGGAATCGAGAGAGGGGCGCGAGGACACGGAGCGAGACTCTTACGAACGAAGGCGGATTTCAAGGACGCCGGGGTCGGCGTCTGGGATCAGGGATGCCAGGCGTCGGCCTTTTCCGGAACCTCGGCGGCCCGCGCGCCGTCGATGGCGCGCGCGAGTTCGCGCAGCGCCTCGGTGACGCCCTCGCGGATCGGCGCCGAGATCTTCAGCGGCGGCCGCATTTTTTCGCCCGGCGCAATCGCCGGCCCGGCGGATTTCATCGCCCGCTTCAGCCGCTCGACCTGCTGCTTGAGCACGTCCGGATCGACCGCGTCGACCTTCGACAGCGCCACGATCTCGGGCTTCTCATCGAGCCCGTGGCCATAGGCCGCGAGTTCGTGCCGCACGGTCTTGTAGTCGCGCCCGGCATGTTCGCCCGACACGTCGACGAGATGCAGCAGCACCCGGCAGCGCTCGATATGGCCGAGGAAGCGGTCGCCGAGGCCCAGACCCTCATGCGCGCCTTCGATCAGCCCCGGAATGTCCGCCAGCACGAACTCGCGCCCATCGGAATTGACCACGCCGAGTCCGGGATGCAGCGTCGTGAACGGATAATCGGCGATCTTCGGCTTCGCCGCCGTGACGGAGGCCAGGAAGGTCGACTTGCCGGCATTGGGCAGACCGACCAGGCCCGCGTCGGCGATCAGCTTCAGCCGCAGCCAGATCGTCATTTCGTGGCCAATCTGGCCGGGATTGGCGCGGCGCGGCGCGCGATTGGTCGAGGTGGCGAAATGCGCATTGCCGAAGCCGCCGTTACCGCCCCGCGCAATGACGACCCTCTGGCCGACCTCGGTGAGATCGGTGATCAACGTTTCGCCGTCCTCCTCGTAGATCTGCGTGCCGACCGGCACTTTCAGCGTCGCGTCGTCGCCGCGTCCGCCGGCCCGGTTGCGGCCCATGCCGTGCATGCCTGTCTTGGCCTTGAAGTGCTGCTGGTAGCGATAGTCGATCAGCGTGTTCAGGCCGTCGACGACCTCGAGCCAGACGTCGCCGCCACGGCCGCCGTCGCCGCCGTCCGGGCCGCCGAACTCGATGAATTTTTCGCGCCGGAACGAGACGGACCCGGCGCCGCCGTCGCCCGAGCGGATGAAGACCTTGGCTTGATCGAGGAATTTCATTGCGGTCTTCCAGTCCACGCGGCCCGCGTGATGATTGTGTCGATATGCTCCACCTCGGCGTTACGCGCAAGGCAGAGCAAGGTTGAGCGGCCGGTTTCGGTAAATCCGAGCTTGGCCTGGATGGCGAGCGAGGGCGCATTGAAGTGGAACACACCCGAATAGATGGTGTCGGCCCTGCTTGCGGAAAAGAACCAATCA
>JAQGJH010000026.1 GCA_028290705.1 Hyphomicrobiales bacterium
CCACCCGGGTGCTCAGTCAGATCGCCGAGGTCTGCAAGGCAGGTCCAAGCAAGGTTCAGTTCGCGCTGCAGCCGGTTGACGGGGATGGAGCGCCCATCGGACAGGTTTTTCCGCAGTTGTCGGCGGACGTCACCTCCGCCGACCTGATCGCCGCCGTGCTCGACAATGGCTGCTACACCAGCCCGCCTACATCGGGCAACGTCTACAGGCGCGACGTCTGGGAGGTCGCCAGAACGGTCGACTATGAGACCTGGACGGACGGGGTGGTCTATCTTCTCTGCCCTTTTCGGGGAGAGGTGGTGTCGCTTCCCATGGCGCTGGCCGAGTACCGCATCCATGGACGCAACGACTCGACCGCCCCAGCGACGGGAGGCCGGTTCCAGCGGGAAGCGGATCGGTTCGCCAAGCGCCTCGAGCATTTGCGGACTCTCGTGTCGCCCGAGCATGCCGCTCGCTTGAAGCCGGCGGATCAGTATTTCTTCTTCAACGAGCGACTGGTTCTCGACAAGAGCTTCGGGGAGAGATCCTTCGGTCGCCAGACCATCCTGAGAACGCTGCGCTCGCTTGTCGGGCAGCGTCAGAGCACCGGCCGCATGTTGTTCATGATGGCATGGTTCCTGTCCCTCACGGTCGCCCCGAAGCGCCTGCGGCTGAAGCTGGCTTCGCTTCGCCAGAAGCCGCTCTACAGCCTCAGGCTGCTTGGAATGCTCAAGCGCCTGTCCTGAGGGCTTCGAGCCGGACGGAGATACCGGCAAACGCGGTCCGAGCTTGGCCTTATGGGCGGTTTCGGCGGGCAACCCAAACGTGTATCCCGGGTTGGATCATCTCTGCTCAAGGGGCCGAATGTCTTACCGATTCGCACGTAATTCAGCGCTTGGCACCTTGGCGAGCCTTTTCACCACCTTCGGCAATTTCGCCGGCGGACTGATCATCGCCAGGTTGCTCGGCGTCGAAGGTGCGGGAACCGTCGGATTCGCATTCTGGGTCGTCACCATGACGGTCGCGGTCGGCGCTTTGGGAATCCCGCCGTCGCTCATCCGGTATCTTCCGGAGCTGACCGGGCAGGGCGAGGACAAACAGGCTGCCGACCTCAGCGCGGTCCTGTTCCGCATTTTTCTGGCATCCTGCGCCATCTTCTTCGGCGGTTATTGCCTCTATGCGTTCTGGCTTTCACTCGCGCCGGTCGCGGGGCCTGCCGACGATGTCTTGCGCTCCCCCTTGTTGTGGATCCTGGTCGGCGTCTGGTGCGTGACGCAACTGCTGGCCGAATTCCACCTCTGGTACCTGCAAGGCATGCAGCGTTTCGGACAGGTGGCCTTGCTGACGGTCATTTCCGCCACCTGCCAGCTGTCTCTCCTGTTTGTCTGCGCCTATTTCTTCGGGGTGTTCGGCGCGGTGATTGGATATATCGCCGGCACGGCCGTCCAGGGCCTTGGCGCATTCGGCGTGTTGAGCCTCAAGGCCCGGTTGGATCCAACGCTGAAGCGGCGCATCTTCCAGTTCAGCGTCTACCGCTGGGCGTCGACGATCACCAGCGCGTTCGTGTTCTCCCGCATGGAGGTGTTTTTCCTCCAGGTCTCCTGGGGAAACGACCTCGTCGGGTTTTTTACGGTGGCGCTCGCGTTGTCTGGCCTGGCCAGCCAGGGTCCGCTCCTGCTGACGCGCGGGCTGATGCCGCTTTTCTCCGAAAAGGTCGGGCTGAAGGATTTCGACGGCATTCACTCGATTTACGCCACCGGCACGCGGATCCTGGCCTTCCTGGCCTTCCCGGCCTGTTTCGGCATGGCGGCGATTACCCCGGAACTGCTGCCTCTGATCTATGGAGAACGCTTCGCGCCGGCGATCCCCGCGGCCGTCATCCTGATGGTGGCAAGTGCGGGCGTGGCCGCCAGTTCAATCGGCGGCACGGTCGTGGCGGCCCGGGAACGAACGGACTTCGAGTTTTTCTCCGGGCTGGCAGGGGCCGTGCTCAGTGTCCTGCTCGGGCTCACGCTCATTCCCTGGTTTGGTCTGATCGGGGCTGCGCTGACGAGAGCCATCGTTCAACTGTCGGTCGTGGCGGTCGGCAACTGGTTCATCGGCCACCACCTGAAGTGCCCCGTTCCCTATGCGTCGCTGGCGCGGCTCATGGTTGCAGCAGCGGCTTGCGCCATCGTGGCCCGCGCGACCGGACTGATTTTCCCGGGCTTCCTGGGAATGCTTCTATCGATTGCCGTCGGGGGCCTGGTTTACCTGATCGGGGTACGGCTTCTGAATGCCTTGCCGAAGGACGACATCGATCGCCTGAGCTCGCTGCTGGCGCACTTGCCCGGACCCATCGGCAAGCTGGCCAGCCCGGCGCTTCGGCTTCTGTCGAGCCGCGATTGAGCTCCTGAACTGGTCCTGGGTGCACCTGATCTGCGCGACGATGCGGCGCTCGGAGCGGGGTACGTTGTGCGCCCGTGGCAGGGCGTCCAATTCGCACCGCTGGCGGAGTCTTCAGTTTTCCACAACGCCATTTTGAGCGCTGCTGCGTCGCTATGACCATGCCGCCGACGCTGCATGTGACGTTTTCATAAGAGCTTTAAGTACAGATTTTAAGCTCGCGCCAGCGGGCCGTACTGGCAGTCTGGAAGCTCATCTTCACCGCACTGGCTCCGGAACGCAAAAGTCGTCGTTTCTCGGGGACTTTTTTCATCCTTCACGATCGATCTGCCCGGCGCCGGCGCGGCCCGTCAAACTGGAATGAAAAGAGAAGTTACCATTGTACAGTTAGCATTAATTTCGCTCGGTCTTATCAGCCATATAGGTTTTGCTTAGTGTCATCTTGACGGGATTGTATGCGCGTGCGTTCTGGGCTTCTGAATTTCGACTAGGGGCGGTTTCGCGATGAAGGCTGTAATTCTGGCTGGCGGGCTCGGCACGCGACTGGCGGAAGAGACTTCGATCCGTCCCAAGCCCATGGTGGAAATCGGGGGACGCCCGATCCTGTGGCACATCATGAAGATGTACGACACACATGGTATCCGGGACTTCATCATCTGCCTTGGATACAAGGGCGAGTACATCAAGGATTATTTTCTCCGCTACCGCATGGCGACCTCGGACCTCGTTCTCGACTTCCGCAGCGACACGCAGGAGATCCTCGCCTCCAAGACCGAGCCCTGGCGGATTTCACTCATCGATACGGGCCAGAACACCATGGTGGGCGGGCGCATCAAGCGCATCCTGCCGTATGTCGGAAACGACGAATCCTTCTGCCTGACATATGGCGACGGCGTCAGCGACGTCGACATCTCGGCGGTCATTGCGCAGCATCGGCGGACGGGGCTCCTCGCCACCGTGACGGCCGCCCAGCCTCCGGGTCGCTTTGGCGCTCTGAACATCGAGGACGACAAGGTCGCGGCCTTCCGTGAAAAGCCGGAAGGGGACGGAAACTGGATCAACGGCGGCTTCTTTGTCCTCAGTCCGAAGGTCGGCGACTACATCGAGGGCGACAAAACCGTCTGGGAGCAGGAGCCCATGGAGCGCCTGGCCCAGGACGGTCAGTTGGGTGTGTATCGGCACAGCGGGTTCTGGCAGCCGATGGATACGCTGAGCGACAAGAAGAAGCTCGAGGATCTCTGGGCCGCCGGCAAGGCGCCCTGGTACACGTGGAGTAAGCCGTCGTGAAAATCCTGATCACGGGAAACATGGGGTATGTGGGCCCGGTCGTCGTCAATCACCTGCGCCGATCGATGCCGGACGCGACCCTCGTGGGCGTGGACAATGCCTGGTTCGCACAGTCGAAGACCACGAACCTGCCTCTGCCCGAGCGCGCCCTGAACGAGCAGCGTTTCGCGGATGTGCGCGATATGAAAGTCGATGACCTTCGCGGGTTCGACGCCGTCGTGCATCTCGCCGCCGTGTCGAACGACCCGATGGGCCTTCGCTTCGAGGAAGTGACGGATGCCATCAACCATCGCGCCAGCGTCGACGTCGCGCGGATGGCCGCAGAGGCTGGCGTTCGGAGCTTCGTTTTCGCATCGAGTTGCAGCGTCTATGGCTTCGCGGAAGATGGACGCGCGCGCAGCGAGACCGATGAAATCAATCCGCTGACCGCCTATGCGCGATCGAAGATCGACACCGAGAACGGCCTCGCGGGCCTGACGAATTCCGGCATGACGATCAGTTGCCTGCGCTTTGCGACGGCTTGCGGGATGTCGCCGAGGTTGCGGCTCGATCTCGTTCTCAACGACTTCGTGGCCTGCGCGCTTTCCGCGGGTGAAATCACGGTCCTGAGCGACGGTACGCCCTGGCGGCCTCTCATTCATGTCTCCGACATGGCGCGCGCCATCGAATGGGCGATCAAGAGGGATGCGGCGAACGGCGGCGCCTATCTGCGCGTCAACGTGGGCGCTGAAGAGTGGAACTACCAGGTCCGCGACCTGGCCGAAGCCGTCGCGCGTTCCGCGCCCGGAACCCGCGTCTCCATCAATCTCGATGCGCCGCCGGACAAGCGCTCCTACAAGGTGGATTTCTCGTTGTTCCGCCAGCTGGCTCCAGGAGCACAGCCGCAGACGAAACTGCAAAGCGCGATCGACGGGCTGCGCGACGGCTTGAAGGACATCGGCTTTGCCGACAGGGATTTCCGGCAGTCCAGCATGATCCGTCTGCGGGTGCTGGACTCGCTGCTCAGCCAGAAACTGCTCGGGGAAGATCTGCGGTGGCGCTAGAGGCAAGGTCATGAAGTTCAACACGACGCCGATTGCCGGCGCCTACACGATCGACCTGGAACGCAAGGGTGACGACCGAGGGTTCTTCGCGCGGTTTTTCTGCGTCGATGAATTCGCCGCCGTCGGCCTCGAGACCGCCTACGTGCAGATCAACACCTCGTTGAGCATTCCCAAGGGGACGCTTCGTGGATTGCACTACCAGCTTCCGCCCGCCGCCGAGGTGAAGGTGGTGAGGTGCATTTCGGGCTCGCTCTGGGACGTGATCGTCGATCTGCGTCCGGACTCGCCAAGCTACGGAAAATGGTTCGGCGCCGAACTCAATGACGACAACAGAACCATGATGTACGTGCCGCGCGGTTGCGCGCATGGCTTCATCACGCTCAGCGACAATGCCGAGGCGCTTTATCTCGTCAGCGACAAGTACGATCCGAAGTCGGAGCGCGGCATGCGCTTCGACGATCCATTGCATGGCATTCAATGGCCGGCCAAGGCCGCCGAGATGTCGGCAAAGGACCAGAACTGGCCTTTGTTCGACCCGGAATTCCATTCCGTCGAAAACATGAAGGGGCTCGTGCGATGATCATCGTCGACACACAGCTTCGCGCGCGCGCAGCAAGCGGCAAGCCGATCCGCGTCGGCATGTTCGGCGCAGGTTTCATGGCGCGGGGCATCGTCAACCAGATCGTCCATTCCGTGCCTGGCATGGAACTGGTGGCGATCTGCAACAGGCAGGTGCAGCGCGCCCGCGACGCGTATGCCTATGCGGGCATCGAGTCCGTGGAGACGGTGACGCGTGCGGGGGCGCTCGACGACGCTATACGTGCCGGCCATCCGGCCGTGACGGACGATCCCGCGGTGCTCTGCGAGGCCGATGGCATCGACTGCCTGATCGATGCAACCGGGGCGCTCGACTACGGCGCGCAGGTGACGCTGAAGGCCTTTGCATGCGGCAAGTCGATGGTGTCGATGAATGCCGAACTGGACGGCACGGTCGGCACTGTGTTGCGCCAGCGTTCGGAAGCCGCCGGCGTGATCTTCACCGGGTGCGACGGCGACCAGCCTGGCGTGGAGATGAACCTGTATCGGTTCGTCACCTCGATCGGCCTGACGCCACTGGTTTGCGGGAACGTGAAGGGATTGCAGGACCCCTACCGAAATCCGACGACCCAGAAAGGGTTTGCCGAAAAGTGGGGGCAGAACCCATACATGGTGACGAGTTTCGCGGACGGCACGAAGATCAGCTTCGAGCAGGCGATCGTCGCCAACGCCACCGGCATGTCCATTCCCAAGCGCGGCATGAACGGCTTCGAACATCCAGGGCATGTCGACGAGCTGACGGCTCGCTATGACGTCGATGAACTGAAGGCTCTCGGCGGCGTCGTCGACTACGTGGTCGGCTCCAAGCCCGGTCCCGGGGTTTTCGTACTGGCCACGCACGACGATCCGAAGCAGCGGCACTATCTGAACCTGTACAAGCTCGGCGAGGGGCCGCTCTACAGCTTCTACACGCCGTATCATCTGTGCCACTTCGAGGTGCCGCTTTCCGTCGCGCGGCTCGTCCTGTCGGGCGATGCCGTGATCCAACCAAAGGGACTGCCGACCGTCGACGTGGTGGCGACCGCAAAGGTCGACCTTCAAGCCGGCGAAGCGATCGATGCGCTCGGCGGGTACAAGACCTACGGCCAGTGCGAGACAGCCGAGATCACCCAGCGGTCGCGACTGTTGCCGATGGGACTCGCAGAGGGCTGTATCGTCGTGAGACCCGTCGCCAAGGATGCCGTTCTGACCTATGACGACGTACACATTCCAGACGGGCGTCTGATCGACATTCTACGCCGCGAGCAAGATGCATTGGTTGGGGCGGGGGCCAGGGGATGAGTTCGATCGACGTCGCGATCCCGAACTACAATTACGGACGGTTCCTGCGCGAGTGCGTGAGCAGCGTGCAGGCGCAGGACGTCGAAAATCTTCGGATCGTGATCGTCGACAATTGCTCGACCGACAACAGCCTCGACATTGCCCGCCAGCTTGCGGCGGAGGATTCCCGCATCACGGTCGTCGCGCACGACGTGAACAAAGGCATGCACGGGTCGTTCAACGCCTGCATCGACTGGTGCACGGCCGATTACATGACGCTGCTGCATGCCGATGATCTGCTGCCACCCGGCGCCTTGCGGCGGGCCCGCGACTATCTCGACACCCATCCGAGCGCCGTGATGACGTTTGGCGAGTCGGTGTGGACGGGAGAGCGTTTCGTCCAGTTGGGGCCTGAACGCTGGAGCACGATCTCCGGCCACCGCTTCATAGACGGCCTGTGCCAGACCGCAGCCAATCCGGTGGCTTGCGCGGGCGTCATCCTGCGAACCAGCGCCCAGAAGGCGGTCGGCCATTACGATCCCGAAATTTCATTCGCGCCGGACATCGAGATGTGGCTGCGGCTCGCGCTGGTGGGCAGCATCGGCAAGACCTCGGCACTGCAGGGAATCGTTCGTCAGCACGACGTCAATGCCTCGGCCTATACGCGCGAGCGGCTGGCTGCGGAGTTGAAGGAACTCGGCATCGCGTTCGATTATTTCTTCGCCAAGGCGGAAGCTCAAGGCATGGACATGTCGCGCAGGCGCGCGATGCTGCACCAGGCGATGGGCGAGCGCGCCTATTGGGCCGCCATCGCGCATTTTCTGCGTGGAAGTTACGCGGGAGCGAAGGAATTGCGCGCGATGGCTCGCGAGCTTCGTCGCGGGAAGCCTTTTCCGCCGTTTCAGTATGTGTTGAAGAGGCCCAGCACGATCGGCCGGGCAACAGGATCCTTGCGGATCGCGCTCAGGCGCATGCCCTTCGTCCGGTTTCTCATCAACTTCATTCCGCGCGCCACACGCTGACGTCGATCGGCAACTTTTATCATCATCAGGGAAAAACGGATGTCAGCTCGCCGTAAAGTCGCGCTCGTGCATTACTGGCTCGTGGGAATGCGGGGCGGCGAGAAGGTGCTCGAACGCCTTTGCGACCTCTATCCGGACGCCGACATCTTCACGCATGTCTGCGATCCGAACGCCATCAGCGAAAAGTTGAAGAGCAGGCGTATCGTAACCTCGTTCATCAACTCGCTGCCGCGCGCGCCGAAGATGTACAAGAACTACCTGCCGTTGATGCCGCTCGCGCTCGAGCAGCTCGACATGCGGGGATACGATCTGATCATCAGCAGCGAAGCAGGGCCGGCCAAGGGGATCATTCCTGGCGGCGACGCCCTGCACGTGTCCTATTGCCATTCGCCGATGCGCTACATCTGGAACATGGCGCACGATTATCGCGAGCGCACAGGGCTGGTGAAGAAGCTGCTCATTCCGCCGCTGGCGCATCGGCTGCGGATGTGGGATTTGTCGACGGCGTCGCGTGTGCACAAGTTCATCGCCAATTCTGAGACGGTGGCGAACCGGATCTACACCTATTACCGGCGTGGCTCAGAGGTGATCCACCCGCCGGTCGACGTGTCCTCGTTCGCGCCCGCAGCGCAGATCGGCGACTTCCATCTCATGGCAGGCGAACTCGTGCGCTACAAGCGCCCCGATCTCGCCGTCGAGGCTTTCAACCGCAGCGGCAAACGGCTCGTGGTGATCGGCGGCGGTGAGATGCTCGAGGAGTTGCGCCGCATGGCGAAACCAAACGTGCAATTGCTCGGCCCGCAGCCGTTTGCCGAACTGCGCCGCCATTATGCCGAGTGCCGCGCTCTGATCTTTCCGGGCGAAGAAGATTTCGGAATGGTTCCGGTCGAAGCCATGGCGAGCGGGCGGCCGGTCATCGCCTACAACCGAGGTGGCGCGACTGAAACCGTCGTCGATGGGAAATCAGGATTTCTGTTCGACGATCAATCCATCGAGTCGCTCGAAGCGGCGATCTCGCGCGCCGATGCGACCCCGCTCGATCCGTACAGCCTCGTCGAGCATGCCAAGTCCTTCTCGGTCGAGGTTTTCTCGCAAAGGATGCAGGCTTCGATCGAGGCTGCATGGGAGAGCCACAAGTCTGGCGCGATGCGACGCACGCTCACCTGAGGGGGCGGCTCAGCCGCGTCCGCTCGGCCGCCTACAGGCGATCAATCGCGTCGAGATAGCCTTCGGCCGATCCTTTCCAGGAGAAGCGCAGCGCTTGCTCGCGTCCCAGCCCGGCCATCTCCTGCCGACGGTCTGGCGAAGCCAGCAGCTCCGAAATTTTCGAGAGCCAGTCCGCGGGGGCGTCCGGTGCGGCGTAGACGGCTGCTCGGCCGCCGACTTCCGGCATGCTGGCGCGGTCCGACGAGATCACAGGGCATCCGAGCGCCATCGCTTCGAGGATGGGCAGGCCGAAGCCCTCGTTCCAGGAGGGAAAGGCGAGACACATCGCGCGGCCAAGGAGTGCGGCAAGATCGTCGTCGGTCACGAAGCCCAGACGGACGACGTTCGAGCGGTCGCGCTGCTCGCTTGCGGCGAAAACATGCCCGCCGCCGCCCGCGACGTAGATATCGAGGCCGAGAGAGTCGAGCGCATCGGCCAGGCCCAGGATCAAGTCGGCATTCTTGTGCTTGGCCTTGCTGCCGAGCAACAGGATGAAGGGCCGGTCGCGGCGTCCTTCGAGGATCTTCGAACGAGAGGGGTCCCATTCGCGAACGTGCTCGTGCCCATTGGGCAGCACCGCAATGTCTTCCGCGCGGACCGGAAGGTACTTTGCGAGCATGCGCGCCGAGAAGCTCGAGACTGTGGCGACCCTGGCGGCGCGGCGCACGAGGAGGGGCTGCAGCACGCGATAGGCCAGGCCGAAAGCGCGGCTGTAGGAGCCCGGGTCGGTGAAGATATTGGCGTCGTGAATGCAAAGGACCTGGTCGGTGCGTGACACCGGTCCGAGGTTACACAGGTTCAGCAACGGCCCGGGGGCTGCTGAAGGCAGCTGGATTTGCTCCCAGTAGTATCCGCCGCGTGTCCCCACGGTGCGAAGTGGGATGGATGCGAGAGCCGGCGCCGCGATCTTTCCCGGAGGAACGGCGAGCACCATGGGGCGTCGCGTCGTGCCGGCTGCGGCCAGCGTGTCGAGCCCTTTGACGATCTGACTGGCGTAACGTTGGACCCCGGAGGCTGACTGCGTCAGAAAGCGTCCGTTGATCGTCAGGGCTGAGGCCAAGTCTCGGGTCCTTCCATCTGCAGTATTGCCGGGTGGCGTGGCAGCCATATGCTATGCCGGGCGCTGCGGTCGACCTAAAATAACCTCATATCAGGCTGAATTATCCATCCCGCGCAGTTTTGCCGGCCCGTTCCTGCCCGCAGTTCTCGGCGTTGGCGAAATGTGTTATGTTGCGGCGCGTTGTAGATCGTATGCGGCATACGTACACGCAATATGATGTGGAGATCTTCGGTGCTGAAACACGTTCTGGCGGCGGTTTCGCTGATGGGCTTTCTTGCCTTTGGCGGGTCTCAGGCCTTGGCCCAGGCTGGCGGCGACTATCGGCTGGACACCCAGGACAAGCTGAGGGTCCGGGTCATCGATTGGCGGACGTCGGTCGGCGACGCCAATGAGTGGAAAGCGTTGTCGGGCGAGTTCGTGATCAACGCATCGGGCAATGTCGCGCTCCCCCTCATCGGCGACGTGAAGGCCGCGGGACTGACCACAAGTTCTCTGGCGGTCATGATCTCGGAAAAGCTCCAGGCCAAAGTCGGCCTGTCGCAGCGTCCGGATGCATCCGTCGAGGTCATCGAATATCGGCCCTTCTATATCCTCGGCACGGTGGCGACGCCTGGCGAATATCCTTATCGGCCGCAGCTCAATGCCTTGCAGGCTCTGAGCATCGCCGGCGGACTTTTGAGGTCGGAGTCGGCCGGGGGCGCGCTGGAGCGCGAGGCTTTGACCGGCCGCGGCGAGCTTCGTCTACTCGCCGTTGACCAGCTGATGCTCCGGGTGCGGCAGGCGCGGCTCGAAGCGGAGCTTGCCAATGCCCAGCAGATCACACTGCCGCCCGAGATTTCGGCGCGGCAGTCCGATCGCGACGTCGCCAGGCTCGTGCGCGAAGAGCAGCTTCTGTTCGACGTTCGCCGTGACAGCCTGAACTCGCAGATCGCGTCCATGAACTCGACGAAGATCGTGCTCGCTCAGGAGATCGATTTTTTGAAGGCGAAGGGCGTCTCGCTCGACCGTCAGTACGAACTGGCAAAGCGTGAGCTCGACAATATCAATTCTTTGGCGGCGAAGGGGCTTGCTGTCAGCGGCCGGCAATTGACGCTCGAGCAGAACACGGCTCAGTTCGACACGAGCCGCCTGGAAGTGAGCGTGGCATCGCTGCGCGCCAAGCAGGATCTGTCCAAGATGGACCGCGAGATCGCGGAGTTGCGCGGCAAATTCCGCACCGAGACGCTCGTCACCCTGAACGAGGTCCGCAGCAAGCTGGCGACGATTGCCGAAAAGTTCGATACGCAGCAGGCGCTCATCGCCCATTCCGAGGCTTACCAGCCGGCCCTCGATCTCGCCGGGCCGAACGGCGAGCAGCGTCGTCCGATCTTCCGCGTCACGCGGATGGTCGATGGCGTGCAGAAGTCTCTCGTGATTGCCGAGACCGACCCGATCTATCCGGGAGACGTGCTCAGCGTCAGTCGCGAGCGGAATTCACAGCGGAGCGGCGCGCTCGATTTCACGCTTCGGGAAACGACCGCGGCGAGCGAAGCGCAGGTGCGGTGAGGCGCTGCGCTTACCGCTCATCCATCCTTGGCGATGCTGAGTTTCCGCGCGGGACTTGTCAGCCGGCGACCAAGCCTCTGTGACGGCATTTCGACCGCGACGTGGAAGATCTGCGCCGCCAGGAAAGCTGCGCCTATCGCGAGTGCCAGAATGATGAGCAGCGGCAGGCGCCCGTGAAGCAGATGCACCGCCGTTGCGATCACGATGAGGTGCATGAGGTAGAGGCTGAACGAGATCCGACCCAGCCAGGCGAGCAACGGGGTCGAGAGAATGTTCCGAGCGCGCGCCGAAGTTTGGCTGAGCGATATGATCAGCACGGCTCCAACGGAGTTGAGCAGATCCAGATTCAGACTCAGCGTCGCCCAGGCGAGGAGCCACAGGCCCGCGCGCGAGGAAGAGCCGAGACTTGCAAGGGCGGCGAACCATTCCGTCTTGTAGATTGCCAGCAAAATGCCGAAGGCGAAGCAGTGGGCGAAGTAGAGCGTGAGGAGCAGGCCTTCCGCCGCCGTCTCGTTCGTGTAGGGAAACCCCGGCCACCGGAGTTTCATGTAAATGCCCGCGGCTGCTGCTGAGAGACTTGCCGCCAACACGATGGCCGCGTGCCTGTGCATGAGTGCTGCAGCCAGGAGCAGGGGGAAGATCAGCGAGAGCCGCATCTCGATCACGAGGCTCCACATGGCATTGTTGAGCGTGATGTCGTCCGCGCCGTTCAGCATCAGCAGGTGGGCGGCGACGTGCGCCGGAGTTAGAGTGCCGCTCCAGATTTCATTATTGAAGAACGCGTTGAGTCCGGCGATCGGATGCGGATCGATCAAGGCTACGAGGGCCGCGGCAATCAGGATCGATATGGCGAATGGAACGTAGATCCGGAAGATGCGTCGGATGATGAAATCGGCGTAAGTGGGGGAACGCCCGCGCATCAGGGACAAGGCGAGCACGAACCCGCTCAGGACGAAGAACACCACGACCGCGGGCTTGCCCAGCGCGAGCACGCGAAGTGGCGTGACGTTCAGGAATGACAGTGCAGCCTGCCAGGCTTCGGGGATCGTGTAGTAGGTGTGGTTGATGACGACGACGAGCGCTGCCAGGCCGCGGATGGCGTCGAGTGTCTCGAGTCGTCCGGTCGGTTCGCTGCAGTCTCTCGCCATCAGGGCGATCGCGGCTTGACGGCTTTGACACCAACGATGATCGGGTAACGTTGGTCGTGCTCGTCGACCAACAAGGGGTCAAGTTCCTCGAGCGCCAGCCCATGCAGGAAGGCCATGGCGGTGAGAACGTTGCCGAAGCTTTCGACGACGACCTCCCCACCGTTAAATGCTTCGGCGACGAGCTTGCGGGCCGAATGCGGTGTGAACGACCAGTAATGCGGCCATGCATCGGGGCCGAGCGGCTGGATGCCCGGAACCGTGAGGATGAGAATGCCGCCGGGCTTGAGCACCCTGAAGACGGACGCCATGGCCGCGCGCAGGTCGTAGACGAACTGGAGCGTCTGCGTGAGGAGCACGCAGTCGACGCTGTCGCTCTCGACTTCACGAAGGTTCTGCAAGTCTGAAATCAGGGTGACGTGTTCGCCCGGCGCGATGCCGATCACGATGCTCCTGGTGACGTTCGCGCCGTATCGCTTCGTGTAGTTCGGATCCTGAACTTCCATCACAACGCCGGAAATGCCGGCGCGATGGTCTTCGATGAAACGCTCGATGAAACGGCGATCAATCGGCTTCCCGCGATCCGCGCCATAGTGGTTGCTGATCGGCTGATTGCGAGACAGGAAGTCGATCGATGCCGTCGACCCGATGGCGGGGGTCCCTCGAATTCGCATCACCAGATTCCGCATGGGCGGACGGGCAAGGAAGCTGCGCGCGGCGTCCCAGGCGGGCGCCGGCAAAACCGATTTGACGGTCGACTTGAGCCAGGTACTCGGCACTTCGATTCCTACGCTGGAGTTGTGCGACGTCCGGATGTCAGCGTCGCGACGCGACCGCTGGTCAGGCTCAGAACCGGTAATTCAATCCAGCACGAACGATGTTGAGATGCGCGCGGTTCTTCGATGTGCCAATGCCGTAGGAGTAGGAAAGATCGCTCGGGCGGGCATAGAGGTATTCCCCCTTGACCGACCAGTTGTTGGTGAAGGCATATTCCACGCCCGCGCCGGCGGTCCAGCCGAAGAAGGTCTTGCTGGCGCTGAAATCGCCGAGCGGATCGCGCAACGTGATCTTCGAATTCTGCCAGTAGAGACCGCCCGTCAGATACGGCAGGAAGGCGCCCACCGCATAGCCGACGCGACCGCGGAACGTGCCGAACGACGAGATCTCGCCGTAGTAGTTCAGCGGCGCCAAGCCACCCTTGCTGTCGTACCAGTTCTGGTCGCCTTCGACGCCGAACACGACGTTGCCGAGTTGGATGTTATAGCCGAGCGTCGCGCCGAAGGTGGCATGATCGGTGGAGAAGCTGCAGGCGCCGCCGCAGCTATAGAAGCCAGGGCCGTAAGTATAGTCGCCGAGCTTCTGATCGCCCCAGCCATACCCGGCGTTCACACCGGCATAGACCCCGGTCCAGTTGAGCCCGGCAGGCGTGGCGAAGAAAGGCGCGCCGGAACCAGCCGCCAGCGCGGGGGCGGCGGAGGTCGCGATGACGCTGGCGAGAAGGAAACGACGAAGCATCTGAAGTCCTCGGTCAGAGATCAAACCATTGGGCTCCAGAGTACCGCGATTCCATTGCCTGAAGAGGATAAGTTGAAAAGAAGTTTAACGTGTCACCCCAGTAGCACATTCCTAGGGCCCTGACCTCGTTGTCGGATTAGTTCTTAAATCCGGCCATCGCCTCGCCCCGTCCGTTTCGGCGGCTGAGTCGACCCGACTGGAACCCGATTCCGTTGCGAACGGCAGCGCTCGCAAAGCTCGGCCTCACCAGCGTTGCAATTTGGCCGCATTCGAGACGGCCTGGCGATCACAAACGTTTCATTATCAACGGCTTGCGGGCCTGTTCGCTACTTTGTCCACAAGCGCCAGACGCGGCCGTATAGCCCCATTGCAGTCAAACGAGCGCCGCCGTTTTCCTCAGGATGGGCAGGGCATTAACCATACGCAACCGTGTATTCCTGGAGGGGAAGAATGGACCTGAGCGGCTACAAGCTGACATTCAGCGAAGAATTCAACGACCGCAGTATCTCTCAATCGGGAGCCGGGACCACTTGGTCGAACATACGTCCGGAGTGGCGCTTCGACGCCAATTCGGACATCGGGTTCGGCAACTCATCGTTCGTCGATGCGGCCTCGGGATACGATCCATTCAAGGTCGAGAATGGCGTGCTGTCGATCACGGCCGTACCCGACCACACGAGTTCCGGCTTTCCGGGCAGCTGGGAGTCGGGCCTCATCCACACGCGGGACTCGTTCACGCAGCAATACGGCTATTTCGAAATGCGCGCCGACCTGGCCGACACGATGGGTGCGTGGGACGCATTCTGGATGATGCCGCTGCAGGTCAAGGATCCAAACAACACCGGCGAATGGCAGGAACTCGATATCGTCGAGCATTACGGCCACGATCCCGGCTCGGTTTATCGTTGGATCCACACGACCGACCACACGGTCAATGCCAACGAGGAGCGTCAGGTCACCAGCTGGCACGCGGATCAGACCACCGGCTTCCACACCTACGGCGTGGACTGGCAGGCCGACAAGCTCTCGTTCTACTACGATGGGCAGTTCATGGGGTCTCGTCCGACGCCGAGCGACATGCACGACCCGATGTATATTCTGGCGAACCTTGCCGTGCAGGATTCGGCGGATGATGCCGGCGTGCCAATGACGATGAAGATCGATTACATCAAGGCCTATTCCAACGCGGAAGACGCCGTCGCTGCCCCGGCGCCCGGGCCGGCGCCTGTGCCGCCGGTCGCCGAAGCCGCGCCGCCTCCAGCAGAAGTCCCGCCGCCCGCCGTCGTGCCGCCGGCCGAACCTCCGCAGGCGCAGCCCAGTCCCTCTGCCGGATCCGGCAGCGCCACGCCGCCACCCGTCCTCGAAGCCGAAGCGCCCCCCGCCAGCACTCCGCCATCGGGTGAAGCACCGGCATCGGAGACACCCACGGCCGAAGCGCCTCCGCAGGAGGCCTCCCCGGAGGCCGAACCACCCGGGTCGACGCCGGTTGCCGAGGCTGCGCCGCCGCCCGCTCCGTCCGAACCGGTGGCGGGAGGTGAGTTGCCCAGCGAGCCTGCTCCGACGCCTGCGCCCGTCGCGGAAGGCCCAGGACAGGGTAGCGGGGACGGGGTCGTGCCGACGCCCGCTGTTCCAATGACACCCGTGGCGGCTGCGGATCCGGAGCCTGCTCCCGCAATGCCAGCGCCGGAGGCCCCGGCGTTTCCGTCTCAACCGCAACCCGCGGGAGGCGGAGGGCACCATATGGATGCGTTCCTGTCGCTGTTCAACGCAGCGCAGGAGGGCAGCTTCAAGTACGTCTATTGCGCACCTGGCGGGCAGGCAGCAGAAATGGCGCAGCGGGGGGGCGACGTCAGCTCCGCCATCGGCGACTTCCTGGAGGGTAGGGGCTTCGGCACCTTCCGGGCTGAGCAATCATCCGTACAAAGCCTCGATCTGTTGGGTCAGTCGGGTAATTCGGCCCACGCCCGCGGCGATCTCAGCAGCGATCCCGGCGCCATGATCGGTCATCTCGCGATGGACGATGCGACTCACGTCCCGGTGTTCGTGGATCACTGGACCGTATGACTCGAAGGGGCAGGAGCGAGATCTTCTCTCCTGCCCCCAAGTTTTATCGGGCAAGCGCCGCGCTTCGACGGAGAATGTGCCGCGCGGTCGGTTCAAGATGCGCCGCGACCAGCCATGCAAGCGACGTGACGAACAACAGCGGGATCACTGGCAGCAGGAGTCCAGGCATCTTCGGGAAGATCGTGCCCATCTGGATGATCATGGCGACCATCAGGTTTTCATGCAGCAGGTACAGCGGGTAGCTGACGAAGCCGAAGAACACGAGCGCCGGATTGGCGGCCAATCGGGCCACTCTGCTGCTTGAAACCGCCGCGACGAACAGCGTGACCAGCACCGCGGAGCCGGCAGCGGCGCCCCATGTGTGCATCGTCCAACAGGCGGCCGCGGCGGCCGCGAGGCTGACGTAGAGCGCCGGTACGTTTCCTTCCTGTCTGTAGAGGTAGTACGAGGCCCCGGCGGCAAACCAGCCGAAATGCCTGAAGCCAGTGGCCTCGATCAGCCCTTTCAGCTCCGGGGTGGCGACCCAGGGCAGGGCATCGTGGAGCACCGCCACCGAAATCCCGAAGAGAAGGATGATGAACCCGATGGCGGCGCTGCGGCCCGCGCAGAAGAACATCACGGCGAAAACGGCGTAAAATTGTACCTCGACGAACAGCGACCAGAACACTCCTTCGAGTTGGCCCCACTGACCGCCGACAATTCGTTCGAGCCAGAATGGAGAGACGAAAAGGAGACCGGAAATCGTGTCCTTCAGGACCGGGGATCCGGCGGGCCGTTCCGGAAACCAGAGGGCCGTCAGAAAAATGAACGCGGAGCATAGCAGCATGGCGGGAAAGAGCCGCAGCCATCTCTTCTGGACGAAGCTGACCCCGGAGCCGCTTCGCTGAAGCGTCAACAGGATCACGTATCCTGAAATCAGGAAGAACAGCTGAACGCCGAGGTGCCCGAGGCGGAAGGGAGGAAAGTAGCGATAGTCTTCGCCGTAGGGCACGAGATCAGGCCAGCGGGAGAAAACGTGGAATCCGATGACCATCAGGATGGCCAATCCCCGGAGCCCGTCGATCGCGAGCAGGCGGGAGGTCGATTGCTCTGCGGCCCTGGTCTCCGACTTCAGGGCCGCCGGCCCGGGCTGCGAAACGTCAAGCGAAGCAACGGGTTGCAAATACATTCAATTCCTCCGGACCGTTCGAAGGCTTTACGAAATGGCGTGTCTCGTGACGAGCGCGAAGAACTTTCAATGTTAATTTCAGCCGGCGCGCCAAACTTTGCTGAAGCCATTCTTCCCGTCTTTCGATTTGCGTTTTCCCGGTCTGTCGAACTTGCCGTTTGCCCTTCGGCTGATCCTTCCCGCACAGCCGGACGCCGGCGGCTGTCACCGCGACGTGTCATGGTCCGTCGAAATTTACTAAGCCTCGGCAAAAGGCGCTTTTACCGGGCTGATCCTGCTATACGGACGCATGGCCCGCCCTTGATTCAGCGGGACCTTAGGTGTGTAATCCCGGCGCATTGATGCATGCGTTCCAGTAGAAGGGTTTCGATGTGGCCACGATTGTTCCAGTCATCATGTGCGGCGGTTCTGGCACTCGGATGTGGCCGGAGTCTCGTGAGAGCCTCCCGAAGCAGTTTCTGCCTCTGATTGGAACGCGGTCGAGCTTCCAGAATACCATTCTGACCCTCAAGCGTGCCGACGTCTTCGCGCGCCCGATCGTCATCTCGAACCACGATTATCGCTTTCTCGTCGCCGAGCAGCTGGCGCAGATCCAGGCGGATGCCGAGATCGTCCTCGAGCCGGTGCGTCGCGACTCCGGCCCGGCCGTGACGGTCGCTGCCGAACTCGCCTTCCAGCGCGATCCCGACACGATCGTGGTGGTGATGGCGGCCGATCACGTCGTCCAGGATCCCGATGGCCTCGTGGCCTTGTGCAAGGAAGCCGCGAAGGCTGCGGCCGGCGGCAAGATCGTGACGCTCGGCATCCGGCCGACCCATGCGGTGACTGGCTACGGATACATCCGTCCCGGCGCACGGCTGGCCGGCGAGCGCGACGTGATGGAAGTCGATGCTTTCGTCGAGAAGCCCGACGCCGTGACGGCGCAGGCCTACGTCGATCAGGGCTATCTTTGGAACTCTGGCAATTTCGTCTTCAACGCCGCGATGATGAAGGCCGAGATCGCGCGCTTCGAACCCGCGATGGCGTCGGCCTGCGCGGATGCGGTCGCCAAGGCCGTTCGTGATCTGCAGTTCCTCGTGCTCGACAAGGCGTCGTTCGAATCCGCCCCGCGCAAGTCAATCGACTATGCGGTGATGGAGCGGACCAAGTCGGCGGCGGTCATCCCCGCCGACATCGGCTGGTCCGACATCGGCACATGGTCGGCGGTGCGCGATCTCAGCCCGCTCGACGAGCACGGCAATGCGATCAGGGGCATGGGTATGGTGCTCGGCGGATCGAACAATCTCATCCGCTCGGACGACACGCTGACGGCCATCATCGGGCTTGACGACGTCATCGTCATCACCACGCAGGATGCTGTGCTGGTCGCCCATGCGAGCGCAGCCGATCAGGTCAAGCAGCTGGTGGAAAAGCTGAAGGCGGAAGATCGGCGCGAGGCGCTCGAACACAAGCGCATGTATCGGCCGTGGGGCTATTACCAGAGCATCGACAATGGCGGGCGCTACCAGGTGAAGCGCATCGTGGTGAAGCCGGACGGACGACTGTCGCTGCAGAAGCACCACCACCGCGCCGAGCATTGGGTCGTGGTGCGCGGAACCGCGGAAGTCACCGTCGACGACAAGGTCAAGCTCTTGCACGAAAACGAGTCGATCTACCTGCCCATCGGCTGCGTGCACCGCATGGTCAATCCCGGCAAGATCGATCTCGAACTGATCGAGGTGCAGGTCGGCAGCTATCTCGGCGAAGACGACATCATCCGGGTCGAGGACGTCTACAACCGAACCTGACGCTTCGACGTCGGTACCGGCACACAACCCGCGCGGCGCGAGCCCCGCGGGTTTTTTTGTGCTCCGGGAGCCTCCTTGCTGCCGGTGGACAGAAGGTGGGACTGGGTTAAACTGGTTCCAAACAAGAGACGACATCGGGAGGAGCGCATGCGGATTTTCAGCCGAAGGGCTTTGCCATTCGTATTTCTGGGCGTGGCATCCGCCGCCATACAGGCGGGCCCGGCCGCGGCCGACCCGGTGGCCGATTTCTACAAGGGAAAGACCGTGTCGTTCATCGTCGGCTTCGCGCCCGGCGGTGGCTACGATCTCTACGCGCGGACGCTCGCGCAGCACATGGCCAGGTACATTCCAGGCTCACCTGCGGTCGTCGTGCAGAACATGACCGGGGCGGGCAGCGTGCGGGCCGCGAACCATGTCTACGTCAATGCTCCGAAGGACGGCACCGTCATTGCGGCGGTGAACCAGAACATGCCGATGTATCAGCTCCTGGGTGGCAAGTCGGCTCAGTTCGACGCCGCGAAGCTCGCATGGCTGGGCAGCATGGGCGGCTCCAACGGCCTTCTCTACACGTGGCACACGAGCCGGACGAAGACCATCGAGGATGCGAAGAAGCACGAGGTGCTGCTCGGCGGCACCGGCACGAACTCCGACTCCCACATCTTTCCGACCCTCATCAACAATCTGCTCAAAACCCGTTTCAAGGTCATCAATGGCTATTCGGGCGGCAGCAAGGAGGTTCACCTGGCGCTGGAACGCGGCGAGGTGGAGGGGCGGGGAGGCAATGCCTGGGCGAGCCTGAAGAGCAGTAACCAGAAATGGCTCGACGAGAAAAAGATCACGCTGCTGGTGCAGATCGGTCTCGAGCCTGAGCCGGAGCTTCCCGACGTTCCGCTCCTGCTCGACCTGGTGAAGTCTCCCGCCGACAAGCAGATCGTCGAACTCGTAAGTCTGCCGACCTTCGTCGGCTATGCCCATTGGGTGTCGCCCGAAGTTCCGGCCGATCGCCTGGCGGCTCTGCGCCGCGCCTATGCGGCGACCCTGAAGGACGCGGCGTTTCTGGCCGATGCGAAAAAACTCGACATGATGTTGCGCCCGCAGACCGGAGAGCAATTGACCGCGACCGTGCAGCGTGTCGCCAGCACGCCGAAAGACGTTTTGCAGCAGGCGGCGCGCGTCCTCGAATGGACCGAATAGCGGTCGCTGCGCGGCGGCTAAGATCAACGACAGCACGTCCTAGAAGCGTGCGAAGGGGAGGATGCAAATGCCTGAAATATTCGTCGTGAAAGCCGCCGATTTCGGCGAGGGAGATCGCCGCATCGTCCGCGTTGGCGAGAAGGAAATCGGTGTCTTTCACCATGAGGGCGCCTACTACGCCTATGCCAACCAATGCGTCCATTCGGGAGGGCCCGCGTGCGAGGGAGTCATGATCCACAAGGTGCTGGACGTGATCGGCGCGGACCGGACCTATCAAGGCCAGGTGTTTTCCGACGAAATGCACTTCGTCTGTCCGTGGCATGGCTATGAATACGAACTGAAGACGGGCGTCTGCGCGGGCGACCGCAATTTGCGTCTGAAGAAATACGACGTCGTGCGCCGCGGCGACGACATTTACGTCATCGCCTGATCGGAGACAAACGAGATGAACATCCAGACTCCCGTCAATGAAGTCCGTGAACTCCACTTTGATCGCTTCTCGTCGTCCGACTCGCTCGCCAAGGCGGCCGAGCAGGCGCGCAAACGCAACTACCAGGACTTTCTGATCGTCGATGTCGACTCGCATCATTATGAAAGCGAGTCCTATGCCGAGGTTTTCAAGTACATCGAAAGCCCCGTCCTGCGCCGCTCCTTCGTGGAGTCCGCGGGCCGGGGCGGACGTTCGAGCATGCTCGGCGGGTCAGTGGGCTACCAGGACATTTCCGGGCGTATCACGCGCCACTGGCTGCGCAAGCACGAGAAGGTCGAAGGTACGAGCCATCGGGACATCGTCACCACCAAGCGCTGGATGGACGCCATGGGCGTCGACTACGCCTGCCTGTTTCCAACCCCCATGCTGTTCCTCGGGACGCACCCGCAGGTGGAGATCGAAGTCGCGTTGAGCCGTGCCTACAATCGGTGGCTCTGCGAGCAGATTTTGGCGGAAGAGCCGCGTATCGTGTCGATGCTCTACCTGCCGTTCAACGATCCCGAAGCCACATACCAGATGGTCAAGGATTTCGGCGACAAGAAGGGCGTGGTCGGATTCATGGTGACGGCGCCGCGCTACAAGCCCGTGCATGACAATGCCTATATGAAGACCTATGCGCTGCTCGAGGAAATCGGCAAGCCGATCTCGTTTCATGCCGCCTACAATTGGAACGATCAATCGCTCACGCTGCTGAACCGGTTCATCTCGGTTCATGCGCTCGGGTTCATGTGGTTCAACATGGTCCATATGACGAACTGGGTCGTCAACGGCATTCCCGAGCGCTTTCCCAAGCTGAAGGTCATGTGGATCGAAAGCGGGCTGACGTGGGCTTACAGCCTCATGCAGCGGCTCGATCATTCCTATCTGATGCGCACGTCCGATTGTCCGTCGCTGAAGCGCAAGCCCAGCGAATACATGCGCGAAATGTACTTCAGCTCGCAGCCCATGGAGATGCCGGACGATCCTTCGATCCTCGAGGCCACCTTCAAGATGATCAATGCCGAGACGCAACTCGTCTGGTCGTCCGACTATCCTCATTGGGATTTCGATCTGCCGGGAGTCATCTACGACCTGCCGTTCCTGAACGAGCAGTCGAAGCGCAATATTCTGGGAGGCAATGCCGCGAAGCTCTTCGGTCTCGACCCGACGCCGGTCAAGAACATTCCTGGGACGATGCCGCGCTGATCGGGGCGAGCCGGCGTTCAAGGGAGCGCCGGTTTCCTCAGCGGGCACTCGTCGAGGGTTGAAAGTGCCGAGGTTCCGGAATATCGCAGATTTGGGCCTGGCGACGGGCCTCCGCGCCCAGCAACCGGATGAGCCCATGAGCCTCAATCTCTTCGACCGCCTGCAAAGCTCCATTGCGGATCCCTCGCGCCTCGCCATCGAGACGCCCGAGGGCGACCGGACGACTTATGGCGACCTCGTGGACCTCACCGGGCGCATGGCGCAGGCGCTCGTCGCGCGCGGGGTGAAGCCCGGAGACCGTGTTGCCGTGCAGGTCGAGAAATCTGTTCCAGCCATCGTTCTCTATCTGGCTACGTTGAGGGCCGGCGCCGTCTATCTGCCGTTGAACACCGCCTATACGCTCGCCGAATTGCGCTACTTCATTTCGGATTCCGAACCGTCGCTCATCGTCTGCGATCCCGCGGTGCGAGACGGTATCGGAGACATGGCGCAAGAGGCGGGAGCCGCAGTCGAGACCATGGATCCGACGGGGCAGGGGAGTCTATCCGCACTCGCATCCGAGCAAAACGCCGCCTTCGCGACAGTCGCCAGAACGGGCGACGATCTTGCGGCCATTCTCTACACGTCGGGCACGACCGGCCGTTCGAAAGGCGCGATGCTGACGCACGACAACCTGTATTCGAATGCGGCCACGCTGGTCGAATTCTGGCGTTTCACGCGCGACGACGTTCTGCTGCACGCGCTGCCGATCTATCACACGCATGGACTCTTCGTTGGCACGAACGTGACGCTGTTTTCCGGCGCCTCGATGCTTTTTCTTTCCAAGTTCGTTCCAGATCAAATCGTGTCGCTGTTGCCGCGCGCAACGGTCATGATGGGAGTCCCGACCTTTTACGTGCGCCTGCTGCAGCATGCGGGCCTCACGCGCGAAGCAGCTTCGAACATGCGGCTATTCGTGTCGGGCTCTGCGCCGCTTCTCGCCGAGACACACCGCGAGTGGCAGTCTCGGACGGGTCACGCCATCCTCGAGCGCTATGGCATGACCGAGACGAACATGAATACGTCGAACCCGTACGAGGGAGACAGGGTGCCGGGCGCGGTGGGCTTTCCGCTTCCGGGCGTCGAGGTGCGCATCACCGACCCCGAGACCGGAGTGACGGTTGCGGATGGCGAAATCGGCATGATCGAGATCCGCGGCCCGAACGTCTTCAAGGGTTATTGGCGCATGCCGGAGAAGACCGAAGCGGAATTCCGCCCGGACGGCTTCTTCATCTCGGGCGATCTCGGGATGATCGACGCACGCGGTTACCTGCAGATCGTCGGACGGGGCAAGGATCTCATCATCACCGGCGGGTTCAACGTCTATCCCAAGGAAGTCGAGTCGGAGATCGACGCGCTGCCCGGCGTCGTCGAAAGCGCCGTGGTGGGCGTGTCCCATCCCGATTTCGGCGAAGGCGTCACGGCCATCGTGGTGCGCTCGAGTCCAGAGGCGATCGACGAGCAGGTGATCATGGCCGCGCTTCAGCAGCGGCTCGCGCGTTTCAAACAGCCCAAGCACATTGCCTTCGTCGACGATCTTCCGCGCAACACGATGGGCAAGGTGCAGAAGAACGTTCTGCGCGAGCAATATGCCAAGCTTTACACGATAGCGGCCGGGTAGAAGCCGGGCGTCGCTTCATGTTATGTCACCTCGGCGAGAGAGAGGTGGCATGAGTCACACGACGGCGATGATCCAGGATCTTTGGAGCGGACTTGGCGGGACGGCCAAGGCCTTGTCCACGCTTCGCGAGACCGGCGAAGGGTCTCTCGTTTCTGCTTTTGCCGTCTCTGACTTCGCAGCCGCGACCACCGCCGCCGCCGCGCTCGCGCTTGCCGAACATGTGGCGCTGCTGGGCAGGATTTCGCCCGAGGTGACGGTCGATCGCCGCCTGGCCTCTCTCTGGTTCTCGAAATCCATCCGCCCGCTTGGCTGGAGCCTGCCGCCGCAATGGGATGCGGTTGCGGGCGATTATGAAGCGCGGGACGGCTGGATCCGGCTGCACACCAATGCGCCGCATCATCGCCGGGCCGCACTCGGGGTTCTCGAAGTCGAGGAAGACCGCGCAAAGGTCGCAGCCGCAGTGCGACGTTGGTCGGCTGCGGATCTCGAGGACGCCATGGTTGGCTCTGGCGGCTGCGCAGCCCGGATGATGAGTTCGCAGGACTGGGCGGCGCATCCGCAAGGTCGCGCCGTTGGCCTGGAACCGTTGATGGCTTTCCGCGAGGGCACGCGTCGCGTGTCGCCGGACCGGCGCTTCGATGCGGCACGTCCCTTGGCTGGCATTCGCGTTCTCGATCTCACGCGCGTTCTCGCCGGCCCGGTCGCGACGCGTTTTCTGGCCGGTTGTGGCGCCGATGTGCTCCGCATCGATCCGCCCGGTTGGGACGAACCCGCCGTGCTGCCCGAGGTGACGCTCGGCAAGCGCCGCGCGCGGCTCGATCTGCGCGACGCAGCGGATCGCGCGATCTTCGAGGGGCTTCTCGCGCGCGCCGACGTGTTCGTTCACGGCTACAGGTCGGATGCGCTCTCGCGACTCGGCTATGATGATGCCGCAATCGAGGCCCTGTCTCCGGGGCTGGTCGACGTGGCGCTCGATGCCTATGGCTGGACGGGGCCATGGAGCGAGCGGCGCGGCTTCGACAGTCTCGTGCAGATGAGCTCGGGCATTGCAGCGCGCGGGCAGAGCGTCAGCGGTGCATCGAAGCCGGTGCCGATGCCGGTTCAGGCGCTGGACTATGGGGCTGGTTGTCTGATGGCGGCGGCGGTTCTGCGGGGCCTGACGCGGCGCGCCGAGAGCGGCCGCGGCGTGCAGGCGCGGACCTCGCTGGCGCGGACGGCTGCGTTCCTGGCGCTCTATCCGGCAGGTATGGACCAGGAAGGGATCGCATCCGAAAGCGATGCCGATCTCGCACCCGAGGTCGAGGACACACATTGGGGGGCGGCGCGGCGCTTGCGGCCTCCCGCGACCGTCGAGGGAGCACCCATGTCCTGGGATTTGCCAGCCGGTCCGCTGGGCGACTCAGCGCCGGGCTTCGCGAGTTAAGACCCCAGGTGGAACCCGCCGGCGTTTTTTGCGCTACAAGAGACATCAGGGAGACGGCGATATGCGTGGATTTTTCAGAATGGATTATGCCCGGGCGGGCGGCGCGGGTGGAACCGTGGTGTTCACCGACGGCAACGTTGCGGGTTGGGACACCGGGGGCGGCTTCTTTCGCGGGCAGTACCAGGAAACCGGGACTGCCGTGCAGGGCGAACTGATGATGGACTTCCCGAACGGCGGGACGCTCGTGAACGGCGATGCGATCGTGAAAGGCGCAGAGCCGCTGCGGCTGCCGTTCCGGATCGAGGATCCTGCCAAGGCGGAGAGCATCCGGCTCGATACGCCGACCGGTCCCGTCGCGGTCAAGCTGACGCGAGTCAGCGCTCTGTAGGACGATCGGACGAGGTGTCGGGCGCCTCCGGTATCGCGGTGTCGAGGACGAGTTGGCTGTCGGCCCGTGTCTTGGTCACCAGCACCGCATAGGCTTGCGCGATGCTGCGGGCATGATCTGTGGTGAAGGCTTCGGCCGAGGCGATCTCGCACTCGTTCTCGTCCGCCACCGTGACGACCATTTCGTGCTCGCCGCTGAACTGCGTCGTAATCGTATATGTAGTCATGCGCGGATTCCTCACCGACTCGGACCATCCGAACTACGCCACGGTCGCAGCCGATTGCGGCATCAACGAGTCTCTGCCAAGTGCAGAGCGGTTCCATAAAGTGACCAACATGCAGCCGATCATTTCCATTTCGAACGTATCGAAGACCTACAAGGGCGGCTTCCAAGCCCTGAAGGGCATCGATCTCGATATCCGGCGTGGCGAAATCTTCGCGCTGCTTGGCCCCAACGGTGCGGGCAAGACGACGCTGATCAGCATCATCTGCGGTATCGTCACTGCCAGCACCGGCAAGATCCTCGCGGATGGGCACGACATCGTGCAAGACTACCGGGCCGCGCGCTCGAAGATCGGTCTCGTTCCGCAGGAACTGACGACGGATGCTTTCGAGACGGTGTTCGACACCGTGAGCTTCAGTCGAGGGCTGTTCGGTAAGCCGCGCAACCCCGCTCATATCGAAAAAGTCCTGCGGGCGCTCTCGTTGTGGGACAAGCGGAACAACAAGATCATGACGCTTTCGGGCGGCATGAAACGACGCGTGCTGATCGCCAAGGCGCTGTCGCACGAGCCCCAGATCCTCTTTCTGGACGAGCCGACGGCAGGCGTCGACGTCGAGCTGCGGCGCGACATGTGGAACATGGTGCGGGACCTGCGCGAGACGGGCGTCACCATCATCCTGACCACGCATTACATCGAGGAAGCCGAGGAGATGGCCGACCGCATCGGGGTCATCAACGGAGGCGAACTGATCCTCGTCGAGAACAAGGCCGAGCTGATGCGCAAGCTCGGCAAGAAAGAGCTGCTGCTGCATCTCGACCAGCCGCTCACGTCCATTCCCTCCTCGCTGGCGGCCTTCGACCTGCACCTCCGGGCGGACGGGCATGAACTCATCTACGTCTACGACACGCAGAGCGAGCGCACCGGCATCACGACCCTGCTGCGTGGTCTGGCCGAGGAGGGGGTCCGCTTCCGCGATCTCGAAACACGGCAATCCTCGCTCGAAGACATTTTCATCAATCTCGTGAAGGACCGGACATGAACATCCACGCGATCCGGGCGATCTACCTCTTCGAAATGGCGCGCACCTGGCGCACGCTGCTGCAGAGCATCGTTTCGCCCGTCATCTCGACATCGCTGTATTTCGTTGTTTTCGGCGCGGCCATCGGGTCTCGCATCACCGAGATCGAGGGCATCAGTTATGGCGCCTTCATCGTGCCCGGCCTGATTATGCTGTCGCTGCTGACGCAGAGCATCGCCAATGCGTCGTTCGGCATCTACTTCCCGAAATTCACGGGCACCATTTACGAGCTTCTTTCCGCGCCGATCTCGTTCGTCGAGATCGTGGTGAGCTATGTCGGCGCGGCGGCGACCAAGTCGATCATTCTCGGACTCATCATCCTGGCGACCGCCGCCCTTTTCGTTCCGCTGCGCATCGCGCATCCGATCTGGATGCTCGTTTTCCTGGTGCTCACCTCCGTCACGTTCAGCCTGTTCGGATTCATCATCGGCATCTGGGCGGACGGTTTCGAGAAGCTGCAGATCGTGCCCTTGCTGGTGATCACGCCGCTGACCTTCCTGGGAGGCAGCTTCTATTCGATCAACATGCTTCCGCCGTTCTGGCAGACCGTGACGCTGTTCAATCCCGTGGTTTATCTGGTGAGCGGCTTTCGCTGGAGCTTCTACGACCAGGCGGACGTGCCGATCGGCGTCAGCGTGGCGATGACGCTCGTGTTCCTGTCGCTCTGCATCGGCATCGTGGCGTGGATGTTCCGCACAGGCTACAAGCTCAAAAGCTGAAGGGAAGCGCCGGGCAGTCGTCCAGTAAGTTCTTGCCGGTCCGGGATCATTCTGATTTCATCGGGCAAAACAAGCTTGGGGGAAGCCATGCGGAACGGATCTGTCGTCCTGGGCCTCGTCGCAATCATCGCGGCTGCGGCTCCGGCATTCGCTCAACAACCGAACGTCGCGAGAGGCAAATATCTGGCGGCCATTTCGGGCTGCAACGATTGCCACACGGCGGGCAGTTTTTTCGGCAAACGTGATGTCGGCAAGACGCTGGCCGGCTCGGAGGTGGCCTTCGAGATCCCGGGGATGGGGGCGTTCGTCGGCCCGAACCTCACGCCCGACAAGGCAACGGGTCTGGGCAATTGGTCGGTCGACCAGATCGTCGCGGCCCTGAGGACGGGCAAGCGCCCGGATGGCCGCGAACTCGCACCGATCATGCCGTGGCGCGATCTGGCCAACCTGTCGGACGGGGATGCGCGGTCCATCGCGCTCTACCTGCGCAATCTTCCGCCGATCTCCAACAAAGTGCCGGGGCCTTTCGGGCCGGGCGAGAAAGTCACGACCTTCACGATGAAGATTTCACCGCCTGAGAAGTGAGCCAGGGTTGATCCCGTCGCCGGCCGCAGCCATAGTCCGCCGCAAGCGCAACGCGCGGGCCAAAGCTGAAAGCTGGCCGTTTCCGGGAGGATCGACATGACCGCTGATGTGCGCGGCCGCATTTCCGAACTTTTCACGCGCATCGCGCTTGCGCTGGCGCTCGGGCTCTTCCCGGCATCCGCCGTGCTGGCGCAGACCGACGTGCGCGTCGGAACACTCGGGGCGATCAGCGACGCGCCGATCTTCATCGCCGACAAGAAGGGTTTCTTCAAAGAAGAAGGGCTCGACGTCAAGATGACGGTGTTCCAGTCGGCCGCCACCATGGTCGCGCCGCTGGGAGCCGGGCAGCTCGATGTCGGCGCGGGATCGCCTTCCGCGGGCATGTACAATGCGGTTGCGCGCAAGATCAACGTCAAGATCGTGGCCGACAAGGCCCAATCCACCGCCGGCTACGGGGCCACGAAGTTGCTGGTGCGCAAAGACCTCGTTGATTCCGGCAAGTTCAAGGGGCTTGCGGACCTGAAGGGCATGAAGGTGGCGATGAATGCGCCGGGCGTCAGCAACACGGCCATGCTGAACGTGATGCTCACATCCGTCGGGCTCAAGTACACCGACGTCGAGACGCTCAACATGTCGTTCCCCGACCATCTGCTCGCCTTGCGCAACAAGGCGGTGGACGCGGGCGCGACGATCGAGCCGATCGCCACCCTGGCGGTGCAGGGCGGCCACGCGGTCGAGATCATGCGCGACGACCAGATCTATCCGAACCATCAGATCGCGACCCTCATCTATGCGGAGGAATTCGCAGCGAAACGCGACGTGGCCCTGCGCTTCATGAAGGCCTATATCCGCGGCATCCGGTACTACAACAAGGCCCTGAAAGACGGACGCCTGGCGGGAGAAACGGCCAACGAGGTGATCGCCATCCTGACGGAATACACGTCGGTCAAGAATGCAGATCTGTTGCGCCAGATCACACCGACGGGCATGGATCCCGATGGCAAGGTCAACGTGGAGAGCCTGCAACGGGACGTCGATTTCTACACCTCTCAGGGGCTCGTTCAGGGCAAGGTCGATGTGAAATCCATCGTCGACGCATCCTTTGCCGAAGAAGCCGTCAAGGCTCTGGGTCCATTCAAGTGACGACGGGCCGTCGCAAGCAGGAAAGACAGATTGCATGATCAGGCCGAACACGAGAATGGCGGGCCCGAACCGCTTCAAGCTCGGACTCTTCGCGATGAACTGCTCGGGTGGCATGACCATGACGAAAGCGCCCGAGCGCTGGGATGCGTCGTGGGAAAACAACCTGCAGGCGGCGCAACTCGCCGATGCGGCCGGCCTCGAGTTTCTGCTGCCGATCGGGCGCTGGCACGGCTATAAAGGCGAGACCGATACGGAAGGCTCTTCGTTCGAGACGCTGACGTGGGCGTCCGGATTGCTCGCCGCCACGAAGGACATTTGCGTTTCCGGGACGCTGCACGTGGCTTTCGTCAACCCGATCTTTGCGGCCAAGCAGATCGTCACGGCCGATCACATCGGTCGCGGACGCTTCTGCCTGAACATCGTCTCCGGGTGGAACAAGGGCGAGTTCGACATGTTCGGCGTCGAGCTACGCGATCACGATGCGCGTTACGCCTATACCGAGGAATGGGTGGCGCTCTGCAAGCGCGTGTGGAGCGAGCCGGAACCGTTCGACTTTCCCGGCCGCTTTTTCGATCTGAAAGGCGTGCTGTCCAAGCCCAAGCCGTGGGGCGATACCGAGCCGCTGCTGATCAGTGCCGGCAATTCGCCGGAAGGTCGGTCCTTCGCGGCCAATCACGCCGACGCTCTGTTCATGACCATTGTGGAACTCGACACGCTCGCCGGTGAAGTGCGCGCGGTGCGGGCTTCGACCAGCGATGCGGCGCGTCAGGTCGGCATCTATGCCAGCGGCCACCTGATCTGCCGGCCGACGCGGAAGGAAGCCGAGGACTATTACCACTACATCGTCTACGACATGGGCGACTGGGAGGCGGCGGAACATGCAGCCGTCATTCGCACAAAGGGCCGCAAGACTGCCTTCGACGCCATGAAGCGCCTGAAAGAGAGGCTGATCAGCGGAGTCGGCACCTATCCGGTGCTCGGCAGCTATGACGACGCCGCCGAGAGTTTCCTGAAGATGAGCCAGGCCGGCCTCGATGGCATGGCCATCGGGCTGGTCAATTATGTTCAGGATTTTCCCGCGCTGCGCGACGAAGTGCTGCCGCGCATGCAACGTCTCGGGCTGCGGGCGTGATCACGCATCGAGTTCCGGATAGTGCCGGAAGATCCCGTCTTCGTTGAAGGGGATGTGGCGCTCGCTTGCGAGATAGGCGCGAAGGGGCGCCAGCGAAGCGACCGCGTCATGCAGGGCGTGCAGGCGCGGCGTCGCGTCTTCCTGCGTCGCCATCGCGTTTGGAAAGGCGTAACGCAGGCCTTCCACGAGATGAAACAGTGACAGGTCCGCATAGCTCACCGAGCGGCCGACCAGCCATTTGCCGCCACGGTCGTCGTTCGACAGAATTCGCTCGAACCAGCCGAGATATTTGGGGATGCGCTCTTCGCGAAAGGCCCTCGCGGCCTTGCGAGCCTCCGTTTTCTGATCTTCGTAATAGAGCCCTGTCGACACGGGATGATGGACGGCATGCACTTCCGCCACCACGTCCGCTATGGTCAGTTGAATCTGATGCGTCCAGAGACGACGGTTGGCGTTTCGCGGCGCAAGCCGGAGCTTGTCTCCGAGATGCAGGAGGATCGCAGCCGTCTGGCCGATGATCTGTGGCCCGTCGCGCAGGAATGGCGGAGCGAAGGGCGGGGTGTTGCTCTCTTCGTCCATGATTCTGGTCAGAGACGTCATTCCTGATTTTCGGTCCCGGACGACGTCGACATAGTCCGCCTGCGCCTGCTCCAGCGCGAGCCTGACGAAGTCTCCGCGGCCAGGCAGCCCAGGCCAGTAAAACAGTTCGAAAGCCATGTGGCGCTCCCTCGCAAATCTCGCTCGTCTTGCTGAACGAGCGAGATGGCGAAAGGATGGGGCGTCCGGCGATTTCGTCAGATCGACGTGAGGCTCACGCGGCTCGACAGCTTTTCGACGGATTCTTTCCGCTCACTATAACGGTTCGTCAGATAGGCCGAGCAATCGCGTGTCAGCAGCGTGAACTTGACGAGTTCTTCCATCACGTCGACGACGCGATCGTAATAGGGTGAGGGGCGCATGCGGTCATCTTCCCCAAACTGCTCGAAGGCCTTTGCGACCGATGACTGGTTGGGGATGGTGATCATGCGCATCCAGCGACCCAGGATGCGCATCTGATTGACGGCATTGAATGATTGCGAGCCTCCGCTGACCTGCATCACCGCCAGCGTCTTGCCCTGCGTTGGCCGCACGGCGCCGATCGAAAGAGGGATCCAGTCGATCTGCGCTTTCAGAATGCCGGTCATCGCGCCGTGTCGCTCGGGGCTGGTCCAGACCTGTCCCTCCGACCATTCGGACAGGGCGCGCAACTCCTGCACCTTGGGATGATCGGGCGGTACGGCGTCGGGGAGGGGCAATCCCGCGGGATCGAAAATGCGCGCTTCAGCGCCGAAACATTCGAGCAGTCGTGCGGCTTCCAGGGTCAGCAGCCGGCTGAACGAACGTGCGCGGAGAGAGCCGTAGAGAAGCAGGATACGTGGCGGGTGCGCCGAAGATGAGGTTTGAAGCTGCGTTCGTGTTGGCCGTT
>JAQGJH010000049.1 GCA_028290705.1 Hyphomicrobiales bacterium
CGGGTAGAGGAAGTAGGCGTAGGCGCGCTCGCGGCTGCGGCCCACCCGACCGCGGAGCTGGTGCAGCTGGGAGAGGCCGAGGGTGTCGGCGCGTTCGATGATCATCGTGTTGGCGTTGGACACGTCCAGCCCCGACTCCACGATCGTGGTGCAGACGAGCACGTCGAAGCGCTTCTCCCAGAAGTCCAGCATCACCTGCTCGAGCTGGTGCTCCCCCATCTGGCCGTGGGCGATGGCGACCCGGGCCTCGGGCACCAGCTCCTGGATCTTGGCGGCGGCCTTCTCGATCGAGTTGACCCGGTTGTGGATGTAGAAGACCTGGCCCTCGCGCAGCAGCTCACGGCGTACGGCGGCCACCACCTGGCGGTCCTCGTAGGCGCCGACGTACGTCAGGACCGGGTGCCGCTCCTCGGGAGGCGTGGTGATGGTGGACATCTCGCGGATGCCGGTGATCGCCATCTCGAGGGTGCGCGGGATCGGCGTCGCCGACATCGACAGCACGTCGACGGAGGTGCGCAGCCGCTTCATCTGCTCCTTGTGCTCGACGCCGAAGCGCTGCTCCTCGTCGACGATGATCAGGCCGAGGTCCTTCATCCGGATGTCCGGGTTGAGCAGCCGGTGGGTACCCACCACGATGTCGACCGTGCCCTCGGCCAGCTCCGCGATGACCTCGCGCGCCTCGGCGTCGGTCTGGAAGCGCGACAGGCCCTTGAGCACGACCGGGAACCCGCTCATCCGCTCGCTGAAGGTGCTCAGGTGCTGGGTGACGAGCAGCGTGGTCGGCACCAGGACGGCGACCTGCTTGCCCTCCTGGACGGCCTTGAACGCCGCCCGGACGGCGATCTCGGTCTTCCCGTAGCCGACGTCGCCGCAGACCAGCCGGTCCATCGGCCTGCCGGATCCGAGATCGGCCAGCACGGCGTCGATCGCCGCGGCCTGATCGGGCGTCAGCGTGAATGGGAAGCGCGCCGAGAAACGTTCATAAAGGTCGGCGGGCGGCGCGACGACGGGCGCCTCTCGCGCCTGTCGTTCCCGCGCGAGCGCGACGAGCGAGGTGGCGGTGCGGGCGATGTCGGCCACGACCTTGTCGCGTCGGCGCGCCCAGCTGTCGCGATCCAGGCGGTCGAGCGTGACGGCGTCGGGCTCGGAACCGTAGCGCCAGAGCAACCCGATATCTCCCGCGGGCAACATCTGACGGGCGTCGTCGGCATAGCGCAGGCGAATGAAATCCTGGCTCCCTTCGCCCGGCACTTCGACGCTGTCGAGCGCTTCGAGAACCGCGAGGCCATGATCGCGGTGAACGACGACGTCGCCGATTCGGAGCTCCGTGTCGATGAAGGCGGGAGCGGCCGCCGCGGTGGCGGTCGCGGCGGCGCGACTGCCCAGGAGATCGGCTGCCGCCAGCAGCGTGACGTCGTGATCGTCGAGCACGAGGCCGGCGACCAAGGGGGCGTCGAGGCGCAGAATGGCGTCGCCCTTGGCCGCGCGGACTGCCTCCCAGTCGGCGGCGGCCTCGACGGGCTTGGGAAGCAGGCGACGGATGCGGCGCAGCAGCGAATCCTGGGACTGGCGCGGACCCGCCACCACGATCCTGTCGCCGGCCTCGTGACGCGAGAGCACGAAGCGGTCGAAGTCGCGGCCCGCATTCTTCATGCGGGCGAAAGCCGGCACGGGCTGGTGCCGCGGGAGCGTGAGGCCTCCCGGTTCGGCGTGACGGGACAGACACTCGCCCCAGAGTTCGCGGTCGACGTAGCGGCGCGCCTGCGCGGCCAGGCTGCGGGACGCCGCGGCTTCGTGGATCTGGTCGAACATGGCGGCGGCGCGCGCGGCGCAATCGGGATCGAGGATCAAGCGGGCTTCAGGTGCGTAGGCGAAGACCGTCTCGGCCTCCGCGTCGCCGATGGTTTCGCTGGCCGGATCGACCACGAGTTCCTGCGTCTCGGCTTCGCTGTGTTGCGTCAGCGGGTGATAGGAGCGGATGCCCTGAATCCGGCCATCCTCGAAGACGATGCGGCACGGCAGGGGGGCGGCCGCCGGGAAGATGTCGACCACCTGACCGCGCACCGCGCATTCGCCCGGCTGGTCGACGAGATCGTCCTCCAGATAGCCGACCGCCAGCAGGCGCTCGCGAACGTCCGCTGGATCGATCGCGTCGCCGACCGCGAAGGCGAGATGGGCCGCCGGCCAGATGCTGCGGGGAG
The DNA here is from genome assembly GCA_028290705.1 of Hyphomicrobiales bacterium. GTDB lineage: Bacteria > Pseudomonadota > Alphaproteobacteria > Rhizobiales > Beijerinckiaceae > Terripilifer. The sequence continues at coordinate 2,202 of JAQGJH010000049.1, forward strand.
GCACGCGGGCGATCAGGGCTTCGGCGGTCGTGACCATGAGGCGGGGCGGCGAGGCCGCGTCGGTCAGCCAGCGGAGCACGCCCATGCGGTGGCCCATGGCGGCCGCGGAGGGCGCGAGCCGGTCGTAGGGCAGCGTGTCCCAGGGCGGATACCAGGCCAGCGCGAGGCCGGGCTGCAGGGCGCGCAAAAGATCGGCGAGGACGCGGGCGTCCGCCTGCGATGCGGCCGCATAGATCGTCAGGGAGGTCCGGTCCCGGCAGGCGTCCAGCAGCGCGAGGGCCGTGGCGGCGAGGGGAGGCCGTGCCGCGGGCGGAGTTTTCGGAGACGGTCGCGACATTCAGGAGTTTTCCAGCCTCGGGTCGCCGACAATCCGCTTGCGGTGATTTGAGTTCCGCCCGGGAGCGACGCCACAGCCCGGCCCATGGTTAAGCCGCCATTCAGCATTTTGGCGGCTTAGTGGGCGGGTGTTTCGAGTGGAGTGGCGGATGGCGACGAAGCGAAAAAGCCCGCGGGGCAGCGGTGGACGGTCCGGCTCCGGCAAGACCGGACATTCCAGGCGGGCCCTGCTGACCACCGGCGCCCTGGGCGTCGCCGCCGTCGGAGGCTTTCTGGCGCTCGGTCATTTTTCCGAGCCGGACAAGCCGAAGCCCGCGCCCGCGACAGCCCAGAAGGCGCGGTCCGCTTCCAACCCGCCCGCGCCTGCGCCCGGCCCGCGCTACGGCGCCGACGATCGTGACAGGCTGAGCCGGCTGGCGGCCCTTCCGGGCGGCGGGTCCGCGGCGGGACCGTCCGAGGGCGCGCGACGTCCGCCCGCCACGGTCCCGGCGTCGGCAGCCACGCCCGGGCGTCCGCCCGCTCCCGAAGCCTTTGCGCCGCCGGCCGATATTCCTCCGCCGGAGAAGCCGGGGTCGCGTCGCATGTCGGCCGCCGAATGGCGGACGCTCGATACGGCGCTGTCCGACCAGTTGCGACGCTGCTGGCCGCAGGCCGATGCGCGGGGCGGCGGCTATGTGCCGGTCATCAAGGTCGAGTTCGACGCGACGGGCGCGCTGGCGCGCAAGCCCGAGCTGATCGGCGCACGCACCGCCCAGGAGATCGCCGCCGGGCAGGCGCTGGCCAATGCGGTGGCGCGTTGCGGCCCGATGCCGGTGCCGGCCGACCTTCGCGCGTTCCATGCACAGTGGAAGGTCCGGACGATCCGCCTCGATCCGCCGCAGATGAGCGGACTCTGAGCCGATCGCGTTGAACGGATTGGCGGCGGCTGCGTTGGCTGTGCAGAACAAGAACTGCTCAGCTCCGGCGCACCCTCGATGACCCTCCCGCAGATTTTCGCTTTCGCCATCGTGTCCGGCATGATGGTTCTCTTCGCATGGGGACGGCTGCGCTACGACATCGTCGCCATGCTGGCGCTGTTCTGCGCCATGCTCAGCGGAATCGTGCCGGCGCGCGACGCGTTCAAAGGGTTTGGCGACGACATCGTCATCATCGTGGCGTCGGCCATGATCGTCGGTTCGGCGGTGGCGAAATCGGGCGTGATCGAGGCGATGGTCCGGCGGGTTGCGCCGCTGCTCACCACCTCCACCCGGCAGGTCGCGGGTCTCGCGGGCGTGGTCGCGCTGCTGTCGGCCGTGGTCAAGAACATCGGCGCGCTGTCGATGATGATGCCGGTCGCCGACCAGATCGCGCGGCGGCAGAACACGCCGCTGTCGCGGCTGCTGATGCCGATGTCCTTCGCGTCGCTTCTCGGCGGCGTCGTCACGCTGGTGGGCACGTCGCCCAACATCATCGTGTCGAAGATCCGACAGGACATGACCGGCACGCCGTTCGGCATGTTCGATTTCACCGCCGTGGGCCTGCCGCTGATGATCGCCGGGCTGATCGTGCTGGTGCTGACGCATCGGCTGCTGCCGGTGCGCAAGCGCAACGACGCCTCGCTCGACGCGGCTTTCGGCAATCTCGGCTATACGGCTGAAATCCTGGTGCCGGACGAGTCGATCTTCGCCGGCAAGACGGTCTCGGAACTCGAGGCCGTAAGCGAGGGCGACGTCCGCATCACCACGCTGATCCGCTCGACCCACAAGCAATATCGCAACCCCGCGACCCAGATCCTGCGGCCCGGCGACCTGCTGCTCGTCGAAGGCGAACCGATGGCGATCGAGTCCTTTGCGACGCGCGCCGAACTGGCGCATGCGCGGCACGAACGCGCGCCCGAGAGCGAGGACGCCGAGGAGGACGTCAGCGAGTACGAAGCCGTGGTCATGCCGGGCTCGATGATGATCGACTGGAGCTCGGAGCAGTTGCGCCTCTACGACCGGTTCGGCGTCAACGTGATGGCGGTGGCGCGGGCCGGGCGGCGTCGCGGCCAGCGGGTCAAGACCTTCCGGTTCCAGGTCGGCGACCTCGTGGTGTTCCAGGGCCATCGCGGCCGCATGGCTGAGGTGCTGGGGGAACTCGGCTGCCTGCCGCTTGCCTCGCGCGACATCGGCATCGGGCGCAAGCGCGCGACGCCGTGGCCGATCGTCATCCTGGCGGGAGCCATGGGGCTGATGGCGGCCGGCTACGTGTCGGTCGCGGCGGCGTTCTTCGGCGCGGCCATTCTGATCGTGCTGACGCGCGGCATCGCGGCGCGCAACATCTATGACGCGATCGACTGGCCGGTGCTGATCACCCTGGGGGCGTTGATCCCGGTCAGCGAGGCGATGAGCACGACTGGCTCGACCGATCTCATCGCGGGATGGCTGGCGGCCGTCGGGCAGGGGTTCTCGGCCTATGGCCTGCTGGCGCTCGTGATGGTGGCCGCCATGGCGGTGACGCCGTTCCTCAACAATGCCGCGACCGTGCTGGTGATGGCGCCGATTGCGGTCGGTTTCGCCAAGACGCTGGGCTATGCGCCCGACCCGTTCCTGATGGCGGTGGCGCTGGGCGCGGCCTGCGACTTCCTGACGCCGATCGGGCACCAGTGCAACATGCTGGTGATGTCGCCGGGCGGCTACAGGTTCGGCGACTATGCGCGGCTGGGTGCGCCGCTGTCGCTGACGGTCGTCGTCGTGGGTGTGCCGCTGATCGCTTTTTTCTGGCCGCTGACCGGGCAATAGGACGCAGGCGACGCGCTGGGATTCCTGTTCGATTCACCCATTCCTGCATTCTGTGACGTTTGCCCGACCTGCAATTTGTCTTATATCCGGGGCAGCCCCGCGGATCGTAGCGTGTCGTCTCGCTCGCACGGAATCGAACATGTCGACTTTTGCCGAACGTCTCAAACAAGCGCGCCTGAAACTGGGTCTGTCGCTGGCCGAGGTGGCGGAGCGGCTGGGCATTTCCCACGGGGCGGTGGCGAAATGGGAGCAGGGCCGGGCGCGGCCCCGGCTGAAGCGGCTGATCGCCCTGTCGAAGATTCTGCAGGTGCGGCCCGACGACCTTCTCCGCGCCGCCGAATTGCGCGACACGCCCGATGCGATCCTGCAGCGCGCGCGCGAGCGGCTGGCGGCGATCTGGAACGTGCCGCCCGAGACCGTGCAGGTCACGGCGACGCGCGTGCCGGCCGATGGCAGCGTCTGGTCTTCGGGACGCCAGAAGAGCCTCGAACGCCGGCCGGTGCGGACCTTTGCGGCTGCCGAGCCCCGGCCTCCCGGACAAAAGACCCAGCCGATGCGCGAGCCGCGCCGTCCGGTCTGACGGCGGAACTCAGATCAGCCCGAGGCGCTGCTTGAGACTGGGCTGCGGCGCGTCCTGCTTCAACGAAATGTTGCGCTCCAGTTCGACCAGATGGTCCTCCATGAGGCGGATCGCGCCTTCGGCGTCCCCAGCCTCCATGCAGTCGACGATGGCGGCATGCTCCTCGTGCTCGCAGGAGGCGTTGCCCCAAGGCTCGTAGACCGCGACGATCAGCGAGCAGCGCGACACGATCTCCTTCAGGTAGGCCTCGAGGATCGGGTTGCGGGCGAGCGCCGCAAGCTGCAGGTGGAAGGCGCTGGCGAGCCGCGCCCAGGAGGGCTGGTCGGAGCGGTGCATGGCTTCGTGCTCGTCGCGCAATTGCGCGCGCAGGCTCTCGAAATCCTCCGGCGTGGCGTTGCGGGTCGCGAGCCGCACGAGCCCGGCCTCGAGTGCGCGGCGGGCCTCGAAGATCTGTCGGGTTTCCTCCGGGGTCGGCGTGGCGATGATGGCGCCGCGATTGGGCCGCAACTCCACGATGTGGTCGTGCGCGAGACGCTGGAGCACGCGGCGCACGACCGAGCGGCTGACGCCGAAGAGATCGCAGAGCGAGGATTCGGGCAGCTTGGTGCCGGGCGGCAGGCGCTGGCTCATGACGCTGTCGAAGATGCGGCGATAGATGCGCGCGTCGACGTCGTCCTGCGTTTCGGCGGCGGCCGGTTTGCCGCGGGTTTTCTCGCCTGTCGTCATGCGGAATGTTCCAGCGTCTGGTCGAGGGCGCGGCGGATGCCGATGGCGAGGCGGATCAGCGCGAGATCGCTGCCCGCCGGCCCGAGCAGCGAGACGCCGAGCGGCGTGCCGCAGGGCGCGGCGAACGGAATGTTGACCTGCGGCAATCCTGCAAGCCCCGCGATGCAGGTGATCGCCATGGTGCGCATGCGCGTGGCGTCGACGTCGGCTGGATCGGCATCGCGGCGCGGCGCGAAACTCGCGGCCGAAGGCAGGACCGCGACGCCGTCGTCGCCCAGCAACTCGCGCACATGCGCGCGGATGCGGACCATGTCGGCGCGGGCTTGCGCGCCGGCTTCGTCGCTCACCTGGCTGGCGGCGCGCCAGCGACCCGCGATGGCGGGCGCGAAGCCGCGATCGGCGGCCGAGATCCAGTCGCCATGCAGCTGCCAGCCCTCGTGCGCGCCCGCGGTCATGTAGACGCCGCGCCACGCCTCCAGCGACGAGCCCTCGGAAGCGCGCAGGCGCTGGAGGGATGCGCCCATGGAGTCCTGAAGCGTGGCGAGGACGGCGGCGAGCGGGAAGGCGAAGTCCAGATCGGCGAGTTCGCAGGCGTCGTCCAGCAGCAGGAGGCGCTTCGGCGCATAGGCGCTTTCGGGCGCGAGCACACGGCCGACGCGTTCGAACACGTCCGCGTCGGCGGCGAACCAGGTCGGGCAATCGAACATCAGGTGCAGCGGTACGGCGCCTTCGGACGGCAGCAGGCCATGCGTGGTGCGCAGGCCCCAGATGTTGCAATAGCTCGCCGGCACGCGCGTCGAGCCGCCCGTGTCGGTGCCGATGGCGAAATCGACCAGCCGCGCCGCGACCGCCGCCGCCGAGCCGCTGGACGAGCCGCCGGTGACGCGATCGGGCGCGGCGGCGTTGATGGGCGCGCCGTAATGAAGGTTGTCGCCGTGCAACGAATAGGCGAGTTCGTCCGTGATCGTCTTGCCCGTCAGGGTCGCGCCCGCGGCCAGCAGCGTGTCGACGAGGGGCGCATTTTTCGTCGGGGCGTCGTGCGTGGCGAGCCTGGAGGGATTGCCCGCGCCCGTCGGATGTCCGGCGACGTCGAACAGATCCTTGACCGCGAAGGTGAGGCCCGCGAGCGGACCCTCGGGCGCGCCTGAAACGACGAAGCGGCCGTGGGGCACGAAGGCCCCGACGGTGTCGTCGAGGGGGAAGCCGTCGCTCGTCGTCACGTCGTCGATGCCGGTCACTTGATGTCCTCTTGTCCCGCGGCTTGCGCCGCATGTGTGCAGATCGCGCCGGGCGTCGTCATCCAGACGCGGCCGGCGTCGCGCGCCGCCGCAATGTGCTGGAGCGCGCCGCGCAGATGGCGCAGCCGATAGGGCTGGCCGACGATGTAAGGGTGCAGGGCTATGCCCATGACGAGCGGCTGGCGGACGGATTGTTCGAGCATTTCGTCGAAATTGTCGACGATCATGGCGGCGAAATCCTTGGCGTCCATCTGGCGCGCCACGATCATCGGCACGTCGTTGAGTTCCTGCGGGTAGGGCACGGTCCAGAGCGAACCGCCGTTGCGCGTGCGCATGCGGTGCGGCTGGTCGTCGTGGCACCAGTTGAGCGTGTAGTCATAGCCGGTCTCGGCGAGAAGATCCGGCGTGAAGCGGCTTTCCGAGATCCAGGGCGACAGCCAGCCGCGCGGCGCGACACCGCTTTCCTTCAGGATGCGGTCGCGGCAATCGGCCAGCAGGGCGCGCTCGCCGTCTTCGTCGAACATGGTCTGGCGTTCGGCATTGGTGTGGCCGTGGCCGACGATTTCGTCGCCACGCTGCACGAAGGCCTGGATGAGTTCGGGGCAATGATCGTACAGCGCCGTGTTGATGAGCGCGGCGGCGGGCATGCCGAGTTGCTCGAACAATTCGAGGCAGCGCCATGCGCCGACGCGATTGCCGTATTCGCGCCAGGCGTAGTTCAGCACGTCGGGCTGCGGCGACGCCGGGCCGATGTTCGCCCCAAGCCCTTCCCCGAAGGCGAAATGCTCGACGTTGAAGCCGAGATAGACCGCCAGCCCCGCGCCGTCGGGCCAGCGATAGGCCGGGCGGCGGGTGATCGGCGCATAGTCGAAGCGGGCATGATGGGGGAGCAGGCCGTGATAGCGCCTGGGGGTCGTGTCCATCGCGGGGGCGCTCACAGGCTCGCCAGTCCGGCGCGCACCAGCAGCCATTCGGCGCTGTCGTTCCAGACTTCCATTTCGCGGATGAGGCCGTGGCTCACGACGTAACGGTCGACATAGCGGTTGCCTTCGAATTCAGCGCCATCCGGCCAGGCACCGTACAAAGTGCCCAGACTGTAGACAATCGTCTCATCGTCGGCGCCGCCCGAAACCGTCTCGGTCCGCTCGATGCGCTTCTTGACCCAGGCGTAGCGGCCGGCGTTGAAGGCCGCGCATTCGGCCGGATCGCGCATGGCGCGGCCGCCCGTGAAGCGGATGCGCAGATCCGGCGCGACGAAGCGGCGGGCCGAGGCCGGATCCGGAATCATCAGGATTCTCAGATATTCGTCGACGATTTCGGCGGGGGTCGCGGGGCTGCTGGCCGCCGCTGGTGTGTCCGACATGACGTGTTTCTCCAGGCGCCCGATCCGCCGCCAGGACGGCAGAATGGCATGGTCCAGACCCGATAGTCAGCAAGCCATGTGCCAGATTGTGAACAATCGAAACGGCGGACTGATCGCAATTCGCGACCTCGATGCGCGACATTGGCACGCTCGTTGCAGTGGCTCGGGCAGTCGCCACCGACGAGACAGGATCGTCCCTGCCGTCCCCGCCGGAGAGTCATATGGCCGAATTCCTCTCACGCATCTCCCGCCGCGCTTTCGCGGCCGGCGTTTCCGCCGTCGCTCTCGGCCTGATGGCCGGGCCGACGCTCGCGGCCGATCCGATCAAGATCGGCCTCGTTACCGCGCTCTCGGGCCAATCGGCGCTCGCCGGCGAGGCGATCACGCGCGGCATGACCATCGCGATCGACGAGATCAACGCCAAGGGCGGGTTGCTCGGCGGGCGCAAGCTCGAACTCGTGCGCCGCGACGACGAGGGCAACCCCGCCAAGGGCGTGACGGCGGCGCGCGAACTGATCTTCCGCGAAAAAGTCGCGGTGCTGTTCGGCGGGCTCGACACGCCGGTGTCGATGGCGATCGTGCCGCTGGTGAATGCCGAGAAGACGCCGTTCATGGGGCCGTGGGCCGCCGGTACCGGCATCACCAAGAACCCCGGCAATCCGAACTTCGCCTTCCGGGTGTCGGCGGTCGACGAGATCGTCAACGTGGGCATGCTGGATTACGCTCAGAAGACCTTCAAGGCGTCGAAGCCCGGCATGATTCTCGTCAACAATCCGTGGGGCGAATCGAACGAGGCCGGCCTCAAGGCGGCGCTCGCCGCCAAGGGCATGACGGCCGTGGGCATCGAAAAATTTGAGGCCAACGACGTCGATCTCGTGCCGCAACTGACGCGCCTGAAGACGTCGGGCGCGGACGTGCTGTTCATGGTGGGCAACGTCGGACCGTCCGCCCAGGTGGTGAAGTCGCTCGACCGCATGGGCTGGAAAGTGCCGATCGTGTCGCATTGGGGACCGGCCGGCGGCCGCTTCACCGAACTCGCGGGACCGAACGGCAAGGACGTGCATTTCGTCCAGACCTACAGCTTCTTCGGCAAGCAATCGCCGGTCGGCGAGAAGGTGATCGCGGCCCTGAAGGCGAAATATTCGAACATCAAGGACGTGGGCGACATTACGCCGGCGGTCGGCGTCGCCAATGCCTATGACGGCATGCAGCTCGCGGCGCTCGCCATTGCGGCGGCGGGATCGACGGACGGCGACGCCGTGCGGCAGGGCTTTTACAAGATCGGCAAGTATGACGGGCTGATCAAGACCTACGACAAGCCCTTCTCGCCCGGCGTGCACGACGCCGTGCAGGCCAACGACTACGTCTGGGCGCAGTTCATCGACAACAAGATCCTGCCGGTGGCGGCGACGAACTGACCTCGAGCCGCGCCGTCCCTGCGAGAAATCGCACGGCGGCGCGGCTTTCTGCGCGTCCGCGTTTCTCGCACAAGGTGGATAACCTCATGCTCTTGATGTCCGCGCTGATCAGCGGAATTGGCCTGGGCAGCATGTACGGCCTGATGGCGCTGGGCTTCTACGTCACCTATGCGGTGTCGGGCACGGTCAATTTCGCGCAGGGCAGCTCAATGATGCTCGGCGCGGTGCTGACCTTCGCGTTCGCGCGCACGCTCGGCTGGCCCATGCCGGTCGCGATCCTCAGCGCGCTGACGCTGTGCGCCGCCTATGGATTGCTGATCGAGGCCATTGCGGTGCGGCCTTTCGTCAATCGCGGATCGGATGCGTGGCTGATGGCCACCGTGGCGCTCGGCATCGTACTCGACAATCTGGTGATGTTCACCTTCGGCAAGGAGCCGCGCAGCCTGCCGTCGCCGCTGGCGCAGACGCCGCTCGAGATCGGCGGCGTCGGGCTCGGCGTCTATCCGCTGCAGGCGATGATCCCCGTCGTCGGGCTGCTGTTGGCCTGCGGGCTGTATCTCGTGTCGACGCGCACGCGCTGGGGCTCGGCCATGCTGGCGGTCGCGCAGAACCGCGCCGCCGCGCGGCTGATGGGCATTCCGATCAAGCGCGTCATCGCGGGCGCGTATGCGATTTCGACCTTGTTCGCCGGCATTGCGGGCGTGCTGATCGCGCCGCTGTTCAACGTGCATTCCGACATGGGCACGCTGTTTGGCCTGAAGGCATTTGCCGTGGCGATTCTGGGCGGCGTGACGAGCGCTTGGGGCGTGATGATCGCCGGCCTGCTGTTCGGCATTGCCGAGGGTTTGGTGACGGCGCTGCTCGGCTCCGGCTACACGCAGATCATCACCTTCGCGCTGGTGATCCTGGCGCTGGCCTGGCGACCCAATGGATTGTTCGGCCGCGCGGAGGTCAAGAAAGTATGAGCCTCACGGTCTCGAAAATCCTTGCGCCGCAGGCGCATCCGGCACCCGCGCGGGGAAGCATGGCGGGCGTGGCGCAGGCCGCGGCGGTCATCGCGCTGCTGATCGCCGGAGCCGCCATGGCGCTGACGCTGAATGGCTACTATGTCTTCGTCATCGCCAATGTGGCGCTGCTGGCGGTGGTGGGCGTCGGCATGAACGAGCTGATCGGCCTGTCGGGACAGATCTCGTTCGGGCATGTCGGTTTCTACGCCATCGGGGCCTATGTGGTGGCGATCCTGACGCAGGCGGGCGTGAGCTTCTGGCTCGCCTGGCCTCTCGCGGCGCTGGGCGCGGGCCTCGTCGGAGCGCTTCTCGCGCTGCCGGCGCTGCGGGTCAAGGGCCCGTACCTCGCCATGGTGACGATCGCGTTCGGCTTCATCGTCGAACATTCGATCGTCGAGATGCGCACGCTGACGGGCGGGCAGAACGGCATCATGGGCATCGGGGCGCCGGGGCTGGGCGCGCTGGCGCAGGGCGAGCGCGCCGTGACGCTGCTGGCGCTGCTGTCCGCCGGGGTGGCGTATGGCCTCTATGTGCTGCTGTCGCGCGGGACCTGGGGCGCGGCGCTGCGGGCGGTGCGCGACACCGAGACGGCGGCGGAATCGATCGGGCTCAATCCGCTGGCCATCAAGACGGTGGCGTTCGCGGTCTCGGCCGTCTGCGCGGGCGCGGCTGGTGGTCTGTTCGCGCCTTTGTCGGGCTTCGTCACGCCGCACACGTTCGGCTTCTCGCAATCGATCCTGTTCGTGCTGGTGGTGATGATCGGCGGCGCGGGCGCGGCGGCGGGTCCGCTCATCGGCGCGCTGATCGTCGGCATGCTGCCGGAGCTTCTGTCGAGTCTCGAGGATTTCAGGCTCCTGTTCTTCGGGCTGCTGCTGCTCGTCGTGCTGTGGGTCGCGCCCGGCGGTATCGTGGGACTCTGGAGCGCGTTGATGCGCGCCATCGCGGGTGTGTTCGCGGGCCCACGCGCGGCGGCGATTTCCGCCGCGCCGTCCTCCGGCGTGGCGGCATCGCCGCTGGTGGCGCGTGCGCGACAGGCGCTTTCGGCAGACGATCTGAGCATCCGCTTCGGCGGCGTGCAGGCCGTGGCGGGGCTGTCGTTCGAGGCGCTGCCCGGGCAGGTCACGAGCCTGATCGGGCCGAATGGCGCGGGCAAGACGACGGCGCTCAACATGCTGAGCGGCTTCTATCGCCCGACGAGCGGCGGGTTCCGGCTGGGCGATCGTGCGCTCGCGGGGGCGGGCGCGCTGAAGATCTCGCGCCACGGCATCGCACGCACCTATCAGACGTCGCAATTGTTCGGCTCGCTCAGCGTCGAGGACAACGTCATCCTGGCGATGCATCGCGGCCGGCTCGGAAGCCTGTTCGGCGCGACGCGTCTGCGGTCTCCCGCTCTGCGCGAGCGCGCCGCCGCCTTGCTGGCGTTCTGCGGGTTCACGGGCGATGCCGCGACGCTCGCCTCGGACCTTCCGCATGTCGACCGGCGTCTGGTCGAGATCGCGCGGGCGCTCGCGGCAGATCCCGACGCGCTGCTGCTCGACGAGCCGGCGGCGGGCCTGTCGTCGGAGGACAAGCAGCGGCTCGCGGTGCTGTTGACGCGGATCGCGCGTGCCGGGCTGGCGGTGGCGCTTGTCGAGCACGACATGACGCTGGTGATGGGCATATCCGACAAGATCGTGGTGCTGGACGCGGGCCAGCGGCTCGCGGTCGGCACGCCCGCCGAGGTTCAGACGAATCCGGCCGTGCGGCAGGCTTATCTCGGCGAGCAGGACGGATTGGCTTCTGCTCCGCGCGTCGCCCGCACCGGCGCGGCCCCGCAGGAAATGCTCGGCGTCAACGCGCTGGTGGCGGGCTATGGCGCGGAGCCGGTGCTGCACGGAATCGCCGTGCAGGTGCGGCGAGGCGAAGTGGTGGCGCTGCTGGGCGCGAACGGCGCCGGCAAGTCGACGCTGATGCGCGCCCTCGCCGGACTGCATCGGCCGATTCTCGCGGGCGGCATCAGCTTCGAGGGACGCGACGTGACGGGCCTGCGGGCCGAGCAGATCGTCGGGCTCGGCATGGTGCTGTCGCCCGAAGGCCGGCAGGTGTTTCCCGAACTCAGCGTGCTGGACAACATCCGGCTCGGAGCGTTCCTGCATCCGCAGGACCGTGAAGAGCGCGTCGAGGAGATGCTGGTCCGCTTTCCACGCTTGAAGGAGCGGCTGCACCAGCGTGCGGGGCTTTTGTCGGGCGGCGAGCAGCAGATGCTGGCGATCGCGCGCGCGCTGATGTCGAAGCCGCGCATCCTGCTGCTGGACGAGCCATCGCTCGGGCTCGCGCCCAAGATCGTCGCGGAATTGTTCGCCGCGCTGGATCAGCTTCGCCGCGAGGACATGACGATCCTGCTCGTCGACCAGATGGCCGCGCTCGCGCTGTCGCTCGCCGACCGCGCCTACGTCATCGAGGGCGGGCGCATCGTCGCGCAGGGCGATGCCGCAAAAGTCGCCAGCGACCCGATGCTCGCGCGCGCCTATCTGGGAGGCTGATCCCGCAGCGCACAGGCGGCGCGTGCGCCTGCGTGCTTGCTTTCGCGTCAGCCGCGTCCACAATATGTGCTTCCCAGCCTGCTGACTAACTAGTTAGTTTTCGCAGGACCCCGGATGTTGGCCGCGCGCGCTTGCGCCGGACCGGCATCGCTCCGCCGGAAGCCTCGTCGATGAGCATGAAATCCGCCACTGCCGACGAAAGCCTGCAGACGTCGTTGCCGAAGCCGGCCGCGAAGCCCGCGGGCGCGTCGGCCGGCGGAACGGCTCTCGCGTCGCTCGCGCCGGCCTTGCTCGGCCTCGTGGTGCCGGGCGCTTTCCTGCTCGTGTGGTGGGGCGTCGTGGCGGCCGGCGTGTTTCCGCCCTCGGTGCTGCCGTCGCCCTTCACGGTGGCGGCCGCGGCTTTCGACTGGGCCTTCGGCAATCCGCAGAACGGCGGGTATTCGGGCACGCTCGCGCAGGCGATCTGGGCCAGCAGCCAGCGCGTGCTGCTCGGCTATGGCATCGCCATGGTGCTGGGCGTCGCCATCGGGGTGCCGACGGGCGCGAGCAAATTGATGGGCCATCTCGTCGATCCGTTCATCCATCTGCTGCGGCCGATTCCCGTCACCGCCTGGGTGCCGCTGTCGCTGGTGTTCTTCGGCTTCGGCTTCAAGGGCGCGGTGTTTCTCGTGGCGCTCGGCTCGTTCTTCCCCATCGTCGTCAACACGATCGAGGGCGTGCGCGGCGCCAACCGCAGCCTCGTCAAGGTCGGGCGGATGCTGGGCGCGCGCGGCTGGCGGCTGCTCTGGTATTTCATCCTGCCGGCGTCGCTGCCCTCGATCTTCGTCGGTTTGCGGCTCGGCATGGGCATTTCCTGGGTGCTGATCATCGTGGCCGAGATGATGAGCGTGAAGTCGGGCATCGGCTACACGCTGCTGGACGCCTATTCGTTCGGGCGTTTCGACGTGGTGATCGCCGCCATGATCGTGCTCGGCGTCATGGGTTTCCTGTCGGACCGCGTCATCGTGGCGGTCCAGTCCGTGGTGCTGCGCTGGCATCGGGAGGTGAGCATCCATGCCGAATCCTGACATGCGGCCCGGCGACGTCATCCTGCGTTGCGAACGACTCGACCGCACCTTCGTGTCGCGCGACGCGGGCGAAAACCGCGTGCTGCAGGACATCAATTTCGAGATGCGCAAGGGCGAGTTCGTGGTGCTGATCGGCCCGTCGGGCTGCGGCAAGTCCACGCTGCTCAACATCATTGCGGGATTCGACAGGCAGACCGCCGGGCGGGCGCTGATCGATGGACGTCCCATCGCGGGTCCCGGGCCCGACAAGGCGATGGTGTTCCAGGATTACGCTCTGCTGCCGTGGCTGAACGCGCGCGAGAACATCGAGATCGGGCTGAAGATGCAGCGCATCCCGGCGGCGCGGCGCACCGAGACGGCGCTGCGCTATCTCGGGCTTGTCGGTCTGGCCGAGGCGGCGGAACGGCCGGTCTACAAGCTCTCGGGCGGCATGCAGCAACGCGTGTCGATCGCCCGCGCTCTGGCGCTCGAGCCCAAGGTCCTGCTGATGGACGAGCCGTTCGGCGCGCTGGACGCGTTCCAGCGCGCGATCATGCATCGCGAACTGGTGCGGATCTGGCGCGCCACGCAGGCGACGATCATTTTCGTGACGCACAGTCTGGAAGAGGCGGTGTTCCTGGGCGAGCGCGTGGTGGCGATGACGCCGAAGGCCGTGGGGCTGACGGGAGAGTTGCGGATCGACATGCCGCGTCCACGCGATCCGCTGTCACCTGAATTCGCGGCCGTGAAGCGCCGTCTCTACGAGATGATCACCGCGCATCTGCCCGAAGAGGTCGATGTGTTCGCCGATTGAAACGGGGGCTTGCATGCAGATCAGCAATTGGACGTCCAGCTGGAGCCGGGGCGCGGCGCTGCGGGGGATCGCGCTCGCGGCCGGGCTCGGGCTCGGCGCCGCGTCGTCTTTCGCCCAGGGGGCGAAGCCGGCCGACGTCGGGTCGGTGACGATCGGCTGGACCAAGACGACGGCGGGCATGTCGGTGGTGATCGCCGAGCGTCTGGCGGCCAAGCACGGGCTGAAGATCGAGTCGGTGAATTTCAACAATGCCGTCGACGTCACCACCGCGATGGTCAACGGGCAGCTCGACGTCGGCCTGCTGACCTCGGCGCATCTCGTGCGCGCGGTCGAGACCAATCTCGGCTTCGTGCAGATCGCCGGTAATTCGCGCGGCAACGTCACGATCATCACGGCCAAAAAGCTCGGCCTCGAGCCCGGCGACTGGAAGGGCCTTCAAGCCGCGACCGACAAGAAGAAGCTGCGCATCGCCTCGTCGCGCGGCTCGATCAACGAACTCCTGTCGATGGCGACCTTCGCGCAGAGCGGCATGAACGTCGAACGCGATTTCGAACTCACCAACGTGGCCAATTTCGCCCAGCACGCCCAGGCCCTGCGCTCGGGTGAGTTCGACGTCGTGTTCTCGACCGAGCCGGGCGGTTCGCTGATGGTGGCGGAGGGTATCGGGACGCTGTTCCAGAAGCCCGACATCACGCCCGCGGGATCGGTGCACACGATCTACACGGTGAAGCGCGAGTGGCTGGAGAAGAACCGCCCGAAGGCCAAGGCGCTGATTGCCACGCTGATCGAGGCGGCGGCCTGGCTGAACGAGGATGCGGCGCGCACGCAGGCGGAGGCCCAGAAGATCTTTCCGGTGAAGCCCGACGTACTCGCGGCCTCGCTGAAGCTCAACCGATGGGACGTGCGGCTCGCCGTTCCCGAGACGATGGCGCTGGCCAAGATCGCAGCCGAACAAAAATTCGCGAAGACCGACGTATCTGCGCAGATTCCCGCCGCAATGGACGATAGTCTGCTGAAGGAACTCGGCGCGGACAAATGAATGCTCGCGCATGGGGACCGCGGAGGAACCCATGCGCGCCCACTGGCCCGAAATTCCCTACGTCGATTGGCGCGAGACCTGTTCGGCGCTGCATCTCTACACGCAGATCGTCGGCAAATACCGGCTGGCGCGCACCCCCTGGGTCAATCATTCCTGGCATGCGACGCTCTATCCGACGGCGCGCGGCTTCACGACGTCGCTCATTCCCGACGGGCCGGTCGGCATCGAGATCCGGTTCGACCTGATCGACCACAAGGTCGTGGGCGAGAGCGGCGACGGGAGACGCGATTCCTTCGCGCTCGGACAAATGAGCGTTTCAGAGTTTCATGCGCGGACGATCGACCTCATCGCGGCGCTGGGTGGACGGCCGGAATTCGATGGCGCGCCGAACGAGATCGCCGATGCCGTTCCGTTCGTCCGGGACGAAGCCATGCGGCCCTACGATGCCGATGCGGTGCGGCGGTTCTTCGAGGCCAGTTCGGCGGTGACGCGCGTGCTGCAGGCGTTCCGCACGTCCTATCTCGGCAAGGTCAGCCCGGTACATCTGTTCTGGGGCAGTTTCGATCTGGCGGTGACGCGCTTTTCGGGGCGTCCGGCGCCGCTGCATCCCGGCGGCATTCCGAGCCTGCCCGACGAGGTGACGCGCGAGGCCTACAGCCACGAAGTCTCCTCCGCGGGGTTCTGGCCGGGCGGCGGACCCGTGGATTACGCGGCCTTCTATTCCTATGCCTATCCGGCTCCCGACGGATTCGCGCAGGCAAAGGCGCAGCCGGCTTCGGCGCGCTACGACGCGGCCTTCGGAGAGTTCATCCTGCCCTATGACGAGGTGCGGCGCTCGGCCGATCCCGAGGCCACCCTGATGGCGTTTCTGGAAAGCACCTACAGGGCCGCGGCGGATCTCGGCCGCTGGCCGGTCGAGGCACTGGAATGCGCCCCCGGCGTGCCCCGCCGCCCGAGACAGCTGTGAGGCGCGTGTTTGCGAGGCGTCTCTGCCTGTCGGCGCTGACGCTCGCCCTCTCGCTGAGTCCCGCGGCCGCGCAG
Organism: Hyphomicrobiales bacterium; assembly: GCA_028290705.1. Taxonomy (GTDB): domain Bacteria; phylum Pseudomonadota; class Alphaproteobacteria; order Rhizobiales; family Beijerinckiaceae; genus Terripilifer. The sequence goes on from JAQGJH010000049.1 coordinate 18,091, forward strand.
GACGGCGGGTTTTTTGCCGGCAAGACGATCCGGATTCTGGTCGGCTATGCGCCGGGCAGCACGGCCGATGCGGACCCGCGGGCGCCCGGGCGGCCCTCCGGCCTGATCTTCTCCGGGCCGGGCAACGGATTCGAGACCTACGCACGCGTGCTGGCCCGGCATCTCGGCCGCTTCATCCCGGGACGCCCGTCCGTCGTCGTGCAGAACATGCCCGGGCTCGGCGGGCTGCGGGCCGCCGCCTATCTGGCGGACGAGGCCGCGCCCGATGGATTGACGCTCGGGCTGCTCAACCCCGTCAATGCGGTCGCGCCGCTGCTGACGCCGTCGCTGGCGTCCTTCGATGCGCGCCGCTTCGGATGGCTCGGCAGCCTCAACCGGGAGACGGGCGTGTGCGCCTTCTGGTCGCCGCGCATCGAGACGCTCGACGATCTACGGCACCGCCGCATCGTCATGGGCGGCACCGGCCCGCAGGCGCCGGCGACGATCGAAACGCGCGTGCTGGACGCGCTGCTCGGATTGCGGACCCGCATGGTGCTGGGCTACCCGAGCATTGCCGACATGCAGCAGCCGGCGGAGCGCGGCGAAATCGACGGCTTTTGCGGCCAGCACGTTTCGACCATGAAGGCCTCGATGCGCGAGGACGTGATGGAGGGGCGAGCGAGACTGCTGGTCCAGACCGGGCTGACGCCGCATCCGAAGCTGCCGCCCGACATCCCGCACGCCTTCGCGCTCGCGCCCAACGAAGAGGCCCGCGAGATCATGAAGATCGTGTTCGGGCCGTGGAGTTTCGGCAAGCCTCTCGCGGCTCCCCCGGGCATGCCGGCGGACCGGCTCGAGGTCTTGCGCGAGGCGCTGCGTGCGACGCTGGCCGATGCCTCGTTCCTGGGCGAAGCGGCGCGGGGCGGCATGGAGATCGACCCGACGCCTGCGGCCGAGATCGAAAAGCTGCTGGGCGAAATCTACGCGACGCCGCCCGACACGATCGCGCAGGCGCGCCGCATCGTGGCGGCGGGCCAGGAGTGACATGAAGCGCGAACCGACGCGAAGACCGGGACGCAGCGGCCGAACCGCAAATCTTTCGTTGCGGCACCCGATTCGTGGACAAGTTTTCGCTGGACCGCTGACTTCTATAAAACCGAATCTCCTGGAGTTACTTCATCAATGCGTGTGAAATGAATGTGAAAGCCTTGGCTCCTTCTTACAGTTGATCGGACCGGCTTGATCCTTTCGAATGAGGTGGGCACGCTTGCAGCTCCGTTGGAGTTGAAGCATGATGATGGCTGCGAAGAGAAGCCATCAACGCACTTCCGCGGAGGAAATTGAATGACACGCAGTCTCGCGGCGACGACGTTTGCTACGGTCGTCCTGCTCTCATCTTCTTTCGCGTCTGCACAGGCGCCATCCGGCAAAGTCTCGGTCGTGACGTCTTTCGCCAAGGACGTGACAGACCCGTTCAAGCGGGCTTTCGAAAAGGCGGTTCCGGGCGTGACGCTCGACGTGCAGAACCGCAACACGAATGCGGCCGTGAAGCTGATCGAGGAGACGCGCTCGAACAACCAGATCGACCTGATGTGGGCCTCCGCGCCGGACGCGTTCGAGGTGCTCAAGGGCAAGACCCTGCTGATGAAGTACAGCCCGCAGGCGACCGGCATTCCCGACAAGGTCGGGTCGTTTCCGATCAACGACAAGGACGGCTTCTATTTTGGTTTCGCGGCGTCCGGCTATGGCATCATGTGGAACGAGCGCTATGCGCGCGCCAACAAGCTGCCCGATCCGAAGGAGTGGCAGGATCTCGCCAAGCCGGTCTTCTTCGACCATGTTGCGATCGCGGCGCCGTCGCGGTCCGGCACGACGCATCTCACGGTCGAGACGATCCTGCAGGGCGAAGGCTGGGACAAGGGCTGGCGCACCCTGAAAGAGATGTCGGGCAACTTCCGGCAGGTGATGGATCGTTCGTTCGGCGTGCCCGAGGGCGTGAATTCGGGACAGGTCGGCGTCGGCATCGTGATCGACTTCTTCGCCTTCTCGGCGCAGGCGGCGAATTTCCCCGTGAAGTTCGTGTATCCCAGCGTCACCACGGTGGTGCCGGCCAATATCGGCATCGTGGCCAATGCGCCGAATGCCGCGGGGGCCAAGGCCTTCGTGGATTTCGTCCTGTCCCCCGCCGGCCAGGAGGTTCTGCTCGAGCCGACCATCCGGCGTCTGCCGGTCAATGCCGACATCTACGCCAAGGCCCCGAAGGACTATCCGAACCCGTTCAAGGATCCGCAGTTCCAGAAGATGATCTCGTTCGACGTCGACAAGTCTGAGGCGCGCACCGCGGTCGTCGACACCTTGTTCGACCAGATCGTCACCTTCCAGCTCGACGGGCTGAAGGCCGCCACCAAGTCGATCCACGATGCCGAAGCCGCGCTGGCCAAGAAGGACAATGCCAAGGCCCGTGCGCTGGTGACCGAAGCGCGCGACCTCGTCGCCGCCATGCCGGTGTCGGAGACGCAGGCCTCGAGCGAAGAATTGCGGGCTGCCTTCACGGGCGGCAAGCAGAAGGGGGCGCGTCAGTCCGAGCTCGAGCAGCAATGGTCGAGCTTCGCCCGTGAGCGTTATGCGCAGGCGAAGACCAAGGCCGACGAAGCATTGAAGCTCGCCCGCTGAGGTCAGAAGTTCCAATCGAGAGCGTGGATCGCGGCCGCCATGCGGTCGCGGCCCCATGGGGGGATTTGCATTGTTTCATTTACCGACGATCGGGCAGTTGCGGAGATCCGCGACGCCCGGCCAGTTCGCGCTTGCGCTGGCGATTTTTATTTTCCTGATCCTGTTTCTCGTCATTCCGGTCGGCACCGTCATCTACGTGGCGTTTACGGAGCGTGGAACGGGCTCGTTCACGCTGGTCAACTTCCAGGACTTCTTCAGCAACGACCTGTTCATGCGGTCGCTCTGGAATTCGATCTGGGTGTCGGCCATGACGGTCGTGTGGGCATCGGTGATTGCCCTGCCGCTGGCCTATCTGACCACGCGCTTCGAGTTTCGCGGCGCGGTGCTCATCCAGACGCTCGGCTTCCTGCCGCTCGTCATGCCCCCCTTCGTGGGCGCGGTCGCGCTGCAGATGCTGTTTGGCCGCAACGGCACGTTCAACCTGCTGCTCGACGACACGTTCGGGTTCAAGATTCCCTTCATGGAAGGGCTCTCGGGCGTGGTCTTCGTGCAGGCGCTGCATTACTTCCCGTTCATCCTCGTCAACCTGTCGACGTCGCTGCGCAACATCGACCGGAGCATGGAGGAGGCGGCGCAGAACCTCGGCTGTTCGGGCTTCCGGCTGTTCCGCCGCGTGGTGTTTCCTCTGGCCATGCCGGGCTTCGTGGCGGGCGCGTCGCTGGTCTTCGTCAAGGTGTTCGACGACCTGGCCACGCCGCTGCTGCTCAACGTCAAGGAAATGCTGGCCCCGCAGGCCTATCTCCGCGTCACCTCGATCGGCATCGCGGATCCGATGGGCTACGTCATCTCGGTGATGCTGATCGTCGGCTCGGTGCTGGTCGTGTGGCTTTCGGCGCAGGCGCTGAAGGGCAAGGACTACGCCACCGTGCAACGCGGCGGCGGCGGATTGTCGAAGCGCAAGCTCAAGCCGCTCGAAGGACTCATGGCCTATAGCGTCGTGGTGTTCCTGCTGGCGCTCGTGCTGATGCCGCATTTCGGCCTGCTGCTGATGTCGTTCGCGACCGTGTGGTCGTTCAGCCCCTTGCCGGACGCGTTCACCCTTTCGCACTACGGACGCGTGTTCGACGATTCCTGGGTCTACGTGAAAAACACGCTGATCTATGCCTCGATGGCGGCCGGCATCGACGTGGTGATCGGCACGGCCATCGCGTATCTCATGCTGCGCACCAAGCTGATCGGGCGGCACTGGCTCGACTGGCTCGCGACGGCCGCGCTGGCGATCCCGGGCGTGGTCATCGGCATCGGCTATCTGCGGACGTTCTACGACATCTCGCTGCCCGGCGGGGCTCCGCTGGCGAGTTTCTGGATGATCATCGTGCTGGCGCTGGCGATCCGTCGCCTGCCCTACGCGCTGCGCGCCTGCGTGGCGGCGCTGCAGCAGGTTTCGGTGTCGCTCGAGGAAGCAGCCGAGAACATGGGGGCAACCAAGGCCCGCACGGTGCGGCGCATCGTTGTGCCCTTGATGGCCGGCGGCATTCTGGCCGGGTTCGTCACGAGTTTCTCGACCGCGGCGGTGGAATTGTCCGCCACGCTGATGCTCGTTCAGGCCAATGCGGATGCGCCGCTCGCTTATGGAATTTATGTGTTCATGCAATCGGCTGCCGGCCGGGGCGCGGGCGCGGCGCTGGGCGTCGTGGCCGTCGTGTTCGTCGGCCTTTGCGCTTTCATCACGCATCTCATCGTCGAGCGCAGCCAGCGATCGAAAGGTTTTGAATCATGACCCAATCCCTCGCCGTCGCGTCCCGGGAAGACGCCAAGCTCGCCACCGCGGACGTGACGATCCACAAGGTCAACGTTTCGTATGGCTCCAATCACGTGCTGAAAGACGTGGATCTCCAGATCCGGGCCGGCGAGTTCTTCGCCTTTCTGGGTCCGTCGGGATGCGGCAAGACGACCTTGCTGCGCCTGATCGCCGGCTTCAATGTGGCGACCAGCGGTGAGGTGCGCATCGGCGGCAAGGACGTGTCGGACCTGCCGCCGTGGAAGCGCGACGTCGGCATGGTGTTCCAGTCCTATGCGCTCTGGCCGCACATGACGGTGGCGGAGAACGTCGCCTTCGGTCTCGAGGAGCGACGCATGCCGCGCGCCGAGATCAACACGCGCGTGGCGACCGCTCTCGGCATGGTGGGCCTGTCGCATCTCGCGGCCCGGCGTCCATCGCAATTGTCGGGCGGCCAGCAGCAGCGCGTCGCGGTGGCGCGCACGATCGCGATTCACCCCAAGGTGCTGCTGCTCGACGAACCGCTCTCGAATCTCGATGCGCAGATGCGCGTGCAGGTGCGGCGCGAATTGCGCGACCTGCAGCAGCGCCTCGGCATCACCACGATCTTCGTGACGCACGACCAGGAGGAGGCGAACACGATCTGCGACCGCATCGCCGTGATGAAGGACGGGGTGGTGCAGCAGGTCGGCGCGCCGATGGACGTCTACGAACATCCCGTCAACCTGTTCGTGGCGAGCTTCCTCGGCACGGCCAACATCATCGAGGGCAAGGTCGTGCAGGATGGCGGCCGTCGCGTGTTCGAGATGGGCGGGGCTTTGCGTCTGCCGGTGCCGGAGGGCGCGGTGCTGCCGCCGGGCGCGCGGCTGGTGTTCCGGCCCCAGCATGCCTCGCTGGCGGCTCCCGATTCCGCGAGCCCGGCGCTCAAGGGCGTGGTGAAGCATCGCGAGTTTTTGGGCGCGACGGTGCGGTACGAGGTAGAGGTCGGGACGTCGTCCGTGGTGGTCGATGCGCCGTTCCAGACCGGCGCGAGCCTCTATTCGGCGGGGGATGCCGTCGGCCTGACGCTGCCGCTGAGTTCCATCCACTGGCTGGCCGATTGATCATCGAACGGTCGAACCCGCCCGGGGTCAGGCTCGTTTGCAGGCATGTGTCTGCACGAGAGGGAGCCCATGCGTGACAATGTGGAAGCGAGCCGCTTCGAGCTCGAGGAGAACGGGCTTCTGGTGGTCGCCAACTACCGGCGCGGCGACGGCGTCCTGTCGATTCTGCACGTCGAGGCGGCGCCGCCCCTGCGCGGCACGGGAGCGGCGGGACGCCTGATGCGCGCCATCGCCGAGCAGGCCGGGCGCGACCAGATCAAGATCCGGCCGCTCTGCGGCTATGCCGCCGCTTGGCTGCGGCGCTCGCCCGAATTCCGAAAACTGATCGCCTGACGGGTCACATTTCCAGAAAGCTTTCGAAGCCGCCAAAGATCATGCGCCTGGTGTCGAAAGGCATGTCGTTCATCTGGGCCTTGAGGCGCGGGTCCTCGAAGACTTTGGCCTGAATTTCGTCGCGGCTCTGACGCGAGGCGTAGACGATCCAGGCGAAGACCACGACCTCGTCGTCGGTCGCCTGGACGGCGCGCGGGAATGACGTGAGCTTGCCGTAGGGCACGTCGTCGCCGACGCATTCAACATAGGCGAGAGCTCCATATTCCTTGAAGGTTTCACCGGCGATGCGCGCCACGTCCTTGTAGGCTTCGAGATTGGCTTTGGGTACGGCGAGAACGAAACCGTCGACGTAGGACATGGGGAACTCCCTTGGGGTGAGTGCGGGCGGTCTGCGTCTCAAGGACGGGCGGGCGCGGCCGCGTCCGACAGATCCCCCGGACAATCTGCGCCATCAAGGATAATCCACGAGTTTCTCGGCCGATCCAGCCTCGGGCGGACCGTCGCGGCCATCGCCCAGATAAATCGTGCCCGCCACGTGACCGGCCTGGTTGCGCACCACGATGGAGGTCACGACCGCGGTCTCGCCCGACTCGCGCGAAGCCTTGACGAGCGCCAGAGCGCGCTCGCGCGCGTCGGCGAGTGCGCCATCCTCGTGGGAAAAGTCCTGTCCGACGAGATCGGTCTCGCGGCTCAGCCCGGACACCTGGTCGAAATAAAAGCGGGGCATGGCACGTCTCCTGGTGGCGACCGCATCCTTCGCAGCCCGGCGTGCGCTGAGGGCCTGCGCCGGCTTTCACATGTCGCGTGTCGGCCGGACATCAAGCGCGGCCGCGCGAACCCGGCGGACCTTGCGAGGCCGAGGCTGCCGGGGCACACTCGTGCCCACGAGGCCCGCGCAGACGGCGCCCGCAGGGAGGATACATGGCTGAGCTCGACCCGCGCCCGTACGGCTACAGGGCCCGCATCGGATATACGTCGCCGCCGCTCACCACCGAGGTGTTTCCGTACGAATTCTACCAGATCGTCCCGGCGGGCGTGTCGCTGGTGGTGACATCGCTCGCCATCGTGGTGCGATCCGCGACGGAACTCGACGACAGCTACGAGATCAGCCTGCGGGCCGCGCGGGAAATGCGCGACGCCGGCGTCGATCTCGTGTGTCTCGGGGGCGTGCCGATCAATCTCAACAAGGGCTACGACAATGCCGAGACGCTGTGTGCGGCGCTCGAGGCGGAGCTCGGCGTCAAGGTGTCGTCCAGTTCCTCGGCGCAGGTGTCGGCGGCGCGCAAGCTCGGCGTGAAAAAGGCCGTGCTGGCGCATCCCTATGCGGAGAGCGACACGGCGCGGATCAGCGGCAGCTACGAGAAGCTGATGGGCTGCGAGGTGGTGGGGCGGATGTGCTGGGGCAGCCCGTTCAACCGCATCGGGGCGATTCCCCAGCATGGCGCGGTGGAGATGGGCCGCAAGCTGCTCGACGCGCATCCGGAGGCCGACACGATCCTGTTTCCCTCGCCGCATTGGCCGACCGCGCATGCGCTCGACGTTCTCGAAGCCGAATATGGCGTCAACGCGCTGGGCGCCCACCAGGCGATCGTGTGGGACGGGCTGCGCCGTTGCGGCATCGACGACCGGATCGAGGGGTTTGGGCGGCTGTTCAGGGATTTCTGAGGGCAGGAGATCCGCCGCGCATGACGCAGGCGGACACAATCGGGAGGGCCGCGCCATGAAGCTCGCAACCACAGGCGCCGCGCTGGCGGCCGTCGTCTTCGCCTTCGCGGGCGCGGCGCTGGCCGACGGCGTCGAGGATTTTTATCGCGGCAAGCAGATGAACCTGCTGGTCGGCAGCGGCGCGGGGGGCGGCTACGACGCCTATGCGCGCGTCTTCGCGCGGCATTTCGGCAAGCACGTTCCCGGCCATCCCTCGATCATTGCCAAGAACCTGCCGGCGGGTGGCGGCATGGCGGCGGCCAATACGCTGTTCAACACGAGCGACAAGGACGGGTTGACGATCGCCGCGCATACGAACGGGATCGCGATGGATCCGTTGTTCGGCAACCCGGGCGCAAAGTTCGACGGGCGCGGCTTTTCATGGCTGGGGTCGATCGGCAAATTGCAGAACGTCTGCGCGGTCTGGCACCTGCATCCGGTGAAGACCATCGAGCAGGCGCGCACGCTGGGCTTCACGGCGGCGGGCGCGGGCGCGACGTCCAACACCGTGATCGTGCCCAAGATCCTGAACACGCTGCTGGGCACGAAGATCAAGGTGATCGCCGGCTACGAGCCCGGGCAGGGTGACGCCATCGCGATGGAGAGCGGCGAGGTGGATGGCGTTTGCGGCCTTGCGTGGTCGACCATCAAGGCGTCGCGCGCGCATTGGATCAAGGACAAGAAGATCACCGTGCTGGTGCAGATGGCGTTCGACAAGCTTCCCGATCTGCCGGACGTGCCGAGCGCGCTCGAACTCGTGCGCAGCGACGATGATCGCCGGGTGCTCGAGCTCATCCTCATCCGGCAGGAAATGGGCCGTCCGTTCTCGACGCCGCCCGGCGTGCCGGCGGAGCGCGTCGCGGCATTGCGCCGGGCGTTCGACGAAACCATGAAGGACCCGGAGTTTCTCGCCGAAGCCGCGCGGGCGCAGCTCGAAGTGGAGCCGTTGACCGGCGACGAAATCCATCGGCTGCTCGATCGCGCCTACACGTCGCCGAAAGACATCGTGGCGCGGGCCGCCGCGCTCATCAATCCCGCGGCTTCGGCCAAATAGGAGACACGCAACATGACGACATCCGCACAAGGCGCCGCACCGGCCGTCAGCTTTTTCAAGCTGCGGGCGCAATTGCTGGAGCAGGGGCGCACCGACACCGTGCTGGCCGCGACCGACAATCTGAAACTGCGTCTCAAGGTCTATGCGTCGGGCGGCGAGAACGGTCTGCACGCGCATGCGAGCGAGGACCACAGCTTCCTCGTGATGCAGGGCCGCGCCCGCTTCTACGATCGCGACGACGGGCATACCGACATCGGACGTTACGAGGGCATCATGATTCCGGCGGGCGCCTATTACCGATTCGAGGCGATCAGCAGCGAGGAGCTGATCCTGTTCAGGGTCGGGGCGAAGACGGGCGCCGGCAGCCTCGCGACGGCCGCACCCCGCGTCAATGCGCGGGGCGAGGCGATGCCCGGCGACTCCAAAGAGAACAAGCGCGTCCCGGTGGTGTTCAAGGACGGGCAGTTCTTCGAGTAGAGCGCCTCACTTCTGCGGATTGGCGCGCTCGGCCTCGAGTTCCTCGTGGACCGAGCCCGAGCCGTGCGGCTCTTCCTTGAGGGCCGGGCCCTTCGGGGCATTGGCATTGACGTCGGCGGCGGGCTGAGCCGGCGAGGACGGCATGGCGGGTTTGGGCGGCGTTCCGGCCGGGGTCTGGGCCGCCAGGGGAGTGGCCGTGAGGGCGGCGAGCGCAATGGCCGCCACGAGTGTTCTGGTCATGAATGGCTCCGGGCTTGTTGCAGGCGAACCCGCCGCCGGACCATGTGGTTCCGTCACATGAGGGGGAGGCTTGCACCAGCCCCGTTTCAAACGAAACGGGCCGCGCGCGCGCGGCCCGTTATGAGTTCAAGCCATTCGGATCAGCCGCGGAAGAGCGACAGGATCTGCTGGCTGTTCTGGTTGGCGATGGAGAGCGACTGGACGCCGAGCTGCTGCTGGACCTGCAGGGCCTGAAGCTTGGTCGATTCCTGGTTCATGTCGGCATCGACGAGCTGGCCGACGCCCTTGGTGACCGCATCCATCAGCTTGGTGACGAATTCGTTCTGCATGCTGATGCGGTTCTGGGCCGCACCGAGATCGCTGGCCGCGCTGGTGACGTCGGTCAGGGCCTCGTCGACGATGTTGATGTATTCGTCGAGCGTGGTCAGATCGGCGGCCGAGTCGGTCAGGGCCGAGATGTCGATGTCCGCCACCGCAATGGTAGTGCCGCCAACGGTGCGGTCCTTGTCGATGATGCCCGATTGATCGGCTGCGTCGTAAAGCTTCGACGCGCCGACGTCGATGTCGATCGTGCCGATGCTGATCGAGCCGCCCGAGCGCGAGAAGGAGGAGACGACGCTCTTGGTGGCGTTGTAGCCCGAGTCGCTCGAGTCGACCGACAGCCAGTTCTGGCCCGAGAAGACCGCCGAGTCGGCGATGCTCTTCATCTGGTCCTGCAGCTGGGTGATTTCAGCCTGGACCTTTTCGCGGTCGATGCCCGGCTCGCGGGCGGCGACCAGCTTGGCCTTGATTTCAGAGACGACATCGCCCGTCGCCTTCATGGCCGCCGAAGCCACGTCGACGGTGGCGGCACCCATGCCGAGCGCGTCCTTGACGGTGGAGATGGCGGCATTGTCGGACCGCATCTGGGTCGCGATGGACCAATAGGCGGCGTTGTCGGCGGCGCTGGAAACGCGCATGCCCGTGGAGATGCGGTCCTGCGTCGTCTGCATGGACTTGTTGGTCGCGCTCAGGTTCTGGAGCGCGGTAATGGCGGAGGCATTGGTGAGAAGGCTGGTCATAGTGAGATGTCCCTGAACTCGAAACTGAGGGACATACCGGGCTTTCACCGGTGCGACGGAATTGGCAGCATGCCGTGAGTTGTTTTTCTCTCAGTCCGTCGTCATGAACAAGGTGACACGAGGGGCGTTAAAGTTGTCCTTACCGGGGCTTTCCAACTATTGGTAAAAACAACTGTTTCTGTATCAAAGTGGTATTCCGCTCCGTTACTTGGATTACGGTTAGTGACGTCTTAAAAGAACTCGCAGGTGCCGGATGCCTGCGTGGCCGGGCCCTTGCGGTGGGTGACGAGACGATCGACCACCGCCGAGAGCGTGATGCCGCGCGCCGCCGCAGTCTGGTCGATGCGCAACGTGTGAGTGACGCTCGCGAGATTGCCCAGATAGGTTTCGATGGCTGCCAGATGCTGGCTGATGGAATCGACGCTCTGCATCGCCACGATGGTGGCCGGATCGTCGAGCGCGTGAGCGCCCGAATGCAGCCGGATCATCTCGAACGATTCCTCGGCGCTGCGGCGCACGGCCGCGAGTTCCGCCATGGCGCGGCGAAGGCCGTCCTCGACCGAGAGGCTGGTGGCGTCGTGGTCCGGCGCGGCATTGTCCTGCAGGCACACCGCCTGGCTGTTATCGAGTCGCATGTCACACCTTCAAAACAATTCGACGGCGCCGCTTCCGGCAAGATCGATCGGGCTGGTCTTTCTGGGTTCCGTCGGAGCCACGTCCTTGGGCAGCAGCATCTGACGCGCGCGGCCCGAGGCCGGCCAGAACTGCAGCTTGCGGGCGCGATCGCCGCCGAGGCTTTCGCCGATCACCCGAATGTCTTCGTTGCGCAGGAAGCGCTGGGCGAATTCGCCGTTGCGCGCGCCGATGTCGGCGAGCTGCGTGTTGAGATTGGCGCCGCCGAACAGTTTGGCGACCAACCGCTGGCGTGAGGCGCCCTGCCGGAAGAGCGCGTTGACGAGCAGCTCCATGAGATGCACGCCAAAGCGTTCGGAATCGCGGATCTGCTGTTCGTTGTCGCCGGGCAGCAGGAAGTGGTTCATGCCGCCGACGTGCAGCACGGGATCCCAGATGCAGGCCGCCACGCAGGAACCCAGCAACGTCGTCAGCGCGACGTCCGGATCGTTCGAGACACGGTACTCGCCCTGGATGATGTGGTTGCTTGTGGCGAGCGTGCCCATGACTACCTCAGCTTTCCAACGACGCCCTCGATGGCGCGCTTCAGCGCATCCATGTCGACGGGCTTCATCAGATAATTGTTCAGGCCGAGCGCGCGGCCGCGCGCCAGAACGGTGGCGTCGGCCTTGCCGGTCAGGATGATGAAGGGGGTGGCGGCGGTCGGCTTGTAGCTGCGGATCGCCTGCAGCAGCTGAAGGCCGTCGAGCTTGGGCATGTTGAAGTCCGAGATGATGAGGTGAGCGGGCGTGCTCATCATCATCTTGAGCGCCTGCTCGCCGTCGGCCGCATGGATGATGTTGCGGATGCCGAGCTGCTCGAGCCCGTCGCGGATCAACATCCGGCTGGTCGACGTGTCGTCGACGATCAGGACCTTGAGTTGTTGAAGGAATGACATGCTGTGGATCCTTACCTTTTGTCCGCCAGAGCGGAGAACAGCTCTGCGGCCATGTTGTTCAACGGGACCTGCTTCTCGACCGCGCCAATCTCGAAGGCCGCCTTCGGCATTCCGTAGACGATGCAGGTTTCTTCCGTCTGGCCGAGAGTGATGGCTCCTTCCTTGCGCATGGCGGCCAGGCCAAGCGCACCATCTCGTCCCATTCCGGTCAGTATGACGCCGGCGGATTTTCCGCCGACCGCTTGCGCCACCGAATGGAACAGCACGTCGACCGACGGCCTGTGGCCGTTGACGAGATCGCTTTCCACGAGATGGCATCGCAGGGCTCCGGGTTTCCCCCGAACCGTGAGATGAGCTTTGCCGCCGGGCGCGACATAGACGCAGCCCGGCTCGACCGGCGCACCGTGCCAGGCTTCGCAGACTTTTGGCGCGCAGAGGCGATCGAGGCGCGCCGCGAAGGGCTTGGTGAAGAGCGCGGGCATATGTTGGGTGATGACGGTCGGAGGGCAGTTTTCCGGAAACGCGCCGATCAATGTGATGAGCGCTTCGACGCCGCCCGTCGACGAGCCGATGGCGACGAGCCGGTTGACCGGCGGCGCGATGCCCGGCAGGGCGCGTTTCGCCGGAGCGGCGGGCGCGGGCGCGGTGTCCCGCGAACGCGAACGGCTGGCGGCCGCGAGCTTCACCATCTGGCCGAGGTGGCCGATGGACGCGGGATCGTTGAGGCGCGGCTTGGCGACGCAATCGAAGGCGCCGAGTTCGAGCGCCCGGATCGTGGTTTCGGCGCCGCGCGACGTCAGGGTCGAGACCATCACGACCGGCATCGGCCGCAACCGCATCAGGCGCTCGAGAAAATCGAGGCCGTTCATGTTGGGCATTTCGACGTCGAGGGTGATGACGTCGGGATCGAGCGACTTGATGGCCTCGCGCGCCTGGTGCGGATCGCACGCTTCGCCCACGACCTCGAGCTGCGGATCGGCCGAGAGAATCTCGCGGATGATGTGCCGCATGGTGGCGGAATCGTCGACGATCAGCACGCGGGTGCGTTTTTGCGAGAAGGACGTCGTCATCGGCGTGTTCCCTCGGGCAGTCGCCAGGTGGTGATCCCGTCATTGACGAAAGCCGCGGCGGCTTCGCCGACGAGTCGCTCCGAATGGCCGATGTAGAGCGTGCCGCCCGGCGTCAGAGAGGCCATGAACTTCTTCCAGAGATTGGACTGATGTTCCTGATCGAAATAGATCGCCACGTTGCGGCAGAAGATCACCTGGAAGGGCTTCTTCATCGGCCATTTGGCGAAGAGGTTCAGCTCGCGGAACGACACCAGTGCGCGCATGTCGGCATTGACGCTGAACGTGCCGGAGCCTTCGCCGCCGGAGCGTTCGAAGAAGCGGCGGCGCTGGTCCTGGCTGACGTCGGCGAGCGCGCCCGGCTCGTAGAGTCCGACGCGGCCCTCCTCGACGACGTTGGGATCGATGTCGCTGGCCAGGATCCTGATGTCGTGGCGGCCGGCTTCGGGCATGAGCGACAGGATGACGAGCGCGATCGTGTAGGCCTCCTGGCCGTTGGAGCAGCCGGCCGACCAGATGCGCACGCATTCGCCGCGCGCCGCGGCCTTCAGAAGCGGCGGCAGCACGCGGGTCTTCAGATGTTCGAAGTGATGCGGCTCGCGGAAGAAGCGCGTCACGTTGGTGGTGAGGGCGGCGAGCATTTTCTGACGCTCGTCGACGCCGCTGCTGCTGACGATCAGCTCGCAATATGACCGGAAGCTCTCCAGCCCCAGCGCGCGCAGACGTCGGGCCAGACGCGAATAGACCAGCGTGGCCTTGGACTCGGGCATGTGAATGCCCGCGTCCGTGTACATCGTCTGGGCGATCGTCCGGAAGTCTTCCGCGGTGAGCAGGAACTCGCCCGGGACGATGCTCCTGTCGCGCTGCTGGGTGGCCGTGGCCGGCCTCTGGGGGATCATGCCGCCAACGCTTCCCGGGCCGGAAGAACATGGTCGAGCGCGATCATGCTGATCATGCGGCCATCCATGGCCAGCACGCCGCGCAGGAACGTCTTGGCGAGTTCGGAAGCGAGATCGGGAGTGGGCTGGATGTCCGCCTCGGTGACGGTGAGGATGTCCGACACGGCATCGACCAGCAGGCCAACGATCTGCTGCTCGACCTGCGTAACCATGATGACGTGGCGCACGGTGGGCTCGGACGGCTTGAAGCCGAGACGCGCCGCCAGATCGACGACCGGGAGAACCGCGCCGCGCAGGTTGATGACGCCGCGCACGTAATGCGGCGAATGCGGCAGCGGGGTCGCGGGCGTCCAGCCGCGAATGTCGCGCACCTGCATGATGTCGACGCAGAACTCGCGGCCGTCGATGCGGAACGCGATCAGCTCGCGGATCGTGGAGGAATCGGAACTCTGGCTCATGATCTGTCTCACTCTGCGGGTTCGAGCATTTCGGGCAGGGCGGCTGCCTGCGAATGGGCGTTGGCCACGACCGCGTCGGCGTCGAGGATGAGGGCGACGCGCCCGTCGCCCAGGATGGTGGCGGCCGCGATGCCGTCGACGCGGCGGTAATTGGCCTCGAGGCTCTTGATGACGACCTGGCGCTGGCCCTGGATGGTGTCGACCAGCAGCGCGCGGCGGGCATGGCCCTCGAGATCGATCAGCACGACGACGCAATTGGCCGGATCGGCCGCCTCCGTGCGGTAGCCCAGCACCTGGCCGATGTCGATCAGCGGCGTGAACGTGTCGCGGATGCGGATGACGCGCGTGTCGCCGCCCATGTCGAACACGTCCTGCGGACGCGGCTTGAGGGTTTCGACGATGGCGGTGAGCGGCACGATCAGGGTCTCGTTGGCGACGCTGACGATCATGCCGTCCAGAACCGCCAGGGTGAGCGGCAGGCTCATCAGGAAGCTCGAGCCGCGGCCCGGGTGCGACACGATGGAGATGCGGCCGCCGAGCGCCTGGATCGAGCGCTTGACCACGTCCATGCCGACGCCGCGTCCCGACATGTCGGTGACGGTGGCGGCGGTGGAGAAGCCCGGCAGGAAGATCAGGTTGTCGATCTCCTCGTCGGAGAGCTGCGCCTCGGGCTCGACGAGACCTTTTGCAATCGCCGCCGAGAGGACGCGCTCGCGATTGATGCCGCCGCCGTCGTCCGAGACTTCGATGACGACGCGGCCCGAGCGATGCGTGGCCGAGAGCTTGATGTGGCCGGATTCGGGTTTTCCCGCCGCGAGCCGCACTTCCGGCTTCTCGATGCCGTGATCGATGGCGTTGCGGATCATGTGGGTGAGCGGATCTGTCAGCCGCTCGATGACGGTCTTGTCGACTTCGGTCGACTCGCCCTCGCAATGAAGCGTGACGGTCTTGCCGGTCATGTCGGCGGCTTCGCGCACGACGCGCGACATGCGCTGGAAGATCGGCTTCACCGGCTGGGCGCGGATCGCCATGACGCTGTCCTGGATCTCGCGCGAGAGCTGCTCGAGATCGTCGAGGCCCATGGCCAGCGCGGAGGAGCGCGACAGGCGCGCCTCGGCGACGCGTTGCGACAGCATGGCCTGGTTGATCACCAGTTCGCCCACGAGATCGATGAGACGTTCGACGCGGTCGAGATCGACCCGGATGGTGGCGCCGGCGCCGCCCGCGACCTTGGCGGCTTCCGCCTTGCCGGCCTCGGCCTTGCGGCTCTGGCTGTCCGCCTCGACACGTTCAATGGCCGGAGGCGGCTCGGCTATGCGGACGACGGGCTCGATCAGCGCCGGCATTTCCTGCGGGGCGCCGGCTGCGAGCGACATGAGCCTGGCGAAGGCGTCGTCGTCGAAGGCCGGCTCGGGCTCGATCGCCTCGATGTCGATCTGCGAGTCGAACTCGACGAATTCGAAGACGTCGCGCACGGCGCTTTCCGTGGCCTCGGTCTCGAGCTCGATGTGGAAGACCAGATAGGAGCCTTCGGGATCGAGGTCGCTCAGCGCGGGAATGTGGGACGTGTCGCAGACGACCCGGCACTGGCCCATGCGGCCGAGTTCGCGCAGCAGGGTCAGGGGCTCGTTGGCGCGGGCGTAGAAGCCGGGCTTCGGCTCGAAGCTGATCTTGAACCTGCGCGCGCCCTCGGGCGCGGAGCCGACGAGATCCGCGAGGCTGATCTGGATGGGCTGGAAATCGGGGACGTCTTCGGCCGCCGGGGCTTCGGCGACGGGCGCCAGCGCAGCGGCGGCGCCGTCACCGCCTTCGACGAGCAGTTCGAGCTGCTGGACGATGCGGCCGACTTCGGCTTCGTCCGCCGGAAGGTTTTCGCGCGTCACGCGCACGAGATCGGCGAGCGCGTCGGCCGCCATCAGCATGGTCTTCAGGATGGCGCGGCTCGGCGACAGCCGGCCTGACCGCATGAGGTCGAGCGCGGTCTCGAACGCATGGGCGAAACGCACGAGCTGGTCGAGGCCGAACGCACCTGCGCCGCCCTTGATGGAATGCACCGCCCGGAACACGGCATTGATCGTGTCGGGCTCGCTCGTCCCGTCCTCGATCGCCAACAATCCGCTTTCCAATTCAACGAGCTGCTCTTCGCATTCCTGGAAGAACGTCTGTTTGATCGCAGCCATCGTATCCACGGCAGTCATTCCTTCTTCGGTCGCTCGGTCTTCAGGCTGCGAGGCGGCGGATGGCGCTGATCAGTTTTTCAGGATCGAACGGCTTGACGATCCAGCCGGTGGCGCCGACGCGACGGGCGCGATCCTTCTTGTCGGGTTCGCCCTCGGTGGTCAGAACGAGGATCGGAACCGAGCGGTAACGCGCGTTGCGGCGCACGCCTTCGATGAAGCCGAAGCCATCCATGCGGGGCATGTTGAGATCGGTCAGGATGACGTCGGGCGACATGCCCTCGAGCACTTCAAGACCATGCACGCCATCATCCGCCTGCATGACTTCGTAACCGGCGTTGACCAGCGTGAATTTCAGCATTTCACGCATGGTCTTTGAATCGTCGACGGTCAAAATTGTCTTCTTCATAGGGCATGCTCCTGAGAATTGAAGAGCTCGGGATCGAGCCCGTATGCCGCGAGGCTTTCGGAGAATTCAGGCGAGGGATTCACCAGTTCGAGGCGCGCGCCCTCGTGCGCCCAGGTGCTGGAGGCGCAGAGCAGCGCCTGTAGGCACTGGCCTCCGAGGCGGCGCACGTTGGACGCGTCGACCCGAATGTCGGACCCGCGCATCTTCAGCAATTCGCTGACGAGGGGAGCCGCCTGGGTGATGTCGAGGGCTTCGGCGAGAACGATCGTCCCGGGCTTTTTCTGTTTCGCGGACATGATGGCTCCTTAAAACTCTTCCCAGCTGTCGGCCGCGGCGGATCCGCGCGCCGGCGTGGCCGCGGGCTCGAAGCCGCCATTGGCGACCTTGCGGCGTTCGACCGGAGCCGCCTGACGCGCCGCCGGGCGCTGGGCCTTCTTGCGATCGGCCTTGAACGGAATGGGCGCGTTCGCGGCGGGCTGCTGTGCGCCGACGTCGAAGCGGGCCACGTGGGCGGCGAGCTTCTGGGCCTCGCGCGCCAGCGTGTGGCTCGACGCGGTGGATTCCTCGACCATCGCGGCGTTCTGCTGGGTGATCTGGTCCATCTGGTTGATGGCGTTGTTGATCTCCTGCAGCCCGGTGGCCTGCTCACTGGCCCCGGCGGCGATCTCGCCGACCACCTGCTTGATGCCCGCCACCTGCTCGACGATGCGGTCGAGCGCGGTGCCGGTCTCGAGCACCAGGGCGACGCCCTGGGTGACCTGCGTGGAGGAGGCGGAGATCAGCGACTTGATCTCCTTGGCGGCATCCGCCGAGCGCTGCGCCAGCGCGCGGACTTCGGAAGCCACGACCGCGAAGCCGCGTCCCGCTTCGCCCGCACGGGCGGCTTCGACGCCGGCATTCAGGGCGAGCAGATTCGTCTGAAAGGCGATCTCGTCGATGACGCCGATGATCTGGCCGATCTGGCCGGAGGATTTTTCGATGTTGTCCATCGCCACGATGGCCTGGCGCACGATGGCGCCGCCCTTGTCGGCATCCTGCGAGGCGGTGCTCACGGCGTCGCGGGCGTGGTTGGCGCCTTCGGCCGTGCGCTTGACCGTCGAGGTGATTTGTTCCAGCGCCGCAGCGGTTTCTTCGAGGTTGGCGGCCTGCTGCTCGGTGCGGCGCGACATGTCGTCGGCCGTGGCGGTGATTTCCTGCGTGCCGGAATCGATGACCGAGGCGGCGCTGATGACGGCCAGCAGCGTGTCCTGCAGCTGGTCCATCGTGCGGTTGTAGTCGATGCGGAGATTCTCGGCCGGGCCGTTCAGCGCGACGTCCATGCGGTGGACGACGTCGCCCTGCGCGAGCTTGCCGAGAGCGTCCGCGAAGGCTTCGATCGCGGTGTTGAGGGCGTCGGCCTGCGCCTGGCGGTCGGCGTCGGCGCGGGCGCGTTCCTCCGCCGCCTGGCGGCGGGCCACTTCGGCCTCGCCTTCGACGCGGGCCTTGTCGATCAGGCTCGCCTTGAAGCTTTCGCACGTGTCGGCCATGAGGCCGAGGCAGTCGCGACGGCCCGGAATGGCGAAGCGCATCGACGTGTCGCCGCGCGACAAGGCGTTCATCTGGGCGCGCAGCACCAGCAGCGGATTGGCGACGTTGCGCGAGAGAACGAGCCAGCAGGCGAAGGCGATCAACAAGGCCGCGAAGCCCCCGATGGCGAGCGTCATGCGGCCGAGATCGATGGATGCGCGGGCCGATTGCGAGGAGGCGGTTTCCCACTCGCGGATCAGTTTCAGCGAGATGTCGGCGGCCTCGCGGAAGGATTGCTGCAATTGGCTGCTCAGAGCCGACGTCGCGATGGCGGTTCCCTGGCTGCGCGTCGCGGGATCGGTCGAGAGCTTGATGACCGGTTCGCCAATCTGCTCGCGCCATTTGGCCGAGGCGGCGCGCAGGCGCTGAAGCGAATCCCGCGTCTGGGGGTTGGCGCCAGAGGCGTCGGCGTCGATGCCTTCACGGATGCTTTTCTCGAAAAGATCCCCGGCCTCGCCGTAGAGTCGCTTATGGCGCTCGACGCCGGTGAGCAGATAGCCCCGCATCGTGTGCGCCATGTCGATGTGTGCGGCGATCGCCCCGAGGATGGCGAGTTCCTGCCGGGTGGCGGTGCGGGAATCCTGGCTCGTCGCATCGATCCGCTGCATGGCCTGATACGTCACCAGGGTCGAGAGCGCAGTGGCGATGAGGACGAACACGAAAGCGGCCGCGAGCTTGCGCGAAATGGTCAAATTGTTGATCGACACCGGAGCCTCTTTGAATCTGTTTGATTCTCGAAGGTCGCGCCGCTGCAACCTTATCGAGCATTCCGAGACATCCCGGGTCGAAACCGGTGACGGGTCTGGCATCATGCCGCACGATGGCTTTGCGCCACGGTTCCCGACGGACTTGATCTTGGCCGAGAGGTCTTAAAAATTTGATTCCCGGCTACTTTTTTTCAAGTTACTTCAGTGGTTTGAGCGTTCATTCGCAGTTGCCGCAACGGGCCGTCGCAGAAATCTCCGCGGCCATGCGCGATGCCGTTGCGGTGGCCTGGTCCTCGGCAAGATCTCGCCGGCGAGATGGTCCGGATGATCTTCCCGGACCCGCCCTGCGTCATGCGTTCCGCTGCGGACATCGAGCTTTTGCAGGGTTGCCGCGCAACGGACGCTGGGGCATGGGCGAGGCGTTGCTCGCCGAAGCCTTCCGAATGCCGCGAGCCGCGGCCTAGAACTCCGTCCAGTCCTCGCCATGGCCGACGCCGGCGGTGCGCGGTCGTCCGCCGCTCGCGACCTTTCGGACTTGCCGGGGCGGCTGCGGTCGGGCGGCGGCGGCCGGCTGGCGCATGTCGGCCGCCTGCCGGCGCAAGGCGTCGGTGCGTGGCTGGCCGACGGTGAAGAAGGCGAGTTGCTCGGACAGACGCACGGCCTCGCGCGACAGCGACTGGGTCGCGGCCGTGGCCTGCTCGACCATGGCGGCGTTCTGCTGCGTCGCGCGATCCAGATCCATGACGGCGGTGTTCACCTCGCCGAGCCCGGTCGCCTGATCCTGCGCGGTTTCGGCGATGCGGCCGATGACCGAACTGATCTCGTCGACCTGGAGGACGAAACGCGACAGGGCTTCGTCGGTGTTCATCACCAGGGCGGCGCCCTCCGCGACGCTGGTGGTCGCGTGATCAATCAGCACCTTGATGTCCTTGGCCGAGTCGGAGGCGCGCTGGGCCAGCGAGCGGACTTCGGAGGCCACGACCGCGAAGCCGCGTCCGGTGTCGCCGGCGCGCGCTGCCTCGACGCCGGCGTTCAATGCCAGCAGATTCGTCTGGAAGGCGATCTCGT
>JAQGJH010000110.1 GCA_028290705.1 Hyphomicrobiales bacterium
GGCATCGCCGAGCCGACCAAGATGGACCAGACCGCCCAGAAGATCATGGAGATCACCGGCAAGGACCCGATGCCCTACGGCATCGAGCCCAACCGCGCCATGCTGGAGGCGATCATCCAATACGCCAACGAGCAGAAGATCATCGACAGGCGCTTCACGCCCGAGGAGATCTTCGCCAAGGGCACGCACGACCTCGTGGGATGAGGCGGTTGAGAGGCCCCGTGTTGATCGCGGGGCCTGTCTTTTTCAACGTCTTTGCCAGCGGTGCGAAACAATCCAGCCCCGCAAAGATGCGCTGCTGTCCTTCAGACGGGCGCGCCTCACACGCTGCCCAGGAACCCCAGCAGTTCCTTCGCGGTGGCTTCTTCGCTCTGCCCCGCCACGGCCATGTCCCAATATTTCGACTTGGGCAGGCATTCGTGCAGATACCGCGCCGCAGACGTGGCGTGCGAGGCGTCGGCGCCCGGCACGATGATCGCGGGAATGTCGCAGCGCAGCAGGTCTTCCGCCTCGGCGCCCGGCGCCGTGTCGCGGTCCATCAGGCCCCGCACCATGCCGACGATCGTGAGCTTGTACTTTTCCACGTCGAGCTGAGCATAGGTCTGCGCGAAGCCGTCGTCGGACTTGATCACCGACGCCCAGGGCCCGCCGCGCGGATCGCCCCCGAACGCCTTGCCGTCACGCTTCACCAGATCGACGACCGCCTGCAGGCCGTTCTGATGCACGAAGGCGAGATGCTCGGCGAAGCGCTGGTGGCCGCTGATGCGATATTTCGCGCCGCCGACCGGCCAGTACAGAACCATCGAGAGCACGCGCTCGGGATGCGCGACTCCAAACGCCATGACGGGGCAGCAGCCCATGCAGCCGCCCATGATATGGGCCTTGTCGATGCCCAGGTGATCGAGCAGCAGCCGGCCCTGCCGGACGAAATCCGCCCAGGTGACGCGTTCCACGCGCCCGCCCGACTGGCCGCACTCGCGGCGATCGAACAGGATGCAGCTGTAATGCTGCGTCAGATGGTCGAGCGGCTTGGTCTTGGCGTAGATGCCGAGCGACGACCATTTCTCGATCGTCGCGTCGAAGCCGCCGGGCGAGAACATCAGAAGCGGCGGACCCTCTCCCCGGACCTCGTAGCGCGTGGAAATTCCGTCGATGATTTCTGTCGGCATGATCGGCTCGTGACCTCTTACGTTTCAGGAACTGGATGGAACGATGCGGAGAATTCATGCCCGCACGGGATTTTGTCAATGTTACAGAAAGCCTCGGTCAGGCTCGGCTTGCCACGCAGGCCCCACCTGACTAGACAGGAACCGAAGTCCGCGGCAAGGCGGGCCGGGGCGCGCGCGCCCCCGCGCAATGAGCCGAAAGGCTCGAGCTTGAGGAGAGGGCTGGCACCCATGATCATCGACATTCACGGCCATTACACCACCGAGCCGCCGTCGCTCTTCGCCTTTCGCGACAAGCAACTCGCCGGCCTCGTCGACGCCACCCGCAAGCCGACCACGACCGATCTCGGCATCACCGACGAAATGCTGGTCAAGAGCGTCGAGCGCCAGCTTGCCTTCCAGAAGGATCGCGGCAGCGACATCACCATCTTCTCGCCGCGCGCCTCCGGCATGGGCCATCACGTCGGCCCGGAATGGGTGTCGCGCGAATGGACGACGCTGAACAACAATCTAATTCATCGCATCTGCTCGCTGCTGCCGGATAATTTCATCGGCGTCGGCCAATTGCCGCAATCGCCCGGCGTGCCGCCCGAAAACTGCATTCCCGAGCTCGAGCGCATGGTCAACGAGCTCGGCTTCGTGGGCGTGAACCTCAACCCCGATCCGTCGGGCGGCTACTGGAAGGATCCGCCGATGACGGATCGCTATTGGTATCCGATCTACGAGAAGCTCGTGGAACTCGACATCCCGGCGATGATCCACGTGACGGGATCGTGCAACCCGAACTTCCACGCCACCGGCGCGCATTACATCAACGCCGACACGACCGTGTTCATGCAGCTGATCCAGGGCAATCTGTTCAAGGATTTCCCGACGCTGAAATTCGTCATCCCGCATGGCGGCGGCGCCGTGCCGTACCATTGGGGACGCTATCGCGGCCTCAGCATGATGATGAAGAAGCCGCCGCTGGTCGAATATCTGATGAAGAACGTCTATTTCGACACCTGCGTCTACCATCAGCCGGGCATCGACCTGCTCGCCAAGGTCGTGCCGATCGACAACATCCTGTTCGCCTCGGAAATGATCGGCGCCGTGCAGGGCATCGATCCCGAGACCGGCCATTACTTCGACGACACGCGCCGCTACGTCGACGCGGCCGCGAACCTCTCCGAGGCCGACAAGCACAAGGTCTTCGAAGCCAATGCCCGCAAGGTCTATCCGCGCCTCGACGCGATCCTGAAAAAGCGCGGCCTCTGAGCCGCATCGAACGAACCGGAGCGGGACACGCGAAGCGGCGGCCCGCTCCCTCCGACGCCCAATTGAGAAAGTCACCGCAATGGCTCGTTTGAACGGCATCATCCGCGCGCTGGAAGCCGGCCAGCATTCCTTCTCGTGCTTCCAGCCGATCGACATCGGCACCGCCGTCGAACTGACGCAATCGAAATACGACGGCGTCGTCTTCGAAGGCGAGCACCAGGGCTGGGACATCACGGCGCTGCGCCACGCGCTGCAATACATGCTGAACCGCGCCCACATCGCCAAGGGCGGCCTTGCCCCCGCGGTGACGCCGACGGCGCGCATTCCCGCCAATGGCGTGGAGATGAACCAGTTCATGGCCAAGCAGGCGCTCGACCTCGGCTGCTACGGCATCGTCTTCCCGCACGTCTCGACCGTGCAGGAAGCTTACAACGCGGTCTCGGCCTGCCGCTATCCGCGCCTCAAGGACAAGCCGCTCTACGAGCCCGCCGGCATTCGCGGCGACGGCCCCATGCAGGCCTGCCGCTACTGGGGCCTGAGCCAGCAGGAATATTACAACGTCGCGGACGTCTGGCCGCTGGCCCCGCAGGGCGAGATCCTCGTGGTCATCCAGATCGAGGACACGGCCGGCATCGAGAACCTCGACGACATGCTGAAGAACGTACCGGGCATCGGCGTCGTGCTCATCGGCGAAGGCGATCTCAGCCAGGAACTCGGCTACCCGCGCCAGACGGAGCACAAGGTCGTGCTCGACGCCATGGCCAAGGTGGTGGACACCTGCAAGAAGCACAACGTCATCGTCGGCCACCCGCACGTGTCGGGCGCCAATGCAGAACGCGTCATCTCGGAAGGCTATCGCTACCTGATGTGCGCCGCGCCGCGCAGCTATTCGACGCTGGACAACAGCCGCAAGCTCGTCGGCCGCTGAATCCGGCGCTTCGGGGCGAGGCATTCCTCGACTCCGCGCGATGCATCTCTCATCGGGAGACGCATCGCGCGCGAGCGCGCCTAGACGATCGTCTCTGACTTCTCCCACATCGAGATCAGCGCGCTGCGCTTGACGAAGTCGAAGTGCCGCTGCGGATCGGCGACGATCTCGCGCAATTCCTTCAGCCGCGACGCCCGCACCTCCGGGTCCTTCTCTTCCAGCAGCTTCTTGTTGGCGATGGACTGCGCCTGCACGTATTCGATGGCAGTCAGCCGGCGCTGCCGGTCGTAACGTTCGAGCAGCACGTCGGCATCCGCGCCCTTCTCGATCTCGATGAACTTGCGCGCCAGGTTGATGCCATCCTGGAAGCCGCTGTTCATGCCCATGCCGCCGATCGGATTGTTGACATGCGCGGCGTCGCCCGCCAGCACGATGCGACCGCTGCGAAAATTTCCCGCGACTCGCTGATGCACGGCATACATGTTGCGGTGGACGATCTCGTAGGGGCCCGCATTCATGCATTCCTTGAAGCGCGCCTGGATCCACTCGTCGCTCATCACCTCTTCGTCGGTTTCTTCCGTCTTCGCCGGGAAGACGCAGCGCCACAAGCCTGTCCCATCCTCGCCCGGCACCTTCATGAGCGAAACCCACCGGTCGGGATGCGCGCAATAATTCCGGAAACGGAAACCGTGCTTCTCCGCGAGATCGACCGGTGTCGATACGATGTTGAACCGCTCCGGCCAGGTGAAGCCCTCGAACGACACCCCGATGGTCTTGCGCACGATGCTGCGGCCGCCGTCGCAGCCCACCAGATAGGAGCCGCGGTGCGTCGTCACCTCGCCGCTCTCGTCCTGCACGTCGCATTCGACGAAATCGGCGCCCTGCCGAACGGCCACCACCTCGACCGGCCGTTGGATGACGAAATCACCAAAAGCCTTCGCGGCCTCGAGCGCCGTGTTCACGGTCTTGTGCTGCTCGAGCTGAATGACATAGGGATGCCCCGTGATGTCGGACAGGCGACCGTAATCGAATTCGGCCACGACTTCATCCGTCGCCCGGTCGCGCCACTGAAAGTGATGCGACTTGAAGCCCTGCTGCAGAATGCTTTCCGTCAACCCGAGCTCTTCGAACAGATCGAGCGTGGACGGTTGCAGCGTCGCGGCGCGATGATCTTCAGGAGGCTTCGGCGCCTTGTCGAACAGCGTCACCGGAATGCCGTGCCGGGCGAGATACAGCCCGGTGATGACGCCGACGGGTCCGCCGCCCGCGATGAGGATTCTCTGTTTCTCCGCCACGCAATGCTCCCGCTCGTTCGATGATGTGACTCAGTCCGCAGCGCGCACGATGCAGCAGATCGTGCCGCCGCCGAGCGGCGCCTGCTGCACCGGATCCACCGTGCTGAAGATCCGTGTGGTGTGCAGCGTCGCCGCGAGCACGCCCGACATGGCGGCGCGCAAGTGCTTTTCCGGCGGCGTCGCGGATGTGTAGATCGCCGTCGGCGCGCCGCGAACGCGGCCGTCAGGCGCAGCGCCCAATTTGGCGATGGTGGCGACCAACCTGTCGCCCGGCTCGATCTCGCCATCGGCGTCGAGCGTGAAGCCGACGCGCATCAGCATGCGCTTGATCGAGCGGCCGTCGATCAGGTCCTGGGTGATCGTGCTGCAGGCCACGAGATTGCCACCTGCTCCTGCCTTGTTGCCGATGACGATGACCTCGATGTTCTCGATGGCAGGCCCCGTGTAGGTCTGCACGCGGGGCGCAAACAAGCTGGCATCGTCGACGATGCGCGCATCCGTCACTGAATGTGCGTCGACCGCTCCAATGGCGATGCCGGCTCCCAGCGCCGCTGCGGCGCGTCCGCGGCGAGCCCGCGTGGGAACATGCCCACTGGTCGCCTGCGGAACGTTGACGATGACGGTCTCGACGTCGGACGGAGCCAGCCCTCCGTCCAGCATGGCGCGCCGCACGACCTCCGCAGCCTCATGCGCAAAGCCGCCGTGCCGATCGACGCTTCCTCGGGCGGGCCGGAGCGCGCCAGTCCGATCGCGAGCCGGCGCGCCTGCGATCCATCCGGCGAAGACGCCGTCTCGATCAGCGCGTAACCGCAAGCCGTCGTGACGCCCTCGGTGCCGATGACGGTGATGTATTCGCAGCGCTCACTCAGCGCTCGCGCAACCAGGAAAGCCTCGAGCGCGGCCCTGGCGGCTTCGCGCGAGCCATCTTCATATTCGCCCGGCACGCGCAGGAACAAAGCCATGCGGACGATGCTGTCCGCCCCGATCGTATCCACCGCCTCGGCCAATGCCGCGAGATCGTCCGGCGCGGCAATGTCGAAAGGCAAAACGTCGACGCTCATCGGCTCGCTCCAGCAACGCACGTCCCGCAGGCATTCCGGCACGGATAGGCCAAATGCTACGCGTTGACAGACTGATTGCAAGGGATATCATTTCACTTGAAACGAAGTGCAAGGGCCCTGTTTTGAACGACCACCGCGACACGCGCAGCTTCTTCGACCACCAGTTCGAGAACGAAGACTTTCTTCTTTCGCGACTGTCCAACGTGTCTCGCCGCGTGTCCGGCGCCTGCGCGTCCGTCTATTTCGAAGAGTTCGGCCTCAGCATCACGGAATGGCGTTTGCTTGCGCAGATCGGCCGTTTCGGCAGCATCTCTGCCAAAGACGTGAGCGAGCGCACGCATCTCGATCGTGTCGCGATCAGCCGCGCGGCGTCGAAATGCCTGTCGGAAGGACTCATCCAGGAGAAGCAGAGCACACGCGACAGACGCAGCAAGGTCCTATCCTTCACCCCGAAGGGCCGCGCTCTCTACAAATCCATCATTCCGCGCGCGTGCGAACTGTCGGCCATGATCGAAGCCGGCCTCACGGGTGCGGAGGTCAAGACGCTCAAGCGGCTGCTCGGAAAGCTCGACGAGCACGTGTCCAAGCACGATCTTCGGCCAGACGTGGCCGACGACGCGGCTTAAGAAGAAGATTGCACGACCCAAACTCCAGGCAGGCACGGATCGTGCCTGAGAAAGCGGCGCAACCAGACAGTCCCAGTCATCGTCACGTTGGAGAGACGCACATGCACACCGTCAAACGCGGAACTTCGCCTCTCGCATTCACACGACGCGCTTTCACACTCGGCGCATGCACCGCCGTACTCGCCGCAGCCGCGGCCGCGACGACATTTCCTGCGGCCGCCCAGAGCGATTGGCCGAACAGAACCGTCACGGTCATCGTGCCTTTCCCGCCCGGCGGCAACACCGATACGCAGGCGCGGCTGCTCAGCGAGCACCTCTCGAAAAAATTCGGCCAGAGCTTCATCGTCGACAATCGACCGAACGCAGGCGGCACCATCGCGACCGCGCAACTCGCCAAGTCCAAACCGGATGGCTACACGCTCATGTTCGGCTCCGCCGGCCAGACGACCATCCTGCCGATGGTCCAGAAGGTCAGCTACGATGCCGAAAAGGAGCTCATGCCGCTGAGCATCTTCGGCACCGGCCCGTTCATCCTGGGCGCCAAGAACGATCTGCCCGCCAAGACCATGACGGATCTCATCGCCTACGCGAAGGCGAATCCCGGCAAGCTCAACATTGCGACGCCCAATCCCGGATCGATCAGCCATCTCTCCGCGACCCTTTTCGCCAAACGCGCGGGCATCGATCTCGTACAGGTGCCCTACAAGGGCGGCGGACCCGCGGTGGCGGCGCTGCTCGGCGGAGAGGTTGATCTCTATTTCGGCAACGCATCCGAGTTGCTCCAATATTCGACCGGCGGACGCTTGCGGCTCATGGCCGTTTCGTCGCCCGAACCGCTGAAGCAGATCCCGGACGTTCCGCCCGTCGCCGCGACGTTCCCGGGTTTCAAGACGAGTTCATGGAACGGCCTCATGGCGCCCGCGGGGCTCCCCAAGGACATTGCCGAAAAACTGGTGAACGCCACCATCGAGGCGTCCAAACAGCCCGCCATCATCGAACGTCTCACGACGCTCGGCGTGGAACCGACCGGCTCCACCATGAAGGAGTTCAACGACATCGTCGCAGCCGAACGGCCGCTCTATCGCGAAGCCGTCGACGCCGCCGGGCTCAAGATGCAGAATTGATCGCCTCTTCGTCTCGAATGAAACGGGCCCCCGCGAGGGCCCGTTTTTTCGGTGTGGAGTCTCAGCGCCCGAAATGCCGCTCCAGAAACGCAAAGGAGCGGCGCCACGCCTCCTCGGCCGCAGAGGCGTCATAGGTCGCCTGTTCGGGATTGCAGAAAGCGTGTCCCGCCGACGGATAAATGCAGATCTCCACGTCGGGATGGCGCGCCGCGATGCTCTGGATCTTGTCCATCGGCATGATCGGATCGCTGTCGCCGTAATGCATGATCGTCGGCAAAGGCTGCGGCAGGTCGAGATGAGCCGGCACGTGGCTGCCGTAGAAATTGACCTGGGCATCGAACGGCAGGCTGGCGGCCGCGCGCCACGCCCATGTGCCACCCGTGCAAAAACCCGAGATCGCCACTCGACCGGCCGACCTGACCGCATCGGCGCAGGCGCTGACGTCGGCGAAGATTTCAGCCTGAGTCAGAGCCTCGTAACTCGCAATGCCCGCATCCGCGCCCGCGCGACTGTAAGAATGCACCACTCCACGCCCGCGCCTGTCGTAAAGCGCGGGCGCCACAGCGGCATAGCCCGCCTGCGCCCAGCGGGCGCAGACGTCGCCGATGTGATCCGTCAGCCCATAGACGGCATGCAGGACCACGACGCCGCCCTTCGCCGCGCCGGAGGGATCGGCGCGCCACGCCTCGAACATGTGCCCGTCCGCAGCCCTGATTTCGATGCGTCTCTGCATGTCGCTCTCGCTGGAAGCCTCGCCTCGGCGATCGTCGGGTCCAACGCGCCCAGCGTCAAGCGGCGCGCTAGAACGAAACCCTGTCGCCGCCCTTGAGGCCGAGCACCTGCCGGGCCTCCGACGGGGTTGCGATCTCGTGGCCGAGTTCCTCCAGAATGCGGCGGATCTTCGCCACCTGTTCGGCGTTCGAAACCGCGAGCTTGCCGCGTTCGATGAACAGGCTGTCTTCGAGACCGACGCGCACGTTGCCGCCCATCATAGCCGCCTGTGTGGCGAACGGCATCTGGAAGCGGCCTGCTGCAAGAACGGACCAGCGGTAATCCTTGCCGAACAATTTGTCGGCGGTGCGCTTCATGAACATCAGGTTTTCGGGATCGGGACCGATGCCGCCGAGAATGCCGAAGATCAGCTGCAGGAACACCGGCGGCTTGAACAGTCCCTTGTCGAGGCAATGCGCGAGATTGTAGAGGTGCCCAACGTCGTAGCATTCATGCTCGAACTTCGTGCCATGCTCCTCGCCCAGCATCTTGTAGATGCGCTCGATGTCGCCGAAAGTGTTGCGGAAGATGAATTCCTTGGTGCCGCGCAGATAGGGCTCCTCCCAGGCGTGCTTCCAGTTGGTGTAGCGATCCGCCAGCGGATGCAGCGCGAAGTTCATCGTGCCCATGTTCAGCGAGCACATTTCGGGTGATGCGGCGAGCGGCGCGGCCAGGCGTTCGTCGACCGTCATCGTCAATCCTCCCCCCGTCGTGATGTTGATCACGGCGTCGGTCGCCTGCTTGATGCGCGGCAGGAACTGCATGAACACCGCGGGATCGGGAGTCGGCCGACCGTCGATCGGATCACGGGCGTGCAGATGCAGGATCGATGCACCGGCTTCGGCCGCCGCAATGGCCTGCTCGGCGATCTGGTCGGGCGTGATCGGCAGGGCGTCGGACATGGTGGGCGTGTGAATCCCGCCCGTGACCGCGCAGGTGATGATGATTTTCTTCGACGGGTCGGACATGCGCAGATCTCCTGGTTTTCGATAATGCGTTCAACGCGCATCCGGATGGACGACGCGCCTGCGAAGCGGGAACAGCACGATCCCGGTCCGGTGAGAGAATGAGCCCCACAATCCGCGGGGCGCTTTCAGCATGACGGCGATCGCCACCATGCCGAGAATGACGAGATAGATCGTGCCGAGGTCCGCGAGCGTCTCCCGCAACAGGAAGAACACGATCGCGCCAACGATCGGCCCCTCGATCGTCCCGATTCCGCCGATGACCACGATGAAGATCACGTAGGCGGTCCAGTCGTTGACGCTGAAGGCGGCGTCCGGGGAAATCCTCAGCTTCTGTAAAAAGATCAGCGCCCCGACCATCGACGTGACGGCTGCGGTCGCGACATAGATCGCGAGCTTGGTGCGGAAAATGTCGATGCCGAGGCTTTCCGATGCAATCTCGCTGTCCCGGATCGCCGCCAGCGCGAGGCCCGCGCGCGAGCGCAGCAGAGCGTAGATCATCGCCACAGTGCCGAGGCCGAGCGCCAGCGCGCACCAGTAGAGCAGCATGTCACGCTGATCGCGCGTCGCCGCAATGCCTGTCACGAGGCGTGCCGGAAGGCTGGTGCCGGAACCACCGCCGAGCACCGACACCTGTGCGAAACTCAGCCGGAAGACTTCCGCCGCCACCCATGTGCCGATGGCGAAATAGGCGCCGTGCAGGCGGAACAGAAGTGGCGCCATCGGCAGGGCGATGAGGGCGCCCACGACTCCCGCCAGGACGATCGCCAACAGCGGCGGCACGCCGTAGAACATCGCCGCGGCGAACAGAACATAGCCGCCGAACCCGACGAACGCCTGCTGGCCGACCGAAACGAGCCCCGCATACCCGGCAAGCAGGTTCCAGAGGCTCGCCAGTGCGACGAAGGTGTAGAACTCGCCGAGCAGCCTCAGATTGGCGCGGCCCGTCCACCAGGGCGCCGCCGCAAGCGCGGCCAGCAGCACGAGCGCCAGACGTCCTGCGATCCGGCTGGTGCGCGTTCCACGCTCGATTTTGACGTGCGGGGCCATCAGTCCATCCTCGGAAAAAGGCCGCGCGGTCGCACGACGAGAATCAGGAAGAACACGATGTGCCCCGCCAGCACCTGATATCCGGGGTCGATCTGCGCGCCGAGCGCCTGCGCGACGCCCAGCACGACGCCGCCGGCCAGCGTTCCCCACAGACTGCCGAGCCCGCCGATGATCACGGCTTCGAAACCGAAGATCAGCCGCAGCGGCCCGGTCGACGGATCGAAATTGGTGCGCACCGCCAGAAACACGCCCGCAATCGCGATGATCGCGGCCGAGAGCGCCATGGCCATGGCGTAGACGTGCCGTCGGTCGAGCCCCATGAGCTGCGCGATCTCGGCATCGTCGGACGTGGCCCGGAAGGCGCGGCCGAGGCTCGTGCGGCTGAACACGAACTCAAGCGCCACGATCACCGCCACGGCGGCCAGGAACATCGCGAGCGGCAGCAGGCCGATGCTGAGCCCCCCGCCGATGCCGAGGCTCGCGGTTTCGATCGGCCCCGCGGCAAGCCTGCGGCTGTCGGCGGTGAAGTGAGTCAGCAGCGCATTCTGGATGATGATCGACAGCCCGAAGGTGACGAGAAGCGGCGAGAGAAGATCGCGTCCGAGCGTCGGGTTGAGGAGGACGCGCTGCAACACATATCCGGTCAGCGCCATCAGGGGCACGACCGCGAGCGCCGCCACGAATGGATGGAGTCCCGTCGCCTGCACCACCACGAGCGCGAGATAGGCCGAGAGCACGATGAGATCGCCATGCGCGATGTTGACGAGGCGCATCACGCCGAAGATCAGCGACAGGCCCGCGGCGAACAGCGCATACAAGCCACCGAGCAGCACGCCCTGGATGAGAGCATTGAGAATCTCCATCGTCAGGTCCCGAAATACGCGGCGGTGATTTGCGCACGCGTGAACGCGCCGGGTGCGCCCGCGAGCGAGATCCGGCCCTCCTGCAGGCAGATGAACGAATGCGCCACGCCCAAGGCCCTGGTCACGTCCTGCTCGACGAGCACGACGCTCACGCCCGTCGCGACGATCGCCGGCAAGGCCGCATAAACGTCCCTGATCACCACGGGCGCGAGCCCGAGAGAGACTTCGTCGAGCAGTAGGATTTCGGGATTGCTCATCAACGCCCGCGCAATCGCCACCATCTGCTGCTGCCCGCCCGATAGCGACGTGGACGGGGCATGCCGCTTCTCCCGGAGGATCGGGAACAAACGATAGAGCGAGTCCAGAGACCACGGCCCCGCCCTGCCGCGCTCTCCCCCGATGACGAGGTTTTCCTCGACCGACAGCGACCGGAACAGGCGACGCCCTTCCGGCGCCAGGGCGATGCCACGCCGCGCGATACGATCGGGCGCCATGCCGCCGATCCCTTCACCGCGATGCAGGATCATGCCCGGCGCGCAGGGCAGCAGGCCCACGATCGTCTTGAGCAGGGTCGACTTACCGGCCCCGTTGGCGCCGATCAGCGCCAGAACATGCCCGGCCGGCAAGTCGAACGACACGCCGAACAGCGCCTGGAAGTCGCCATACCGTGCAGAAAGATTGCGGACGCTCAGGAGCGGCTCAGCCATGTGCGCCCCCGTGATCTTCAAGGCCCATGTAGATCGACGCGACCTCGGGACTCGCCATGATGGCCTGCGGATCGCCCTCGGCGATTTTTCGGCCGAAGTCGAGGACAGTCATGCGGTCGACCACGGCCAGAAGCGCATGCACCACATGCTCGATCCAGATGATCGAAACGCCCGTGGCGCGCACGTCGCGGATCGTGCCGATCAGCGACTGGCATTCGGCCTCGGTCAGGCCGCCGGCGATTTCGTCGAGCAGCAGCAGCGACGGCTCGGTGGCGAGCGCGCGCGCGAGTTCGAGGCGCTTGCGTTCCAGCAGCGTCAGGTCGCCCGCCAGCGCGTTGGCTTTGCGGATGAGACCGGTGCGCTCCAGCACGTCGATGCAGCGATCCTGCGCGGCGCGTTCGGTCAAGCCTCGCCCGAAAGCCGCGCCCGTCAGCACGTTCTCGTAGATCGTCATGCCGACGAAAGGATGCGGAATCTGGAACGAGCGTGCGATGCCGCGCCGGCAGCGCTCGCGGGCCCGAAGCGTCGTCACGTCCGCGCCCGCGAACATGATCGTCCCGGCGCTGGGCGCAACCGTGCCGGCGATGAGATTGAACAGGGTCGTCTTGCCGGCGCCGTTGGGCCCCAGAATTCCCAGAGCCTCGCCCGGCGCGAGTGTCAGCGACACGTCATCGGTGACGAGGAGCGCCCCATACCGCTTGACGAGACCGCTGACGCTCAAGAGGGGCACGCTGGCCATCCGTATTCTGCGACTTCAAAGCAGGACGAGTTCGCCGCCGACCGGAATCGACGGCGCTGTCTTGTTGGTCGTAATCACCAGCTCGAGACCGCCGCCGCGCTTCTGCCATTGGCCGGCCACCAGCGGGGTCTTGGTGACGTTCTTCACCGGCCCCCTGCTCCAGTCGACCGGCCCGACGATCGTGTCGAGCTTCGTCGTGCGGATGGCCTCGACGATCGACTCCGGGCGCTCCAGATCTTTCGTGCGCTTGACGACGTCGGCCACCACCTCGAACAGCGCATGCTTGAAGCCGATCGGCTGGGTCCAGGGCCGCTTGGCCGCCGCCACATAGCCTTCCGCGAGCTTGCGCGCGCTGTCGCCCGTCAACGACGACGAGAAAGGATGATTGGGCGACCACCAGATTTCGGAAGACAGGCCGACGCCGCGCTCGCCCAGCGACGCGATGACGGAGGGAAACAGCAGAGCCTTGCCGATGGTGACGATGCGCGGACGAAAGCCCTGCTGGCCCGATTGCGACCAGAAGGTCGCGAAATCCGGCGGGATCATATTGCCCGTCACGATCTCGACGCCCGCTTGTTTGAACGCGTTGATCTGCGCCGAGAAGTCGTCCGAAAGTGGCTGGTAACGGCCCGGATCCGTCAATTTGAACCCGGCCGCAGCCAGCGGCTTGGCGAAGCCGCGCTCGCGATCGCCCCAGGCATTGCCGTCGGCATCGTTGGGAAACAATCCACCGACCGACTTGCCGACGCCCGGCACGTCCCAGAGCGACAGAAACGCCCCGATGACATCTTCTAGGCCCCAGAAGAAGTGGTAGGTTGACTGGAAACCTTTGGCGGGATCGCCGTTGCGGCCGAAAAAATAAGGCTGCCAAGGGCAATCCGTGGTGATGCACGGCGTGCCGTTGACCTCCGCCTGGTCGGCCACGGGATTGACCGTGTCGGGCGTGGACGCCGCCACGATGATGTCGACCTCATCCTTGAGGATCAGTTCGGCGGCGACTTCCGCCGCGCGGTTGGGATTGGATTGCGAGTCCTTCGAGACGATCTCGATCCTGACCTTGCGGCCGTTGTTGTCGACGCCGCCGTCGAACATCTTGCGGATGCCGCCGAGCACGTAATCGTCGGCTTCCGCAAAGCCCGCAAGTGCCCCGGTGCGAGGGCTGACGTGCCCGACCTTGATGGTGGATTTCGCCGCATGGGCGCGGCCGCTGCGCAGCACCGCCGGAGCCGCTATGGCCGCCAGCGCCGTCGTCTTGAGAAAGGTCCTGCGGGATCCGTGGCCGCTAATCGTCGCCTTCTTGATGTCGGTCATGTGCAACTCCCTGGCCGCTTTCGGCGGCATTGAGTTTCCTCAGATGGGCGAACACGCGCGCCCGGAGGTCTTGCGCCTCCTCCTCGGTCCAGGTCCGGAAACCTTCGCCTGATTTGACGCCGAGGCGTCCCGCATCCACGAGCCCCTGCAGATAGGGGGACGGGCCGGGCGTCCGGTCGAGATGCTGGATCACCGTGCGATGAATATCGAGCGACAGGTCGGTGCCGATGAGATCGGCGTTTTCAAGCGGGCCCAGCACGGCGAGCCGCCGCCCGAAACTCGCCTTGACCACTGTGTCCACCGTGCGCGCATCGCAGATGCCCTGCTCGACCAGCGCAATCGCCTCGCGCCACAACGCATGCTGCAGCCGATTGCCGACGAAGCCCGCGACGTCCTTCATGACGCGTACAGGCGTCTTGCCCGCACCCGTCAGCAGCGCCATCGTGGCCTCGATCGCGGCGAGCGACGTGTCGGGCGTTCCCACCACTTCGACGAGAGGCACGAGGAACGGCGGGTTCCACCAATGCGTGCCGAGCATGCGCGCGCGCGTCGCCAGTCCCTCGACGATCGAGCCGATCGGCATGACCGACGTGTTGGACGCCAGAACCGCATCGGCCGGCGCGAGCCGCTCCAGATCCGCAAAGATCGCGCGCTTGAGCTCGATCTTCTCCGGCGCGGCCTCGAACACGAAGGAGACGCCCTGCAGCGCTTCGGCGAGATCCGCATGGCCGGTGACCAACGGCAGGCAATCGTCCGGCTCTTCGAGCTGCCGCAGATTGTCGGCGATGCGCGCGTGCAGCGTCGCCAGCGAGGCCGCGACCGCGTCGTAGACCTGGACGCGATGCCCGGCCCGCGCAAAGACCTGCGCGAGTCCATGCCCCATCAATCCGGCGCCGATGATCGCAATCGTGGCCCGCTCGCTCATGGTTCAACCCGCCGTATAGCCGCCGTCGGCATAGAGGATGTGGCCGGTGTAGAAATCCGACGCACGTGACGCGAGGAAGAGCAGCGGCCCCGCGAGATCTTCAGGCTCGCCGAGCCGGCCCTTCGGCACGCGCGCCAAAAAGCCCGCGCGGACTGCCTGCGCCTTCTCGTCGTCGGCGAACATCCAGGCGGTGAGCGGCGAGCGAAACACCGTCGGGGCAATGGCGTTGACGGTGATGCCGGTCGGTCCCAGTTCGCAGCCCAGCGCCTTGGTGATGCCGTCCACAGCCGACTTGGACGCGCAATAGGCCGTATAGCCCGCCGGATGGCCCAGCAATCCGCGCGCCGAGGACATCAGCACGACCTTGCCGCCGCCACCTTGCGCCAGCATCTGCCGCGTGGCGGACCGCGCCATCAGCCAGCTCTGCGTCACGTTGGCGTCCATCACGTCGAGGAAACGCTCGGGCGCCATGTCGGTGATCTTGGCGACGTCGTTCTTGCCCGACGCGACCACGAGAATGTCGACGCGTCCGAAGCGCGTGACGCCCGCCGCCACGATCTCGTCGCAGGCCGCCTCGTTCGAGGGCCGCATGTTGAGCGCCTCGACCTCCGCGCCGAGCGCTTCGCAATCCTTGGCGACGGCATCGAGATCGGCCTTCTTGCCGGCCGTGAGTACGAGCGTGCAGCCCGCGCCCGCGAGAATCTGCGCCGCCAGGGCGCCGAAAGCCCCGGACGCACCGGTGATGACCGCGACCTTGCCCTTCACGTCGAAGAGCGAGGCCGGATTTTTCAGGAACTCTGCCGTCATGGCTTCACTCCGGGCGGATAGGGAATGACCACCATCATCGTGCAATTGTGGTTCGACCGGTTCTCGATCGTGCGAACCTCGTTGGGCGCGATGGTGCAGGAGTCGAATTTCTTCAGCACCGTTTCGTGGCCGTCGATGATCACCGTCATCTCGCCGTCGACCACGACATAGACCTTCTCGAACGGCGTCGAGTCCGGCCCGGCGCCGCCGCCGGGCAGCACCTGCGAAAGGCCGACCCATTGATTGGTGGGGCCGCCGGGCTCGAAGCCCTGCAGGCGAAGGCCCACGACGCCGTGATGGTTCGGCGCGTCGTAGGGCTTCGCATCTTCGAAGCGCTTGACGAACATCACAAGGCCTCGCCGGATTCGATGCGGTACTTCTGCCCCTTGTCGATCATCGCCACGAGCCGGATGATGCAGCCGTCGCCGCGATCCCAGTTCCACGGGAAGAACGCGAAGGTGCAGCGCTTGCCTGTCACTGCGTCGAGATCGCCGCCGACGTTTTCGATTCCCAGAATGCCGTTGGTGAACAGCTTGCGGTGCACCGGCTCCCACTCGGGGAAGTCATCCTTCCAGTCACGCCCGCCCGACCATTCAAAATATTCCTTTTCGAGATGCGGATGCAGCGGCCCGTTGCGCTGCGGACCGATGGCGGTGGCGAGCGGGTGGTCGTTGGCCTGCGTGTCGTGGCCCACGACCTTGACCTTCTTCTCGACGAACCAGTCGCCGGCGGACGGCACGAAGCCAGGGCACTTGCAGAAATAGTCTTCGCTGTCTTCGTATTGCTTGTGCCAGCCGGTGTTGACGATCACGACGTCTCCCGGGCGCACGGCCTTGCCGCCGGCCTTTTCGAGATCGTCGTAGGTGATCGGCTCCCACATCTTCTTGGGGATCGACAGCACGATGCCCGATCCGAAGAAGTGCGGCAGGGGCACTTCGTCGATGAAGGGCGTTCCCTGCACGACATGCGCGGGCGCATCGATATGCGTGGTGTTGTGCATGCTGGTCGTGATGCGCTGCGAGAGCACGCCCGACTTCGCCATGTAGTGGATGCGCTCGATCTTGACGTCTTCGAAATAGGGCCAGTTCGGCGACTGATATCCGAAGCGATGCGACAGGTTGTAGAACTCCAACCCCATCGAATTGTCGAGATTGTCTTCGAATTCAATTCCGCGCACGGTTATCGGCATGCCGACCTCCTAGTTGTCATCCATCCCCGGCGCGAGTGTCTCGTCGCCATTCGGTTTGCTTGTTCACAATACGATACACATGTACCATATGGCGGTCAATTGGCCGTGCGGGCTTTTCCTGCGCGGCATCACGAGGCTTGCAACACGAGCGCCGATGACGGATTTCTTCGCCGCGAACGCGGCGCACGCAACGCAAGAATGAAGACTGCGCGAACGACAGGACTCGAGATGCAGATCGCCAAAGAGATTGCCGACAGGGACGACAGCCAGGGCGCGAACTCGGGCATCCAGGTCATCGCCCGCGCCGCAAGCATCCTGCGCACTCTCGAAAGTCATCCAGATGGCTTGAGTCTCGGCCAGATCGCCAAATCTGTCGGCCTCGCCCGCTCGACCGTGCAGCGCATCGTGGCGGCGCTGGCGTCCGAGGATTTCGTCATCGCCTCCGGACCGGGCGACGTCCGCATCGGGCCGGGCCTCGTGCGCATCGCGGCGTCGGTTTCCTCCAACACCGCCGAACTCGTTCGGCCGCATCTGCGCGCATTGGGAGAAGCCGTCGGCGAAACGGTCGACCTCGCGGTCCTGTCCGGCGGCTCGACGCTGTTCATCGATCAGGTACCGGGCCGTCATCGCCTCGTTGCATTATCGGCCGTGGGCGAGCGCTTCCCTCTGCACTGCACGGCGAACGGAAAGGCGCTGCTCGCCTGCTTCTCCGCCGTCGATGCAGAAGAGCTGATCGAGAAGAGCCTGGCGGAGCATCCTCAGTTCCCCATCAAGGATCGGGCTCGCCTTCGCAAGGAACTCGAATCCATTCGCAAGACGCACATTGCGACGGATCTCGAGGAACACGGCAGCGGTATTTCGGCGCTCGGCACGGCCCTGCTCGACGTGTTCGGACGCCCGATCGCCATTTCGATTCCCGTTCCGTCACAGCGCTTCGCCGAACAGCGCAGCGAACTGTCCCGCCAGCTTCTGGCGTTCCGCGAACGCATCAAGGCCATCGTCGTCAGATGACGCCTGCCTAAGACCAAAGGCGGTCGTGCAGCCATTCTCCTTCGCTTGCAGCAAGTACCGTATTACGGTACTGTAGTTCCATGATACGGTACACCACCGCGCCGGAAGAGCGCGGCGGCGGCAAAGCCAAAAGGCACGCCGCGCCGATACGGGATGGAACATCAGGAGG
This sequence comes from Hyphomicrobiales bacterium, assembly GCA_028290705.1. Classification (GTDB taxonomy): domain Bacteria; phylum Pseudomonadota; class Alphaproteobacteria; order Rhizobiales; family Beijerinckiaceae; genus Terripilifer. The sequence continues at coordinate 17,965 of JAQGJH010000110.1, forward strand.
ACAACATGGCCCAGGCACGCAGTTTCTTGGCGGGATCCCTTGCCGCCGCAGCTTTCCTCGCCGCATGCGGCGCCGCGACCGCGCAGACGATCGAGCTCAAGGTCTCGCACTATCTGCCACCCAATCACACGTTTCAAAAAGAGCTTGTGAAATGGGGCGATGATCTCGCCAAGCAGTCGGGCGGACGCCTCAAGCTCAACATCTTCCCGGCCTCGCAGCTCGGCCCCGTCAACCGGCAGTTCGATCTCGCGCGCAACGGCGTGGCCGACATTGCCGTCGGCCTGCACGGCGTCACACCGGGCCGCTACCCGACGACCGAACTCGTCAGCCTGCCCTACCAGTCGCCCTCCAGCGGCGGCAACAGCGCCGTCACCTCGAAGAGGCTGAGCGAGCTCGCCCCCGAATTCCTCGCGCAGGAACATCCCGGGATGAAGATCCTCTGGATGGCGGTGACCAATCCGCTGATGTTCCACACGGCGAACAAGCAGATCAAAAGCGTGCAGGACTTCAAGGGCCTGCGCATACGCTACGCCGGCGAGCAATTCGCCCAGATCATCACGGCGCTGGGAGCGTCGCCGCTCGCGGTGCCGCCCGCCGAAACGCAGGACGGACTCTCGAAGGGCATCGTCGACGGCGCGACCTTCCCGTATGAGGCCACGATGAGCTTCGACCTCGGCACGGTCGTCAAACACTCGCTCGAGCCCGGCATCAGCACCGCGACATTCGCCGTGGTGATGAATCCCGCGAAGTTCAACTCTCTTCCGGACGATCTCAAGGTGCTGATCGAGAAAACCACGGGCCCGGACATGGCGGCCCGGTTCGGCGCGGCTTTCGACGAGAGCGAGAAACATGGACGCGATTACATGGTCTCGAAAAACGTTCAGATCAGCACTCTGGCGCCGGCGGAACTGACCGCCATGAAGGCCCTGATGCAGCCGATCGTCGATCGTGCGCTCGCCAACGCCGAGAAGCAGGGCAAGCCGGGACGCAAGTTCCTCGACGCCTACACGCGCTGACGCTTCGGTCCGGCGGCCGGCGCACAAGGCCCTCCGCCGGACCTTTTCTCCAGTCGAAGGATCGCGCCATGGCGCAGCAGCCTGCCCTGAGACGGGCCGTCGAGCGTCTCAAGACCGCGCAATTGCGTCTCGCCATGCTGGCGCTGGTCGTCATGATGATGACCATCGTGATCGACGTCACGCTCCGCTACCTGTTCGGCCGTCCCGTACACGGGTCATACGACGTCGTGGAAGCCACGCTGGTCATCTTCGTCTTCCACGGACTCGCCGCCTGCTTTCTGTCGCGACAGAACATCGTCATCGATCTCATCGACGGCGTGGTCAGCGAACGCGTCGCTCACTGGCTCATCCGCACCTCCGACGTCGTCACCGTGGGACTGCTGGCCCTCATCGCCTGGGCCATGACGGTGCCGGCTCTGCAGGCCTGGGACTATGGCGACAAGAAGCTCGAGCTCGGTCTGCCGATCTGGATCCTCTGGGCCATCGCCATCGTGGGCCTCGTCGGCGCGCTGTTCTGCGCGGTCGCCGCACTGTTCGATCCGACGACGCGACGCCACGGGGGAGAGCGCCTGTGAGCAACCAATGGGTCGGCGCCATCGGCGTCGTCTGTCTTTTCCTTCTCCTGTTCCTGCGCGTTCCCGTGTGGGCGGCGCTGGTTCTGGTCGGCGTCGTCGGCAATACGATCGTGGGCGGCTGGACCAGCGCCTTCGCGATTCTCGGCACGACGGCGTTCGACACCTCCTCGGCCTATACTTTGTCGGTCATCCCGCTGTTCATCCTGATGGGCGACGTCGCCTCCAGCACGCGTCTCTCGGCCGATCTGTTCAATGCCGCGCGCGTGCTGCTGTCGGGACTGCGCGGCGGCCTGTCCGTCGCGGCCATCGGCGCCTCGGCATGTTTCGGCGCGGTCTGCGGCTCCTCGATCGCCACCGCCGCGACCATGACGCGCATCGCGCTTCCGGAGATGCGCAAGGCCGGCTACGACGACGGGCTCGCCACCGGCTCGATCGCCGCGGGCGGCAGCCTCGGGATTCTGATTCCGCCGTCCATCATCCTGGTGATCTACGCGGCCATCGCCGAACAATCGGTTCCGAAGCTGTTCGCCGCGGCGCTGATCCCGGGCCTCATTCTCACCGGCATCTACATCGTCGTGGCGCTCGTCGTCGCGCACATGCGACCCCACTATGCGCCGACCGTGCAGAACGTCGGCTGGCGCGAGCGCCTTTCGGCCCTGCGGCAACCCTGGCAGTTCCTGCTGCTGTTCATCGCCACCATCGGGGGCATCTACGCGGGCGTCTTCAGCCCGACCGAAGCCGCGGCCATCGGGGCCTTCGGCGCGATCCTGCTGGGCCTGCTCGGCCGCAGGCTCGGACCCAAGCAACTGATCAGCGCGGTCGAGGGCTCGGTCGTGACCAGCGCGCTCCTGTTCGCCATCATCATCGGGGCGACACTCTTCGCCTATTTCATCGTCCAGACGCAGCTGCCCTCGCTGCTGGCCAGCGCCGCCAAATCGATGGAGCTTCCCGGCATCGTCGTGATGATCTTCATCATCATCGCCTACGTGCTGATCGGCTGCTTCCTCGAAGGCATCGGCATGGTGCTCATCACCGTGCCGGTCTTTCTCCCGCTGGTCGTGCAATATGGCTACGATCCGGTCTGGTTTTCCATCATCGTGGTGATCGTGGTCGAGCTCGGCCTCATCCACCCGCCTGTTGGCATGAACCTCTTCGTCATCCAGGCGCAGGTCCCGGACGTGAAGCTCATGGCGATCTATCGCGGGATCCTGCCGTTCCTGATCGCGCCCTTCGTGCTGATCCTGCTGCTTCTCGCCTTCCCGGAAATAGCCCTCTGGCTGCCGCGCAAGCTCTACGGATGAATCCATGACCCTCGAAATCGCCATCGTGGAAGACGAAGCCGAGCTTTATGCCGCGCGGCTCAGGTCGGAGTTTCCCGACGTCGTGATTCACGCCGGACACACGGCCGACGACGTGATCGACAGATGCGGTGGCTGCAACGTCATCATGGGCCTGGCGCAATGCATTCCGCCCGCGCTCGTGCAGGCGACGCCTCGCCTGAGATGGATCCAGGCGCTGACCACCGGCGTCGATCCGCTCATCATGATGGACGTGCTCGATCCTTCCGTGACGATCACCTCGGCGCGCGGCATTCACGGGCCGCAAATGTCCGAGATGGCCTTTCTGTTCATGCTCGATTTCGCGCGCGACATCCGCGCGATCCTGCGCGACCAGCAGAACCGCCATTGGGAGCGCCGGCCGCAACGCCTGCTGCTCGACAAGACCGTGGTGATCGTCGGCGTCGGCATCATCAGCGAGGAGCTGGCGCGCCGCTGCAAGGCCTTTGGCATGCGCGTCGTCGGCGTCAGTTCGCGCGCGAGCGCCGACGGATTCGACGCCATGGTCCCGCGCGACCGCCTCGAGGAGGCTGCGGGCCAGGCGGATTTCCTGATCGCCATCGTGCCCTACACGCGCGAGACCCATCATCTGATCAGCGCCTCGGTGCTGGACGCCATGCCGCGCCATGGCGTGTTCATCAACATCGCGCGCGGACCCGTGGTCGACGAGGACGCCCTGATCGAGCGGCTGCGCGACGGCCGCATCGCCGGCGCCGGCCTGGACACGTTCGTCGAGGAACCCCTGCCCGCCACGAGCCCGCTCTGGTCGCTCGACAACGTCATCATCACCCCGCACGTCGGCGGCATGAGCGACATTTATGCCGAGCAGATCCTGCCGCTGCTCGTCCACAACGTGCGGGCCTTCAAGGAAGGCCGCATGCACGACCTCCGCAATCTGGTTCGAGGATAATCACGGCATGGCGCAGCACGAACGGATCTCGACGCGCATTTCCGACGCCGAGCTGGAGCGCCGGTGGGCGGCGCTGCGCGACATGATGTCGGCGCGGCAACTCGACGCCATCCTGTTCCAGGCGACCAACGATTGGCTGGGCGGCGGCGTCAAATGGGTCACCGACGTCCCCGCCAACAACGGCTATCCGCGCACGGTGCTGTTTCACGCCGACGATCTGATGACCGTGGTGGAGATGGGCGCATTCGACAACGTGCGCCGCCTCGGCGGGCGGGATCCCATTCACCGCGGCGTCGGCGACATCTTCAACACGCCGTCCTTCCCCGCCATCGATTATACGGTCCGGTACGACGCCGACCTGGCGTCGGCCGACCTGCGACGGCGCGGCGCGAAGCGCGTCGGCCTCACCAATCCCGCGGGACTTCTCTCGGGCTTTCATCAGGCGCTGACGGAAGGCCTGCCGGGCGTCGAGCTGGTCGACGTGACCGACGCGGTCGACATGATCCGCGCGGTCAAGAGCGACGAGGAACAGGCGCTCGCCCGCCGGGCCGCGACGCTGCAGGACGACGTCTTCAGCGCCGTCTGCGACTTCATGCGGCCCGGCCTGCGCGACATCGACTTGACGTCGCACGCCCAGCACGTGGCGCAGCAACTCGGCAGCGAACAGGGCATCTTCCTCGGCGCATCCTCGAGGATCGGCGTGCGCTCGGCCTTCATGGGCCGGCACTTCCAGAATCGAACTCTCGAGGCCGGCGACCACCTGTCGCTGCTGATCGAGGTCAACGGCCCCGGCGGCATCTATACCGAGATCGCCCGCACGCTCTGCCTCGGTAAGGCCTCGCAGGAATTGCTGGATGGTTTCGCCGCGGTGAAAGCCGCACAGGATCACACGCTGTCGCTGATCCGCCCCGGCGTCGCAGCGCGCGACGTCGCCGCCGCACACGACGATTACATGGTAGCGCACGGGCTTCCGCCGGAAATCCGCCTCTACGCGCACGGACAGGGCTACGACATGGTCGAGCGTCCGCTGATCCGCCGCGATGAGAGCATGACGATCGCCGAAGGCATGAACCTCGCGGTACATCCCGGCTTCGAGAACGACGCCATCTTCGCGGTCATCTGCGACAATTACATCGTCGGACGCGATGGACCGGGCGCATGCCTGCACGCCACGCCGAAGAAAATCTTCGAACTCTGAGAAGGACCGCACCCATGAAGGTGAAGAAGATCGCGCTCGAAGAGCATTTCATGGCGCCGGATTTCACGGATTACTGGGCCTCGACCTTCGTCAACATCAGCCCTGACCTGTCCGGCAAGGCGCTCGGCGCCCTGTCCGACTTCGGCGAACGCCGGCTCAAGGACATGGACGACAACGGCATCGAATTCGCCGTGCTGGGGCTGGCCGGCCCGGGCGTCCAGATCGAGCCCGATACTGCGCTGGCCGTGAAGCGCGCGCGCGAGGTCAATGATTTTCTCGTCGAGAAGATCGCGCTGCAGCCCAAGCGTTACGGCGGCCTCGCCCACCTCGCCATGCAGGACCCCGCCGCCGCCGCCGACGAACTCGAGCGTTGCATCGGCCAGCTTGGATTCTCGGGCGCGATGATCAACGGAACCACCAACGGCGTCTATCTCGACGATCCCTCGTGCGAGGTCTTCTGGGAACGCGCCGCCGCCCTGGACGCACCCGTCTACATCCACCCGAACAACCCCGCCGATCATCCGGCCATGTACGAAGACCATCCCGAACTCTGGGGGCCCGTCTGGAGCTGGGGCGTCGAAACGGCCACCCACGCGCTGCGGCTCGTGTTCTCGGGCGTTTTCGAGCGTCACCCGAACGCAACGGTCATTTTGGGTCACATGGGCGAAGCCATTCCGTTCCAGCTCTGGCGAATCGACGGCCGCTGGGAAATCGCCAACCGCAAGGGCCGCACGCTCGCCAAGCCGCCGAGCGCCTATATTCGCGAGAACATCGTGGTCACCACGTCGGGCGTCTGCTCGGACGAACCTCTGCAATGCGCATTGTCCGCGCTCGGCCCGGACCGCGTGCTCTTCTCGGCCGATTACCCGTTCGAGCGCACCGCAGAAGCCAGCCACTTCATCGAGACGGCCGCCGTGTCGGATGATGTCCGCCAGCAGATCTGCTGGGACAATGCGCGCCGCGTGCTGAACCTGAAGGTCTGATCAGCGCGCGATCATGCGCAGCGCGTTGTCGCGCAGGATCGCGTCGCGCTCCTCGTCCGAAAATCCGCAGGAGGCGATGAAATCGACAGGCGCGCGGTCGCCCACTGGGTAGTCGGTGCCGAGCACGATCCGCTCGACCCCGACGGTCTCGGCGAGGCGACGCAGCGCCAGCGCGTCGTACACGCAGCTGTCATACCAGAGCATGCGCAGATATTCGGTCGGCGAACGCGTCATCTTCAGCCGCGTCGTCGGCTTCTCCAGATAGTTGCGCTCGATCCGGCCCATGTAGAACGGCATGTAGCCGCCACCGTGCGAGATGCAGATGCGCAGCCTCGGAAAACGCTCCAGCACGCCTTCGTAGATGAGCGATGCGATCGCCATCGCCTCTTCGAAGGACTGTCCAATCGAATTCCAGAGAAAATGCTTGCGGAAGCGCGGATCGTGATTGCCCGCCGGATGCACGTAGACGAGCGCCCCCGTCTCTTCGGCAGCCTCCCAGAAAGGTGCGAGCCTTTCGTCGCCGAGTTCCATCTCGCCGGCGCGCGTCGAAATGCCGACGCCGAGAAAGTGCAGCTGTTCCATGCAGCGCCGCAGTTCCGTGGCCGCGAGGTCCGGCGCATGCAACGGTACGCCGCCCAGAGCGCGGAAACGCGCAGGATGGCGCACCGACATGGCGGCAAGCAGATCGTTCGAGCGCTGCTCCAGCGCCAGGCTCTCGCGCGGCGCTTCGTGATAACTGCATTGGTGCACGAGACTCGCGGACAGGATCTGGACGCCAACCTCCATGGTGTCCATGGCCGCGAGGCGCGTGTCCATGTCGGCCATGGCGGCGCAGACGCTTTCGCCGCGCTGGCGCGCCTGTTCGCGTTGCGCCTCCGACAGCACAGCCCCTTCGGGCGGCATCGCGAACAGCGAATGGCCGCGCGTGCGCGCATAGATCTCGGGCATGAGGACATGCGCATGCACGTCGATCGGCCCATCCGCCAGGCCGGTCGCAGAAGTCGCCATGCGTCGCTCTCCTATTCCGGAACCACGCCGGCGCGTTGCAGCACCTGCGCCCAACGCGCCTGATCGCGCGAGATCATCTCCTTCAGCCGCTCGGGCGGTCCGCCGATCGCCTCCAGGGCCTGCGCGTCGAGCCGCGCCTTGATCTCGGGTTCGGCCAGCATCTCGTTCACGCCGGCATTGTATCGCGCCACGATGTCGGCCGGAGTGCCGTGCGGCGCGAGGATCGCCCACCAATTGTCGATGTCGATGCCAGGCGTTCCGGCCTCCGTCATGGTCGGCACCGAGGGATCGAGCTTGGCGCGCGACGCCCCCGAGAAGGCCAGAACTTTCACGTCCCCGGCCTTGGACAGGGACACCGCCTGCAGCGCCGGCATGAACATGCCGCCGATGTGCCCGCCCGCCAGATCCGTCATGGCGCCCGACAATTGCCGGTACGGCACGTGCTTGATGTCCACGCCGGCCTTCTGCTTGAACAATTCGAGCGCGACGTGATGCGGCGCGCCGAGGCCGGGCGAACCGAAATTGATCACGCCGGGTTTCGCCTTGGCGAGCGCCACCAGTTCCGCCAGCGAGTTCACGCCAAGCGACTTGTGCACCGCGCAGGCGAAGACCGAATAGACGATGCCGGCCACGGGAGCGAAATTCGCCACCGGATCATAGGGAATCGTCTTGAACAGGCTCGTGTTCATCACGAGCGTATTGGCCGTCACCAGAAACGTCTGGCCGTCGGGAGCTGCTCTCGCGACGGCTGCCGTCCCGATGTTTCCACTCGCGCCGACACGATTGTCGACCACGTAGGATTGCCCGGTCTTCTTGCCGAGATATTGCGCCAGCAGGCGCGCCACCGTGTCGGGGCCGCTGCCGGCGCTGAAGGGCACGATGAAGGTGACGGGTCGATCTGAGGTCTGGCCCAGCGCTCCATTGCCGAGGCCGAGGACGCCTGCGGCGGCTCCCAGCCCGAGTGTGAACTGGCGTCGTGTCGATGCGAAAGGAAGCATGTCCTGCTCCGGTGACGTTTCCTCGAAAAGGCCGGTATTCCGGCTCCGCCGACATCATACGGGGCAGAATGCGGGAGGGAAGGTGTTTTTCCACGATACAAGGCAGCTGTATCGCTCAGCGGTACGAATAAGTGCTGCGAGTGCCGGAAACACGCAGCCTGACGCCGCCCGGCGGCGTTGCCAAGCGTGAACTTGGCCGCAACCTTTCTTCACTCCCTCGGGTTGTCCACAGGAGAGCAGGTCATGGAATGGGCTCTTCCCGGCCACGCCGGGGCCTCATTCCACCCGTTAACTGTTGGAAATTAACCATACGGGAGGACGGATTGCAGAAAGCGCTGATCAACGCTGTCCCCGCCAGCACACTCCTCTGGTTCATGATTTATCTCATGATTTCGAGGCTCTGGACATAAGCCGTTTCGTCGCGCCCCGCGTGGGAACCTTGCGCCGCGAGACCGATCCCGGACATGTCCTTTCAGGGCAGCATCCCCACTCAGGCCGCTCACTCGAGCGGCCTTTTTCCTGTGAGGTCAGAAACGCCGCACCGCCACGACCGCATTCATCCCGCCGAACGCGAAGGCATTGCTGATCGCGACCTCGACGCGCCGTTCGCGGGCCACGTTGGGGGTAACGTCGAGATCGCACTCGGGGTCGGGCGCGTTGTAGCCGATCGTCGGCGGCACGATCCCTGTCCGGATGGCATTCACGCAGGCGATCATCTCGATGGCTCCGGACGCCCCGAGGCAATGGCCGTGCATGGATTTCGTCGAAGAGACGGCCAGCTTGTCGGCATGGGCCCCGAAGACGGATCTGATCGCCAAAGTTTCGGTCCGATCGTTGGCTTTCGTGCCGGTGCCATGTGCATTGACATAGTCGACAGCTTCGGCAGACAGGCGTGCGTCCGCCAGACAGGCCCGGATCGCCGCAGCCGGCCCGTCGATCGTGGGAGAAACGATGTCGGCCGCATCGGCCGACATGCCGCAACCCGCAATTTCCGCCAGGATCGGTGCGCCGCGCGCCTGCGCGTGCTCGAGCGTTTCCAGCACGATCATCCCGGCTCCATCGGCGAGCACGAGACCGTCGCGGTCGGCCGAAAAGGGCCGGCAGCTTTCCCGTGCGAGAACCCGTAGAGTCTCCCACGCCTTGACGATGCCGTAACAGAGCGGAGTATCGGCTCCGCCGGCGATCATCACATCGGCCCGGCCGAGCCGCATCTGATCGACCGCGGCCATGATCGCGTGATTGGCCGATGAACACGCCGAGGTCACGCCAAAGACGGGTCCGCGCAGGCCGAGGCTCATGCTCACCTGCGCGGCCGGCGCGCTCGGCATTCCGCGCGGCACAGTGAAGAGGTTGATGCGCTTCTTGCCTTCCAAAAAGGCTTCCCGGTAACTCTCATCGACCGCGTCCGCGCCCCAGACGGCGACGCCCACGACGGCGCCGAGACGCGCCGGGTCGAGCTGTGACGCGTCGAGCCCGGCCTGAGCCGCGGCTTCACGCGCCGCCATCACGGACAGGATGGCGAACTTGCCCATGGCGGCGCGCTGACGCGAATCGATCCCGTCGTCCCCGATGTCGCCGATCTCGCCGCCGACATTGGTCTTCAGGTCGCGCCGGTCGAACGTGAGGGGCCCAAGGCCGCTGCGGCCCTCTCGCATGGCCTGCCAGATGGAAGGAGCATTGCGGCCCAGCGAGCAGATGCCGCCCAGGCCGGTGATCACGATGCGTCTGGACGTCACGTCAGGCCTTTGCGCTCACGAGTTTCTCGATCGCCGCCACGATGTCGCCGACACGCTTCAGCGATGCCCAGGCCTCGGCCGCGTTCTGGTCGATCTCGACCTCGAACATGTCCTCGAGATCCATGACGATCTCGGTCAATTGCAGTGAATTGACGCCGAGTTCGTCCAGCGCCGTATCGGGTTGAATGCTGCCGGGCTCGCGGTTCAGATGGCTCGCGACCACTTCAATCGTGCGGGCGGCAATATCGGTCGCCATATTCATCTCCAAAATACCGGCCCAAACCTCGGATCGGCCGAAACGTGGCCAAAGCCGAGCCGGTTCTTACAGGATGCGAGCGTGAAACCACAATGTGTCCGTTGCGCTGCACTCGCAAGCTAAAACTCCCGGCCGCTCCGGCGCCCTCAAACCCTGGCGAATTTCAGCAGGAACCGATCGCTCTCGCCGATGGCCGTGTACCTGTCGCGATCCTTGTCGCCGCCGCGCAGCGTCGGCGGCAAGGACCAGACCCCGTCGGCATGGTCTTTGGTATCGCGCGGATTGGCCTTGGCTTCCGAGGTCGCCACGAGACGGAAGCCGCCCTTCTCGATCAGACTGACGGCAAAATCCTGCCGGACGTAGCCGCTGCGATTCTGTTCCTCCTGCGTCAGATCGGTCCGGCCCCGGTGATCCCCCACGCCCAGAATGCCACCGGGCTTGAGCGCCGCTCGAAAGGCGCGCAGCGCGCCCTCGATCTCGCCGCGATCGATCCAGTTGTGCAGATTGCGGAAGGTCAGCACGAAGTCGGCGCTCGCCGGCGGCGCAATGGCATGCCGGTCGGCCTGGAACCGAGACACCTCGACCTTGTCGTAGCGGCCCGGATCGGCCGCCAGCTTGGCGAGCAGGCGACGATGGTCTTCGACATAGGCGGGCGACGCCATGTCTGGATCCCGACCCGCCGCGACATACAGCCCTGAATCGCGCAGGTAAGGCGCCAGGAACTCCAGCCAGTAGGCGCTGCTGCCGGGCAGGATCTCGACCACGCGATGCTGCGGCTCGATCCCCAGAAACGCGATCGTTTCGACGGGCTTCCGCCATGCGTCCCGCGCCCTGTTGGCCGCGCTCCTGTGAGAACTGGCCACCTGCCGGGCAAGCACTGCCGCGTCCGCCAGAGCAGTTCCCGGAAGCAGCAGGGACGATCCCGGACTCAGCAGCGCGCCCGCGCCTGCAGCCAGCAGCGCGCGACGGCTCAATCGTCCGGCAGACAGCGGGGTCTTGGTTTCGCGGAACACATGCATGGGAACCTCCGACGACGGCCAAGCCTAGAGCAGGCTCCGAGACTGCGCCAGACGCGCTTCGCAGGACCGCGTGACGCAAAACCCCCGGCGCAAGCACCGGGGGTTTGAGACGGGGATGCCGAAGCCGCGACTAGAACTCGCTCCACTGGTCGTTCGAGGGTTCGAGTTTGCGCGCTGCGCTGCCGCGCGTCAGCACCGCGCGGGCCTGCGCGCGCGGGCTTGGCCGGGTCTCGCGACCGGACGCATGAGGCTCAGTGTCATGTGTCCGAAAGCGATCGAGAAGCACTTGAACTTTTTCGGCTTCTTTCTTCAGCGAATGGCTCGCCGCGGTCGACTGCTCGACCATGGCGGCATTCTGCTGGGTGATCTGGTCCATCTGGTTGACGGCCGTATTCACCTGCTGCAGGCCAGTCGCCTGCTCCTGCGCCGAAGCCGCAATCTCGGATACGATGCTGGCGACCTCGTTGACCTGCAAAACGATCCGCTTCAACGCCGAGCCGGTTTCGCCCACCAAATGCACGCCGGACGCCACCTGGGCAGTCGAATTGGAGATCAATGTCTTGATCTCCTTGGCGGCATCGGCGGACCTCTGCGCCAAAGCCCTCACCTCCGACGCCACGACCGCAAAGCCGCGACCTGCCTCTCCCGCGCGCGCGGCCTCGACGCCCGCATTCAGCGCCAGGAGGCTCGTCTGAAACGCGATTTCGTCGATCACCCCGATGATCTGGCTGATCTCGGTCGACGAGGCTTCGATCTGCCCCATCGCCGCGATGGCGCGCTGGACGACCTCGCCCGACTCCTCCGCTCCCGATCGCGCCGTCGCCACCACGTCGCGCGCATGCCTGGCGCCCTCGGACGTCGTCCGCACCGTGGCGGTGATCTGGTCCAGCGCGGCCGCGGTCTCCTCCAGATTGGCGGCCTGCTGCTCGGTGCGCGCCGAGAGATCGTCGGAGGCGTGCGCGATTTCAGCCGCGCCCGACTGCATGCCGCGTCCCCCATGCGCGATCGTGCTCATGGCGTCTTCGAGCTTCTGCAGGGCAGAATTGAAATCCTCGCCGAGTTGACGATACGAGGCCGGGAAGCCCGTGACACGGGTGGTCAGATCCCCGCCCGAAAGGTCCGACAGGCCCCGCGCCAGTTCCTTGACGACATGCGCCTGCTCTTCAGCGACGCGCGCCCGCTCGGCCTCGGCTTGCGCACGCACGAGGTCAGCCGCGGTCCGCGCGTCGGCGGCCTCAGCCTCGAGCTGGCGCGCACGAAGGCCCTGTTCCTTGAACACCTGGACGGCGCGCGCCATTTCGCCGATTTCATCGCGCTTGGCCTGGGCCGGCACCTCGACCTCCAGGTTCCCGCCCGCCAGAACGCTCATCGTCCGGGTGATTCCGACGATCGGCCGGGCGACACCGCGGCCAATCAGCCAGGCCAGCACGGTCGCCACGAGGACACCGCCAGCGCCCAACGCGATCATCATGCTGGAAACCTCCGAGATCGTCGCGCTTGTGGAAGCCCGGATCTCACGGCGTTCCCGATCGGCCGCGGACGTCAGCGACGCCGCATGGCCCGCCACCTGGGTGGCGAGGCCTGCCATGGTGGTGTTCACCAGTGTGCCGATTTCCTGCATCAGCGCCATGCTCTGGCTGGCCGCGTTGCTGTAGCTGGCGAGATCGGCCTCGAAGGCTGCCAGGATCGGCTTGTGCTCGTCAGCGGTAAACGCAGTGTTGAAAGCGCTCTTCATGCTTTCGATCTGGCGCAGCGAGTCCCGCGCGCGCGAGGCCGCATCGGCATCGAGACGGGCGACCGCACGATTGAAATCGAGGCGCATTCCCATGACGGCCTGCGTGGCGAGGCCCGAAACCTCGACCATCCTGAAGTCGCCCTCCGTCCGCCCGAGATCGAAGAACTTGTCGAGCGTCGCCCGGAGTTTGCCGCCGGCGCGGTCCATCTGGGTCTCGACGAGCTGCTTCTGGCTGGCCTGGAGCGCCACCGCCTTGCCAAATTGCGTGGCATAGTCGTTGAACGCGGCCTCGAGTTCCTTGACCTTGGCGCGCCGGGCCGGAACGCGGAATTCTTCGAGTGCCGCGTTGATCGACTCGCGCGCCTTGGCTTCGGCCTTGCGCGCGCCGTCGAGCGCACTGGACTGGCCGGAAAGCGCAAATTCGCGGACGAAGCGGCGGTAGTCCAGGAAGTCGCGATCGATGTCGCGCACGTGGCTTTCGATCAACCCGCGGCGGCCGAAATTCTCGAAAGCGTCGTCGATCTTGTCGATCGAGACGTAACTCCAGCCGCACGCAGCAGCCAGCAGCAACACCACGGCGGCAAAGCCGCACGCGATGCGCGTTCCCACCTTGAGATGACCGAAGCCCGGCAGGGCGAAGCCGGATGCCGCCTGCGAGCGAGCGGACGCTCTGCTCTGGGCGAGGGAGGGGGTATTCGAAAGCATTCTCGTTTGACTCCGCGCATGCAGCCGGACGGATGCGCATTTCCGACACACCGATCGACCACCAGTAAGCTTGCGCGCTCAACTTGGGCGGAGCCCCTTAATAAATGGCTTCAGCGAAGCCGTTTCGATTTCAAAAATGTGATTCATTTCAGGACGTTGGCCCTGTATTGCAGGAACGCCCGATCTGGGTGCGCAGCCCCGACGCAAGCTCGGCTGTGCTTCGATCGGTCTCAAATCGGGGCGGGACAGCCGACCGATGATCGTGGACGGCTCACACGCGAGCAGCGAGACTACCGGCTCCCTGCCGGCCAGACCAAAGCAGAACATTTCGGGAGACCGTCGTTGAACGAGGAACCGCGCGAGATCCAACAAGGCGCGCGACTGTGGCAAGAGCCCGAGCAGCCGGAAAACAGCCCCGGCGGGTTGGAGGTCCGCAAGGGCGCCCGCAGTCTGAGAACGCATCTGCTGGTCCTCGCGATCGTCGTGCTGATCCCGCAAATCATTCTGGGGTCGATCATCTCCTACCGCTATGCCGACGACGCGCGCGCCAACATCGAGCGCCAGACCATCGCGGGCGCCGAGCGCTATGCGCAGGAACTGGATCGCTACCTCGAAGGCGCGGTCGCGAGCATCCAGGCCTTGGCGGGTTCAGTTCATTCGACCCCGGACTCGCGCGACCTCTATGACCGCGCTCAGGAACTCCTGCCATTGCGGGGAAGCGCCATCGTCATGCGCGACCGGACGGGGCAACAGGTCCTCAACACCACACTGCCGTATGGAACCCCGCTCCCGCCCACAGCCTCCGCCGCCGTCCGGGAGGCCGACGAACTGGTCTTCACGACGGGTGAAGTCGCATTTTCAAACGTCTACACGGGCACCACCAACAAGGACTGGTTCGTGCTCGCCGACGTGCCGGTCAGGATCGACGGTGAAATCCGCTACGCGATGAACATCGCCATCCGGTCGCAGGATCTGCGCGACCGCCTCCTGCGCCAGATCCCCGAGGGGTGGCTGGCCACGATTCTCGACAAGGATTTCCGCGTCATCGCGCGGGCGGTCGACCACGCACGCTTCGTCGGCCAGAAAGCCAATCAGCCGATCATCAATGCGATCATGACGGGGAATTCAGGAACGACGCGCTCGACGACGCTCGACGGCAGGCAGGTTTTCGCCAGTTTCACCAAATCGCAGATCAGCGGCTGGACGACGGTGATCAGCGTCCGCTTGGACATCATGGAGCAGCCGCTGCGCGCGCTCTGGCGCGACCTCGCGCTGCTCGCCCTTTTGTCCATTGCATTTTCGACCGCCGCGGCTCTGCTCTGGTCGCGCCGCCTGATGCGCGGCATGAAGCAGATCAAGGAGGATGCTCTTCTGCTCGCGGACGAGAAGACCATCCGGCAATCTGCCACCGGTGTCTCTGAACTAGACGACCTGAACCTCTCGATGATCGACGCGGCCGCCAAGCTGAAAGTGCGGAGCAAACGCCAGCGCACTTTGCTCGCCGAACTCAATCACCGCGTCAAGAACACGCTGGCGATCGTGCAGTCGATCGCTGGCCGCACCGTGACCGAAGGTGGAGGGGCGCCGACGGTCGCCGCCTCTCTGAGCGGGCGCGTCGCGGCCCTCGCGGCGGCTCACGACGCCCTCACGCACGCCGATTGGGGCGGCGCCGATCTGGGCGATCTCGTCGGCCGGGTCGGAGCCATCAATGGGATCGAAGTCGAGACGGAAGGTCCCGGCGTTCTCCTGACGCCGAAAGCCACGGTGGCGATGGCTCAGGTTCTCCATGAATTGGCGGCTCGCGGCGGCGGTGCACGGCCGAAAGAGCCCAAAGTCGAACCGCCCGCCATCGTCTGGGCGATCGAGGAAGAGCGGCTCTGGTTCACCTGGTTCGATCTCACCGGAGACATGCAGCGTCCAGCGGCAGGCAGCTTCAGCGAGAAGATCATCGATCTGAGCATGACCCGCCAGCTGGATGGCGCCTATGCCTGGGGAGCGGGCGAAGAGGGCTGGACCTTCGAGGCTCATCTGCCGCTCCGCTCGACCATGTCGGACAATGCCCGCGCGGCAACCTTCTAGGCCGACGCCGAAAGAGCGGAAGCGACCGCTCCAGGCGAAGTCGAGCCACCGGTTGCCTCCTTGAGCGACAAATCGCGGCGTGCATCCTCGATGGCTTCGAAGAGCGCCCGCTCCAACTGCTCGGCATGCGACGTGGACCGTCCCTGCGCGCGATGCGTCTCGACCAAGGACCTGATCAACCTGTGGGCCTCTTCTCCCTTGCGCAGCGCATGCTCCGAATGGCCAAGTTCGCTGCGGTTGAAGTAGATCATGATGCTGTCCCCTGCTTGAATGCCACCCAAACAGCTCCGGGACGGAAAGGTTTTCTCAACCTGAACGGATGGTTAAGGGGTTCTGACCGACAGGAGAGAAACCCCGCGCGCGATCAGTCCAAGGCGACGGCGCTGGGACTTTGAACCTGCTTCGGATTTTACGGGGCCGGCGAAGGCCGCGGCGGGTATTGCGCGAGGCAACCGGCCACGAGTTGCTGCTCATCGCGCTCGCCCGCGGTCGCCAGCGCCACGATGATTTCCGCCACCTCCTGCTTCATTTTCGCCCGCGCATTTTCGTCGGCGGGGAGGTCGGGTTGCAACCGCCCCCAGACGGCATCGAAGGCGTTCCGCATCGCCGCGGCCTCGGCAGGGTTGAAATGCGTTCGAAAATCGAAATCCGGTATCGTCGTCATGTTGTTCTCCTCGATGGGAGAAAACACGGGCGAGTCGATATGGTTCAGCCCGAGCAGGACGACGCGCGGATTCCTGCAAGAAAAGGCCGACGCCTCCGGATCGCCATCACGCCGTCGTAGAGTTGCGCACGATCAAGGACGCCTCCCTGCGAGCCGATATGTTCGAGACGCCTCGGTCGACGCGGAACACCCGGTATGGCGGCAATGAACGAATTCTGGGATCTGATCTGGCGCACGGCCTCTTTCCCTGCATCGATGCTGCACGAGCCCGTCGAGCGCCCCGAACTGGCGACGCTGGATGCGACGCTGCTGGATCTGCCCACCATGGCTCTGCGTAGCCGCTCCTCCAGTCCGCCACGCGCACGAGGCCCCGTCGTCATCGTCGCGCCTTTCGCGCTGCACGATGCCTCGATCGGCGATTTTGCATCGGAACACTCGATTGCGGAACGCTTCACCCAAGCGGGGCTCGGGCCGCTCGCGCTCACGCAGTGGAAATCCGCCACCCCGCTCATGAGCGGCTTCGCCATCGACGATTATCTGCGGGACCTGGATCGTGCGGTGGATGCCCTCGGCGGACGGGCCGCACTGGTGGGGCTATGCCAGGGCGGCTGGCTCGCAGCCGCTTATGCGGCGCTGTTCCCCCAGAAGGTGCGGGCTCTGGTGCTGGCCGGGGCGCCCATCGATCTTTGGGCGGCGCCCTCGCAGATCACGCGTTCGCTGGCGCATGTTTCGCCTGCCGTGCTCGAAGGCCTGGTGAGGATGCATGGCGGCCGCGTCCTCGGCCACCTGACCCTGCCGGTCTGGTCGCTTGGCCTCCATCATCGATTCGACGCCTGCGAAACGCTGCAGAGAACCGACGACGATGCGTTGAAGAGAAGAGCCTTGGCCTGGAACGC
>JAQGJH010000092.1 GCA_028290705.1 Hyphomicrobiales bacterium
GAAGTGGACGCCCGAAGAGGTCGAGCGCGTGACCGGCGTGCCGGGTGCGCAGCTCAGGCACGTGGCTGAACTCTTTGCGACCCAAAAGCCCTCGACTCTGATCTGGTGCATGGGCGCGACACAGCACACGGTTGGCACAGCCAACGTTCGCGCCTTCTGCATCCTCTGTCTGGCGACCGGCAACGTCGGCAAGCCCGGCACCGGGGCCAACATCTTCCGCGGCCACACCAACGTTCAGGGCGCGACCGATCTGGGACTCGATGTGACGACGCTGCCGCTCTACTACGGGCTCGTCGAAGGCGCGTGGAAACATTGGGCTCGTGTTTGGGAGGTCGAATACGACTGGCTTCAGTCCCGCTTCGACGAAGTCCCGGCCATCGGTGGGCGCAAGCCGCGGTCGCGCAAAGAAAACATGGAGACGCCAGGCATCACGTCGACGCGCTGGTTCGACGCCGTCAACCTGCCGGTCGAGCAGATCGATCAGCGCGCCGCCATCAAGGCGATGATGGTTTTCGGCCACGGCGGCAACACGGTGACGCGTATTCCGGAGGCCATCGAGGGCATCAAGAAGCTCGATCTCCTCGTGGTCGCCGATCCTCACCCCACGACCTTCGCGGCGCTCGACGCCCGGCGTGACGACACGTACCTGCTGCCCATCTGCACGTCGATGGAAATGGACGGATCGCGCACGGCTTCGAACAGATCTCTGCAATGGGGCGAAAAGATCGTCGAGCCGATCTTCGAATCCAAGACGGATTATGAAGCCATTTACCTGCTGGCCGAAAAGCTCGGCCTGGCTGAGAGCATGTTCAAGAACATCGAGGTGCGGGACAAGAATCCGCAAGCCGAAAGCATCCTCCGCGAAATCAATCGCGGCGGGTGGTCGACCGGATATTGCGGCCAGAGTCCGGAGCGCCTGAAAGCGCATATGCGCAATCAGGACAAGTTCGACATCGTCACGCTGCGGGCGCCCAAAGACGTTCCGGAAATCGGCGGCGACTACTACGGGCTGCCATGGCCCTGCTGGGGCAAACCCGAGATCCGACATCCCGGCACGCACATCCTCTACAACACCAACCTTCACGTGAAGGAAGGCGGCGGCACGTTCCGGGCGCGCTTCGGAATCGAACGCAACGGCGAAACGCTTCTTGCGGAAGACTCCTTCTCGGCCGGATCGGACCTGACCGACGGGTATCCCGAATTCACCATGGGAGTGCTGAAGAAGCTCGGCTGGGACAGCGAGCTCACGGCAGAAGAGCGCGCCACCATCGAGAAAATCGGCGGCGGCAACGTCGATGCCGTGAGTTGGGCCATCGATCTCTCGGGAGGCATCCAGCGCATTTGTCTGGACCATGGCGTGATGCACTACGGCAACGGCAAGGCGCGCGCCAATGCCTGGAACCTGCCCGATCCCATACCCGTGCATCGCGAGCCGATCTACACGCCGCGCCCCGATCTCGTCGCCAAATATCCGACGCGTCCCGACGAGCGCCAGTTCCGCCTTCCCAACATCGGCATGTCGGTGCAGAAGGCCGCGCTCGACCGCAACATCGCACGCGAATTTCCCATCGTCCTGACGTCCGGACGATTGGTGGAATACGAAGGAGGCGGTGAGGAAACGCGCTCCAACCGGTGGCTGGCGGAATTGCAGCAGGACATGTTCGTGGAGGTGAACGTCGCCGACGCGGCGGACCGGGGCATCAAGGACGGGCAGTGGATCTGGGTCTACGGGGCAGAAAACGCCGCGAAGATCAGGGTCAAGGCGCTCGTCACGGATCGCGTCGGTCGCGGTGTCGCCTGGATGCCGTTTCACTTCTCGGGCTTTTATCAGGGCCGCGACATGCGGGAGTTTTATCCGCAGGGCACGGACCCGATCGTTCTCGGCGAGAGCGTCAACACGATCACCACCTACGGTTTTGACCCCGTCACTGGCATGCAGGAGCCCAAGGCGACCCTGTGCCAGATCCGGACGACCTGAGCGGAGGCGCGAGAATGGCCCGGATCAAATTCCTCTGCGACGCGGATCGCTGCATCGAATGCAATGCCTGCGTCACGGCATGCAAGAACGAACATGACGTGCCGTGGGGCATTAACCGCCGCCGCGTCGTCACCATCAACGACGGCAAGCCGAGCGAACGCTCGGTGTCGATGGCCTGCATGCATTGCACGGATGCGCCTTGCGCGGCCGTCTGCCCGGTCTCGTGCTTTTATACGACGGCCGACGCCGTGGTGCTTCATTCCAAGGATCTGTGCATCGGCTGCGGCTATTGCTTCTACGCCTGTCCGTTCGGCGCGCCTCAGTACCCGAAGGTCGGCAACTTCGGTTCGCGCGGCAAGATGGACAAGTGCACTTACTGCGCGGGCGGGCCGGAGGCCGATCTCACGACCGTAGAGTATGAAAAATACGGATCGAACCGGCTGGCCGAGGGCAAGCTGCCGCTCTGTGCGGAGATGTGCTCGACGAAGTCGCTTCTGGCCGGAGATGGCGACATCATCGCGGCCATCTACAAAGAGCGCGTGACGAAGCGTGGCTACGGGTCCGGAGCGTGGGGCTGGCGAACGGCCTATCGTGAAACGATCACGGGCTGACTCGGCTTCAAGACAATGACGTGAGACGGAGGACAGGATGTCGAGACGAACCGTCGGCCATGCAATCTCGGCCTTCCTGCTGGCATTGATGCTCGCCTTCAGCATCCCGGCGCACGCGCAGGCGCCGACCACGGCGCCGAACCCTCAGGCCGAGTCTGTCAACGAGGACATGCTGTTCAAGCAGAACAGCCGAATCGATGGGCGGGTCAGCATTCCGGACGAGCGCTCTCGTTTCCTCATTCAGCCGCAAGGTCGCGACTGGCGCATGTTTCATGAAGTCACCATGCCGTGGATCGCAGGTCTCGCGATCCTGGGCATGCTGCTTGCGCTGGTGATCTTCTATCTCGTGTTCGGCCGCATCAGGGGCCAGTACTCGGAGACGGGTGATCGCATCGTACGATTCCGCTTCGTCGAGCGCTTCACGCATTGGATGGTCGCGACATGCTTCATCGTGCTGGCGCTGTCTGGGCTGAACTACATTTACGGCAAGCGTCTCCTCATGCCGATCATGGGGCCATACGCCTTCGCCGAGATGAGTCAGTGGTTGAAATATGCGCACAACTTCTTCGCCTGGCCGTTCACGGTCGGCATCCTGATCATGTTCGTCGTCTGGGTTCGTGACAATTTGCCGAGCCGCGTCGATCTGGAGTGGATCAAGAAGGGCGGCGGCCTGACTGGCCGCGGTCACGTCAGCGCCGGCCGCTTCAATGCAGGTCAGAAAATCGTCTTCTGGGGCGTCACGCTGGGAAGCCTGGCGATGTTCGTCTCCGGCCTCGCGCTCTTGTTCCCCTTCACCGTCACGGGGGTGAACGGCATGCAGTTGACGAGCATCATTCACGGCATCATCGGGGCCGTCTTCATCGCCGGCATTCTCGCGCACATCTACATCGGCTCCGTCGGCATGGAAGGCGCTTTCGAAGCCATGGGCTCCGGCACCGTCGATCGAGAATGGGCGCGTCAACACCACGATCTCTGGGCTGATCAGGCCGACCGCGCCGACCCAGCGGCCCCCGCGGGACGCGTCGATCCGGCTCGCCCCCGAATTTAAAAGGAGCACAGCATGTCTTTTGCTCAGGCCGGTAAATTCAATCTCGTCGGGTGCCTGCTCGCGTCCACGGCCATGGCGGTCGTGACCCTGCCCACGATAGCGCGTGCGCAGGCTCCGTCCTCCACGCCCGCAGTCGCAACGTCCAAGACGAGCCAGCCTGCGGATTTGTGTGTCGAGCTCTCCGCTTACGTGCCGAAGGAGACGAGCAGCGCCAAAGCGGATGAGACGACCGGCGCGAGCCCGGGCACAGGAACGGCCGTGCAGGCTCCGAAGGCCGAAACCGAACAACCCAAGGTCGGCGGCACCGACAATGCTCAGCAGACGTCCGGCTTGAGCGCGCCCATCACCAAGGAAGGGACGGGCGCGTCCGGTCCGCAGGGTGATGCTCAGGAAGCCGCGAAGTCAGCCCAGCCTAATCCGAAGCCCGATGCGCAGTCCGGAAGCGCAGGGGCCGAGCCGAAAAGGCAAGATGACGGGAAGCCGATGACGGGCCAGCAATCGGCCGCAGGGCAGCAGTCGTCGACATCGGCCCAAACGTCGAAGCCGCCCGCGCCGCCGTCCGCCACAGCAAAAGCCCCGCCACCCACGAGTGAGGCGCTGCGTCAGGCCAAAACATCGATATCTTCGAAGGATCAGACGGCCTGCCGCGCTGCGATCCAGACCATGCGTCGAGCCGGTGTCGCGCTGCCCGCACCATTGATTGCGTTGGGCGCGCTCGATCCAAAACTTTTCCGGGCGAGTGCTGCGGCGCCCGCCAGTGGAGAAAACAACGGGGCTGGCGCACCGGGCGCCAGCCCCTGACGCTCATCGAGCCATGTAGGGCCAGATTTCCATGCCGCCGCGGTAGATCATGTCGAGCGAGACATAGAGGATGACCACGAGGCCGACATAAGCGATCCAGCGATGCTTCTGAAGCAGACGCGCGATGAACGATGCCGCGATGCCCATGAGCGCGATCGACAGGATCAGGCCGAAGATCAGGACTTCCGGAAATTCGCGCGCTGCGCCCGCGACCGCAAGGACGTTGTCGAGTGACATCGAGACGTCTGCAACCACGATCTGCCACGCTGCCTGCGCAAACGTCTTGCGCGGAGCTCCGTTGGCCGTGGCGACTCCGCCGTTCTCTTGTTCCAGGGCGTCCAGCGCGTCCTGTTCTTCCTGATCGTGACCGGCGCGCAATTCGCGCCACATCTTCCAGCAGACCCAGAGAAGCAGGATGCCGCCGGCAAGCAGAAGTCCGACGATCTGCAGCAATTGGGTCGTGGCGGCCGCGAAGATGATACGCAGCACGGTCGCGGCAATGATGCCGATCAGAATGGCTTTGGCGCGTTGGTCTTTGGGAAGACCGGCAGCGGCCAGTCCGATGACGATGGCATTATCGCCGGCAAGCACCAGGTCGATCATGATGACCTGGAGCAAGGCGGTGAATGCTTCGGCTGTAAAGAGATGACTCATGTGTCGGCATCCGCTCCTGATTGAACGAGAGGTAGCCCGACACCTAAATCAACGTCCCGAGGCTCTGCATGCAACCTGCTGAGACAGCGAAGTCGGCAATGAAACCACGAACGTCCGATGATTTAGAAACCAGGCCACATGTCATCCAGTCCGACATCACAGCTTTTGGCTGTCAGAGGGGCCCGGCCTGGTATCCAATCCCATAACTGCGCGCGCCAAACATGGCAAGAGGTGGAGACCGGCTCCACCCACGACTTTCCAATCTCTACTGGATTTCGCGCGATGTCGCCGCTGTCGGGGCGCCGTTCAGATCCGCCTGCAAACCATCTACCACCTTCTCGAGCAATGCGGCCCGCGTCGTCTCGTCGGGAAGCGCCGCGAGATAGGCCGCCATGATGCCCGACGCGGCGATGCAGACCGCCGACACATTGACCTCTCCGGATGGAAATCGCTCGACGACCGCTCGTTGGAAATCGCAGGCGAGCGAATCCTCGGCGGCCGGAGCGCGGTGGGTTTTGATCTGAGTTTCAGGTAAACGCATCCGCCCTCGTATCGGGTTGCCCCAGCAATTGCCCATACTGAGCGTCGTAGCTTACGCGAGCGTTAACTCCCGGGCGCGCCGTCGGGGACGGGCCGCTAACGGCAAAGTGCAATAAAAATGAAGCTATGACATGACGTTAGGCTTTTCTTAGCTGGATTACGTGATGGTTAACTCGCAAAACGGTTTCACAGTGAAATCGCCCGGACCAAGAGGCGCCGCGCAGCATGCCGCCATCACTTTCAGCCTCCTTCAGGCGTCTCATTGCTCAGAAGGAGCAGCTCGCTTCATCCGCAGACGGGCGCCGACATACGCGGGTTGTCGCCATTCTGAACGGTCGCGGCATGCTGGCCGACGGAACGGAGTTCGACTGCAAGACCGAAAACGTCTCGGCGGGTGGGATGTCCATTCTGGCGCCAGTCCGGCCAGCGATCGGCCAGCGCGTCGTTGTCTACCTGGAACTCATCGGCGGGCTGGAAGGTCAGGTGGAGCGCCTGACTCCCACCGGCTTCGCCATGACGTTCAACGCCACGGTGCGCAAGCGCGACAAGATTGCGGACCAGCTGACCTGGCTCATCAACCGTCATCTCCTGGGTGAGGAGGGCTCGCGACAGCACGAGCGGATCAAGCCGAAACACATCGATTACCGGCTGCAGGTCGGTAGCCGCGCCGAATGCGATGTCCGCATCATTGACGTGTCCCGGACAGGCGCGGCCTTGGAGGCCCCCATGGAGCCGCCCATCGGCGCCCGCGTCGTGATCGGCGCAACACGGGGCACGGTCGTGCGTACCTTTCAGAAGGGATTCGCGATCGAGTTTGCCCGGCCGATTCCGATGGAAGACTTCGACGCCGATCTCGTCCTCTGAATCAGGGCTTGGAATCCGGATCCCGCATGCTGTCAGCTCCCGGTTGAGCCGACAGCGTGAAGAGTGCGTGGCACCGCGGGCAGGAAACAGGCTGCCGTAGTCTGGGCAATGGCCGCTTCACGAACATGGCCTTGCAATGAGGGCATTGGACCGGGACTTGGGCATCGTGCTGCGCCATGCTGCTACTCACAAAAAAACAGGGACACTCGCTGCATTCCAAATGGCGGACTTGGATCGGTAGACTTCCTTCGAGGAGCGACCCCCGCGTCGCCCCGGCGCGGAGGTCTCAGGCTGATCGGGCCAAGCCCACAGCCTGCGTGGGTTGAACGTTCGCCCGTTTGTACGGTTCCTGACCTAAATCGAGTTTCTGCCGGTCTGCAGACAATCAGACTTTTCGCATGGGATTCGACCACGCCAGAAGCATGCCCATGGTGGTGAACAGCCCCAGGGCGAAAAACGCCGACTTGAAGGCTGAAGCAATGGCCTGCTGCATTGCCGCGACGCGCGCGGAATCCAGGCCGGCATAACCCGCAGGTCCATCCTCGACGAGGCGGCTGAAAATCGCGGTCGCCTCAGGATCGACGTTCTGCAGGGAAGCGAACAGAAGCGCCCCTAGGATGGCCGTGCCCAGAGCCGCCCCGATCGACCGCGAGAACTGCACAGCGGCTGCGGAGGCGCCAAGCATTTTTGGGCCCGCGGCGGTCTGCGTGGTCACCTGAACGACGCCCATGACGGTGCCCATGAACAGTGAGTTGATCGTCAGAAGCAGCGAGATCTGCCCCATGGTCATCATCGGAGCCGCGAAGGCAAAACCGAACAAGGTGAGCGACGCGAAGACCAGGCCCGTCGAGGGAAACGCCATGGTCATGCCGGTGCGACTGACAAGCCTCCCGGTCACGATGGCTCCGATGCCGATGCCGGCCGTGATCGGCAACAGCAGATACCCAGTCTCCGTCGGCGAAGCGCCGCGCACGACGCGCAGATAAATGGGCACGAAGGCCACCAGAGCCGTCAGCGCAGCGCCATGGCACGCGGCAAGCGCATTCGCCTGCCAGATCGCCGCGCGTCTCAGCAGGTGCAGCGACAAGAGCGGAGCCGAGTGACGCTTCTCCTGCCGGATCAGCAGCACGAGACAAACGAGCGAAGTGGTGAGCAGCGCCCCGATGATCAGCAACGCTCGCGCATCCAGACGTTGCGCCTGCTCCAGCGCCAGCAGCAGAGGCAGGATGAATCCGATGAAGTAAACGAGGCCCCAGGAATCGAATCGCCAACCCTTGCGATCGAGCCCGGGTGAGGTCTTCAGACGCGCCACGAGAAGGAAAGCCAGCAGGCAAAGCGGTGCATTGACGAGGAACACCATCCGCCAGCCGAGATGCTCGGTGATCCACCCTCCGGCGACCGGCCCGAACGACGCCGACGTCACCGCCACGGTGGCGAGATAGCCCTGGAAATTGCCGCGCTCGCGCGGGGGCACCACTTCGCCGATGAGCGCCTGAGACAGCGTGATCAGGCCGCCGCCGCCAAAACCCTGAAGCACGCGTGCCAGCGCCAGAAGCAACACAGATGGCGCGAAAGCGCAGGCGATGGACGAGCCGAGGAAGAGCGCGAGCGCCACGAACATGAGCCGCCGCCGTCCGAACAGGTCGCCAAGATAGCCGTAGACGGGCGCGGCGATCTTGGTCGAG
>JAQGJH010000113.1 GCA_028290705.1 Hyphomicrobiales bacterium
TCACGGGCACGAAATTCGAAGTCGTGTCGGGATATAAAGGCCCGGGCGACGTGCTGCTGGCGATGGAGCGTGGTGAAGCCGCAGGGGTTTGCGCACTCGACTCGGCGACCGTCAACACCATGCGTCCGGACTGGATCTCGACTGGAAAGATCAACGTGCTCGTGCAGCACGCGCTTGAGCCGAACCCCAAATTCGAAGCGCCGTCGCTGTTTGAATTCACCAAGCCCGAAGATCGGGAAGTCGCCGAACTGATGGTCAGTCAGCAGGTCTTCGGCCGCCCCTTCGTAGCCCCGCCGGGTATTTCGGCCGAGCCACTGCGCATCCTGCGCACGGCCTTCATGGCCGCTATGCAGGATCCGGCGCTTCTCGAAGACGCGCGCAAGCTGAAGCTCGACATCAATCCGAAGGGCGGCGAGGAAATCGCAGGTCTGGTCAAGAAAATGTACGGGGCTCCTGCGCCAGTGCTCGCACGGCTCAAGAAGTCAATCCGCCCATGATGGCATCCCGATTGCATCCCACATCGGCGGCTGATCGCACCGGCGATCCAATTCGAAAGGAAGCTTGATGAGTAGCGCTTGGCAATTCGTTTCACGTGCCGCGGTTGCGTCTCTGGCCGTGGGACTTTTGGGTGCGGCGACGGGATCGCAGGCGTCCGCTGCCGATTATTTCCATGGCAAGCAGATCAGTGTCGTCGTTGGCAATCCGGCTGGCAGCGGCTTCGACGCTTACGCCCGTCTCCTCACCCGCCACATGGGCAAGCACCTGCCCGGCAACCCGGCCTTCATCGTGCAGAACATGCCGGGCGCAGGCAGCATCACGGCCGCGCAATACATCGCCAATGTCGCTCCCAAGGACGGCACGGTCTTCGGAATTCTCGTCCCGGGCGCCATCTTCGAGCCGTTGATCGAGGAGCCCGGCAAATTCCGCTACGATCCCGGCAAGTTCGAATATTTGGGAACGGCCGACAGCGGCACGCGCCTGTGCTTCACCAGCGCGGCGTCGGGCATCAAGACGATCGAGGATGCCAGCAAGGGCAAGGTCATCGTGGCGTCGACGGCTCCCCAGAGTTCGGCCACCGATTATGCGCTCTTCATGAATGCCCTGGCGGGCACCAAATTCGAGATCGTCATGGGCTACAAGGGGCCGGCCGATCTGCTGCTCGCGATGGAGCGTGGCGAGGCGGCGGGAATTTGCGCTCTCGATTCCGCGACGCTCGCGTCGATCCGCCCTGACTGGATCTCGACCGGCAAGGTCAATCTGCTCGTGCAGGCAGGCCTTGAGGTCAATCCCGACATCAAGGCCCCGCCGATCTGGGATTACATCAAGGGCGAAAACCGCGCGGTAGCCGAACTCATCGTCGGCCAGCAGGAATATGGTCGGCCCTTCATGGCGCCCCCGGGCGTCAATCCGGAAGCCCTGAAGATCCTCCGCAAAGCTTTCATGGACACCATGAAGGACCCGGAACTGATCGCCGAGGCCGACAAGATGAAGATCGGGGTCAATGCGAAAAGCGGCGAGGAAATCTCAAAGATCATCGCCAAGACCTACGCGTCTTCGCCTGAGTTGATCAAGCGGACGAAGCAGGTGCTGCGTCCCTGACGATGCGAGGTGTCGGCGGGGTGCTACCCGCCGACACTCGTTTCATGCACCGCTTCGCGCTGGCCAAAAGCTAGCCGGCGCGGGAAGGCGATGAGCGGCTTTCCAGCACGACGGGAATGACTTTGCCGGGCGTGCGTCGGGCCGGGGCATGCGCCTCGCGGATCATCCGGAGACGACGCGGCAACTCACGAAGAAAACGCTCGGCCATCTCACGCGTGGGGCCTGGTTCGAACATCGTGCGGGCGACCGTGGGGCCGGTTTCGAGCAGGAACGCTTCGGCCGACTTCAGCAGCGAGGCTAGACGTGACTGCGCCTCGGGCCGTTCATCCGAGAGGATGGCCTCACCGATCCGCGGCACCAGCTTGTCCAACTCCGAAGCCACGGTGCAAATACGTTTCAACTCAGATGAATCCACCATGCTCTCCGTCGCGAATCGCCTCTGGGAACATGCCATAAGTCCATGCCCATCCACCACAAAAGCAAACCCGCCAGGGTCTTGAGCTTGGCGGTTTGACGACTTGGGACGGACGCAACCGTTCGCGCCCCAACTTGTTCCTTCTCATCGAAAACCGCAACGAGGATCAGGACACATGGCGAGAAACCCAGTCGAGCCCACGGAAGCGCAACCCGATGTCCAGCCGGGAGCCGGCGGCGGACGCCAGGTGCAGGTCCCATCCTCGAATGACACGTCGGACGAAGACCCCTATGCGATCGATCCCTCGCAGGAGCCCGTCAACGTTGCCGACAATGCAGACCTTCCGGTCGCCGATCGCGCCCGTGGCGTCAAAGGCATGTGGGATCGGCAGGACATGGATCCCGACGCGGAAGCGGAGACGGGCGACGACGTGGAAATCCACCACAACCCATCCAATGCCAGCCGGCAGACAAAGCCATGAGAGGAGAGCGCATGGACCAGAAGGATCGCGACGCACGAATCAACCTTCGCGCCTATGACCTTTGGGTCGCCGAGGGCAGGCCCGAGGGAAGGGCTGACATTCACTGGGACAAGGCCTCGGAACTCGTCGCCATCGAGGAAAGTCAGCAGGACACGACGATGAGGCCGGACCGTCAGGGTGAGCCGGTCGAGTCTCTGGTAGCGGTCGAAAACGCCGGTGAGTTTCCGACCCTGACCGACGAAGGCGAGGAGAAGACCGCTCCGAGCCGGGACAACCTCCGCGACGCGGACGAGCCGCCGCTCGGTACCCGCGCCGCCTGACGCTTACGGCTGCGAGGCGCCTTAAGCCTCGCAGTCGCCGGCGCCGACGAGGCGAGAACTGGGTGCAGGTCTTTGATTTCGATCACGTCGCCCATCCCGCTGCCGTGTGAATGTCAGCCATGGAAGGCCCGGATGAGGGCCGCCGTTCGTGAAGGAACAGCGTCATGGCTTATCGCAGCATTTTCGTCGGGCCGATCTTCGACTCACATCTTGCCGAACAGATGCCGGCTCCCTCGCTCGTCGATTACGCGTTGGAGCTTTCGACGCTGCTCAACGCCCACCTCACCGTAGGGGTCGGCTCGTGCAAGTTCGCGGCGGCTTCGGCCGGTATCGTGCGCGCCGCTGCCGATCTGATCGCCGTCGCCAATCGGGAACGAGGCGAACAGGCCGAAAGATTCGGCGCTGCACTGCTCACGCGTTCGCACGCCGCTGGCGTCGAGGCATCGCTCGAACTGGTTCACGCGGAATATGGCGATGTCGCGGACCGCTTCGCGCGGCTGGCCCGCGTGTCGGACGTTGCGTTGCTCGAGCCCAGCGACGAAGCCTTGTCGCTGATGCAGGGCATCGTGCAGGAGGTTCTGTTTGGCTCAGGACGCCCGGTGATCATCGTTCCCAGGATCTGGAACAAGCCGGCTTCGCTCGAAACGATCATCGTGTCCTGGGATGGCTCGGCCAAGGCCGCACGCGCTGTCGGCGACGCCATGCCGATCCTCGCCAAGGCAGAGAACGTCGAAGTCGTCAGCGTCAGCGGCGACGTCGATGAGACGAAAAACATGGACGGGGCAGACATCGCAACCCACCTCGCGCGTCACTGCCGGCGTGTGTCGGTGACGTGTCTGCCTGCGCAAGGAGATGTCGGCGAAACGCTTCGCAGTCACGCGACGAACACGCGCGCCTCGTTACTGGTCATGGGCGCATTCGCGCACAACCGCTTGAGGCAGTTCGTGCTCGGCGGGGTCACCAGGCGGATGCTCTCCGATCCCCCGTTGCCGGTCCTGATGTCTTACTGACGGCGCCAAGCCGGGGTTCTTCACGTCGAAAGCAGATTGCTGGCCTTGCCTGAAAGCGCGTCCGTCATCTGGCTTACGTCGGGCGTGTTGATCCGCCGATAACGGGCGACGACCAGCTGGAAAAGTCCGAAGGAGAACAAACCGGCTCCCGTGACCGTCAGGAGGATCCATCCGTAGGGCTGCGACTGCAAGGTTTGTAGGGCGCCGCCCAGTCCCTGTGCCTCGCCCGAGCGCGCGTGCAGGGCGGCCATGACGAGAAATCCGCCGATGATCAGGAACGTCAGGCTGCGCGCGAAATACCCGGCGCGGCCGACGGGCCGCACCCAACGGCGCGTTGGCGCATCAATCGAAAGATGGTCCTCGAATCCTGCCTTCCAGGCCTTGACGCTCATGGCGATACCGACGCCCGCGATCGTCAGGCCGACGGCCGCGACCAGCCACTGGCCGAACGGCATGGACATCAGGTAAGCGGTCCAGTCCTGCGTCGAGCGATCGTCAGAGCCCGAGGCGGCCACGCTTCCCAGCGCGATCCGTGCCGCCGAGAGAGCCAGGCCGACGTTGATGATCGAGCTGACGATGAATCCGACACGTCGGAACAGCGCCTTTGGCTTCGTTCCCAAATTGTCGGCATCGGTGAGGGATTGCACGATCCTCCAGGCTGCAAAGCAGAACAGCCCCAGTGCGACGACGCCGAGCAGGACCGCGCCGAAGGGCTGCGACAGCAGAGTGACCAGCGCACCCTTGCTGTCGGTCGTGTCGCCGCCCCGGCCCAGCGCCGCGAGAAACGCCAGCCCCCCGACCAGCAGATAGACGACGCCGCGCGCGGCGTACCCGAAGCGGGCGAAGTGCTGCAGACTTGTTGGCCGCATAGTGGGCGCATCCTGATGGCGGAGGAGAAAAAAGCCGCCGCAGTGCGGCGGCTTTTGCATTAGCAGCGGAAGAGGCCGCGATGGCGTGCGTTATGCCATCCAACACGCGGAGCCCAGTGACGTCCGCTATGCAGGCCGCGGCACCAGCCGGGGCCGTAATCGCGAACGACGACGCGCGGACCTCCCAGATAGACGAAACTCGACACGTCGCGATCGCGTCCGCGATAGCCGCGGTCTTCACGATAGCGGCGATCTTCGCGGTAGCGCCGGTCGTCCCGGTAGCGCCTGTCGTCGCGGGTCGTGTAGCTGCGCGATTCACCCCGCTGCGTCCCGTATCGCCTCTGCATCTCGGCCTCGCGGCTGGCGCCGCCATCCCGCCCGCGCATCTGTGAACGCTCGACCGGCTGCATCTCGCGCTGCATCGTCCGCTGTTCGCGCTGAGGCGCCATTTCGCGCTGTGGAGCGGCCTCGCGCCCCTGACGGCCCTGGCCACGCTCCATCGAGCGCTCTTGTGCGCGCTCCTGACCTTCGCCACGCCTTTCGGCGCCACGGCCTTGATCGCCTCCGCGTTCCTGACCGCCGCCCTGGCCTCGCTCCATGCCGCGTTCCGATTGCGCCAATTGGAACGTCGCGCCTGAAGATGTCGACTGCGCGTGGGCGGCGGGGCCGCCGAATGCCATCGCGAGCGACAGCAGGGATACGCTGCACGTATGTTTGAGGTAGTTTTTCATCGCTTGTTCCTCCGCCCATCAACAGCCGGTGGAAGATACGGTTCCGTTTGCCACATGGGCCCAACATGGCGTCAGCCTGACGCGCCCGGCCAAGCCTTAGTCATTCGTTAACCATACAAGCCCATCGTGCGGTGAAGCTTTGATGCGGGCGCAAATGGTCATGACCAAGACATTCCTCCTGTTTGGAACAGCGGTCCGAAGAATGCCCGCGCGCGCGGATGACCTAACGAATTCAGAGACTGACTGGATCTTGCAGACATGGATTGGCAGATCGTTCTTCCCTTTGTCTATTACGGCGTGGTGGCGGCCGTGACCGGCGTCTTCCTCATGATGCGCGAGCATAGCTCGCGCCCCGGCTGGGCAGTATTGCTGGCATTGCTCTGGCCGCTGACCCTTCTCATCGGCCTGCCGGCTCTCGGGTTGCGCTGGGCGGTCAAGAAATCGATGGAATCCTTCCAGGATCTGTCCGACGACAGGTCGGGCGAGTTGAGCACCCGGCTCACGGCCATCGAGAAGGACATCAAGGAAATGAAGGCCATGACGGCCTGGCTCGTGCGTCGTGCGGAGCAGGGCAGCAAGTGAGATCGCGGACCTTCAGGTCCGCATCAGCCGCTCGTATTCGCGTTCCGGCACGCCATAGCTGCCACCCGTGAGCTGCATGAGCTTTTCGCGGTCACGAATGACGATCGACCCGCGAGACGCCCGAATGGCGCCTGCGCCTTCCAAGATGTGAATCGCCGTCGTCACGCCGGATCGACGAACCGCCAGCATCGAGGCCATGAACTCGTGCACGAGCGGCATGGCCACCTGCCGGCTCCGGTCATTGGTCATCAGCAGCCATCTTGCGAGCCGTGCTTCGATCGTGAGGCTTCCGTGCGCCAGCGCCGTATAGGCGAATTGAATGGCCATCGCTTCGCGATAGCGAAAGGTCAGTGCGCGCAAGCCGGGAAGCGATGCGAACAGCAAGGCGAAATCCTGCGCGCCTATGCGCAGTGCGCGACCGGCGACCTGAACCAGAAGCCGAAAGGCCGCCGTGTCACCATAGGTTGAAACGAAATCCGAAGCGCCCTCGAAACCTATCATGCCGACTTCGATGGGGAGGATGTTCGCCGTTACCGCAAGGATCGAGCACACGCACGTCTCTGGAAAATACACGAACTCGATGCATTTCCCCGGCTCGGACAAAACCTGTCGGCAGGCTAGATCCACTTCGCTCATGCGACCGATCAGAATGTCACGATCATGCTCGGACAGTGTCAGCAGAAATCTGTTGTGGCTGTTCACGAACCTCAGGTCCCCACGGCGTCAGACGCCATCGACACTAAGGTCAAGCCAGCCGACAAATATACGGACGAAACCGCACAGTCGGCGCTTAGCAGGCTGAAATCTAACTGCTTTAATAGTCAGCTGATCTCAACCGTAATCGTTCTCGTTACATTGTTGTGAAACAGAGCAAAGGTAATGGCATTGGTTACGAAGGCCCATGCGTATCACTGCCGGGATCAAGCACTTCCGGCAATGCAGACGGCAGCGAGCCCGTCTGCCGTTCGATCATTCTCTGCACCTTCGGCTCGGCCGTTTGATTGAGTTCGCGCAGCCGCTCGCCGATCTTCGCGTCGGCAAACGTGATCCGCTGATTGTGCCGGATGTACTCGAGCCAGGTCGGCGTATGGTAGCGTTCGATCCAGATCGACGGGTCGCCGAGGTCGCGCAGCAGCGTCCAGTGACGCGCGCCGTCCCGTCGCCGCACGCGACGCCGCTCAGCCATGATGGCCAGAAACTCCGGTACGTCCGATGGCCGGATCGTATATTCGATCTTGATCACCACTGGCCCGCTGCGCGGCTGGACCGGCACAGCCACGTCGGGAACGGTCCAGCGTTGAAGAGGATCGAGGTTCGTTTCCGCGAGATCGGGCATTCGGCGAACGAAGCCGACGACGACGCCGATGCCGTGAACCGCGACACAGATCAGCAGAGCCTCGGCGACGCCATGGCGTTCAGCCAGCACACCCCAAACCCAGCTCCCGAGCGCCATGGCGCCGAATGCGGCCGTCTGATAAAGCGCCAGCGCGCGGCCCACGACCCAGCGCGGCGCCGACATCTGGATGGCGACGTTGAATGTCGAGAGCGCCAGCACCCAGCAGGCGCCGCCGAGCGCCATCGCCACCATGGTCAAGGGTGTGCTGGTGCTCCACGCAGTGAGGACGGCGCACAAGCCGAAACCCGCGAAGGCGCATCGCACAAGCATTTCGACGCTGAGCGCGCTGCGCAGTCTTGCGCTCAGCAGCGCACCCGCCACCGCGCCGCCGCCGAACCCGCCGAGCAAGAGGCCGAACGTTACCGGCCCACCCTGCACGAGATCGCGCGCCACGATCGGCATCAGCGCCTGCACGGCGCTCGCGCCCAGTCCGAAGAGGGCGCAACGCAGCAGCACGTTCCGGATGGCCGGCGACATCGCGACATAGCGAAGCCCGGCCGCCATCGCGAGGCCAAGCGATTCCGGAGGCAGGAACCGGGGGGCGCGCACCGGCTTCCAGCGCGCCAGCACGAAGATGAGCGCGAAATAGCTCATCGCATTGACGGCGAATGCCGTCGCCGCGCCCGCCGCCGCAACGATCAGCCCGCCGATGGCCGGACCGATGCTGCGCGCCGCGTTGAACCCCATGCTGTTCAGCGTGACGGCGGCGGGCAGATCCACGCGCGGCACCATGTCGCCCACGGAGGATTGCCAGGCGGGGCCATTCAGCGCGTTGCCGCAACCGATCAGAAACGTGAATGTCAGCAGCAGCCACGGCGTGATGACGCCCATGAACGCGGTCGCGGTCAGCAGGACCGATACGGTCAGCATGAACAGCTGCGCGAAGATCATCACCTTGCGGCGGTCGTAATTGTCCGCGATCGCTCCGGCGGCCAGCGAAAAGATCATGATCGGCAGGGTGGTGGAGGTTTGCACCAGCGCCACCATGCCGGGTGACGTCGAGATCGACGCCATCATCCACGAGGCGCCCACCGCCTGGATCAACCCGCCGAAATTGGACGCCAGGCTCGCGAGCCAGACCGCCCGGAAAATGCCGTGCCGCATCGGGCGCAGAGGCGACCGGCTCGCGCCGTCCTCGATCGGCTGTCCGGGTGTGGGTTCAGATGCCGTCGCAGTAATCTCCGCCTCCGTGTCGTCCGAGATGATCTCTGCGGGTTTGGCCCCTCAACCGCGCGCCGTAAAGCGAAACACGAGTGTGGCGGTTCCCAAAATCGCGAGGCAGCCGTAAAGGCCGCCCTGATAGCCGAGGCCGAGACGGTCGCTCAGAAGTCCCGAAACCAGCGGGCCCAGGATCAGCGCGAGATCCTGCATCGTACGCAGAAGTCCCATGGCGGGGCCGCGCTGCCCCTCGGGCGCGACCTCGGCGACATAGGCCGTCAGCGTCGGAGTGGCGATTCCCGCGCCCGCGCCGAAGAAAATCGCGGTCAGCCAGAGAAGAGCGGCGCTGTCGCCGAACGCCAGCATGGCGCAGGCCGCGAGCGTCAGGCAACTGGCGATCACGATGACCCAGATGCGCCCGAAAATCAGCACCATGCGGGGTGTGAACGCCAGCACGCCGAGATTGGCCAGGGCGCCCGCCGTCAGGATCAATCCGATGGTGGCGAGATCCATGCCGAACCGGCTTTGCGCCACCAGGGGCAGAATGATCCAGTTGGATGCGGTCCGGACGTAGAAGATGCTGAAATACATCAGTCCGACGCCCGCGCCCTGTCGCGCCAGCGCCCCGAGGTTTTTCGTCTCCGTCGTGGCGGACCGTGGCGTCGGCCGTCCTTCACGCCAGGGCATGGCCATGAAGGCGAAAATGCCCGCGAGCCCGAGGAGCGCATTGACCGTGAAGGGCGCGCCATAGCCCCAAAGCCCGGCCGCCAGTCCGCCGAGGGCTGGCCCCATGCTCGAGCCCACCATATTGGCGGCCTGGTACAACGACATGTCCTGCATGCGTCGTCCAGGCGTGCCGAGATCGGCGACGGCCGCCAGCGCCGACGTCATGAAGAAAGCCGACGCCACGCCCATCATCAGCAGGCAGGCAAAGAAAGCGTCGACCTGGGTCGTCACCAGCGCAACGACGGAACCGATGCTCAGGAACGCGCAGCCGGCGCTCATCATGGCGCGGCGGCCGAACCGCTCCGACGCATAACCGGCCGGAAGGTTCACCAGCAGCCTCGCGCCGCCATAGGCCGACACCATCAGGCCCACCACGGCCGCACTCGCGCCGAGGCTTTGGCCATAGACGGCGATGACCGACCAGACCATCCCGTTGCCGACCTGCTTCAAAAAGACGAGCAGCAGCAGAACCGCCATCGGCTTCGACGGCATGTCAGGGGTGAATCGAGAGATGAAGGAATGGCTGCGGGACAATCCTGGGGCGGCTTGATCGAGGGAGAGGGGGAATCGGCGGCTGGCCGAACGTTCTCACCCTTTCTGAGCCCATGGGGCGGGTCGCTGC